>CAZITU010000003.1:0-90337 GCA_964542245.1 uncultured Nitrospirales bacterium | reverse complement strand
ATGGACAAAGCGTTGAAGCCATGTGTGGCGGAGGCCATCGGGACCTTTGCGTTGTGTTTCATCGGGGCAGGGTCCATCTGCATCGCACAACTCATGGAGGGCAAGGTCACCAATGCCGGCTTGGTGGGCATCGCCCTCGCTCACGGGTGCGTCCTGGCGGTGATGATTTCGGCCATGGGCCATATTTCGGGAGGCCATTTCAACCCGGCGGTGACCGTGGGAGCGTTGGTAGGAGAAAAGATCTCAGGTCCGATGGCAGGCGCCTATGTCGCGTCGCAACTCGTCGGGGGTGCGGTGGCTGGATTTCTCCTGCTGGGCGTGTTTCCGGAATCAGTGTGGAAACCGGTGAACCTGGGGACACCCGGGTTAGGGTCCGGGGTCACGATGGGGACCGGTATTCTGGTGGAGCTCGTCTTGACATTCTTTCTTGTGATGGTCGTCTACGGCACTGCGATTGATGCCCGGGGAACCTGGAAAGCGATCGGGGGGTTCGGAATAGGGTTCACGGTCTTATGCGATATTCTGATGGGAGGCCCGTTGACCGGTGCCTCCATGAACCCGGCTCGGACCTTCGGACCAGGACTGGCAGCAGGCTACTGGGACAATCATATCGTGTACTGGATCGGTCCGATGTTGGGCGGAATTCTGGCCGGCCTCGTCTATGGGCGGTTCCTCATCAAGCCGTAAGGACTTGTGCGGCTCAAAAAGGTCAGAATCGCATGGGGCGAAGGGCCCATGCCGGGCCATGATTGAGGCCTAGACCCCCAAGAGCCCTTGACTTCACTGAAAACCCTCCCCTATAGTAAGCCGACCATATCGGTCGGAGGTGTAAGCTCGTGATGCCAACAGCCCGTGTCGCAAAGGAATATGGCTCATGCCCCTGGGAGATCACGGAATATCTCAACAAGGGGGGGTACGAAGCCTGGAAGACCTGTGCGACCAAGTGGTCGCGGGAGGAGATTATTGCGGAGATCAAACAGTCCGGCCTACGGGGACGTGGTGGAGCGGGATTTCCCACGGCGGTCAAATGGGAGAAGGTCTTAAACCACCGGATCGCGGAGCGCTATTTTGTTTGTAATGCCGGGGAGCACGAACCGGGCACGTTCAAGGATCGGTACTTGCTGAAGACAAATCCGCACCAACTATTGGAAGGAGCGTTGATTGCAGCTTACACGGTCAAGGCCAAGGCGGCCTATGTCTATGTCAACAGCGAGTATGTGGAAGAACTCGCCACTCTACGGAAGGCCGCCGAACAGGCGCGCGCCCATGGATTCATGGGACGGAACGTGCTTGGGACCGGGATGGACCTCGACATCGAATTCGTGGAAGGGCAGGGCAGTTATGTGGCCGGGGAGGAGACCGCCATGCTGGAATCCATGCAAGGCCGCCCCGCCATGCCCCGGCAAAAGCCCCCATTCTACCCGACTGATTTTGGGTTGTACGGCAAACCGACCCTGGTCAATAACGTGGAAACCCTCTGCAACATTCCTCCCCTGCTTCACAAGGGAGCGGCATGGTTTAAGCAGGTCGGAACCGAGAAAAGCCCGGGGACCATGCTCTTCTCGCTCAGCGGGGCCGTCAATCGGCCGGGTGTCTATGAGTTGCCCATGGGGACGCCGATCCGGACACTCGTGTATGATTGTGGGGGAGGCATTCCAGGAGGCCGTGGGCTGAAGGCCGTGTTCCCGGGCGGGCCCTCCTTTTCCATGCTGACGGCCGACCAACTTGATACGCCGATGGACTTTGAAACGTTGAAGAAAGCGGGGAGCGGGCTGGGGTCCGCCGGGGTGATCGTCGTAGACGACCAGACGTGCATGGTGGCGACGGCGCTCAAGTACGGGAATTTCTTCAAAGTCGAGAGCTGCGGGCAGTGTCCGCCATGCCGTATGGGGACGATCAACTTGGCTGCACTGCTCCAACGGATCGAGGATGGAGAGGGCACCGAAAAGGATATGGCCTCGTTGCTGCAGATCAGCGGCTTTGTCAAGGGACGGGGTTACTGCACCGTGGTCACGGGAGCCTCGGTCGTTGTGGAGAGCAGCCTCCGTCTCTTCAGGCACGAGTTTGAAGCGCACATCGCGCAGAAGCGGTGCCCGTTTCAACCGGCTGCTGTACTCGGAGGAGTGGCCTAATGCCGCGTGTCACCTTCGTCCATCCCCAGGGCCTGACCGGAGAGGTGGAATTGAACACCTCGATCCTGGAAGCGGCGGAGGCGCTTGGTTTCCCCCTGCCTCACGACTGCGGCGGCAATGCGTCCTGCACAACCTGCCGGGTCGAGGTAGCGACCGGGGCGGAGAATCTCTCGGAGATTGACTTTGACGAGCAAGACCTGTTGGATCGGGAGAACTTAACCGAAGCATTCCACCGACTGGGCTGTCAGGCGAAGATTTTGGGTGATGTGGTCGTCCGCGTCCCGTTGGAGAAATGGAGCGACAAGACTTCAGAAGGGTCCGTTGCTGGGAATACCTATAGCATGTAATATAATGGTCTAGGGAGTGGTCACAGTCAACAAGGGAGGAGGAGTGAACGATGGTCACGGTTACTGAGATGGCTCAGAAAAAGATCGGTGAATTGTTGACGGAGGAAAAGGACGCCATCGGCCTGCGCGTCTACGTCAAAGGCGGCGGGTGTCATGGCTATCAATACGGTATGTCGTTCGAGACGAAGACAGCGGATGACGATACCATCATCGAAGTCGGCGGCGTGCGGGTGATCATGGATTCTCAAAGCGCCCCGTTATTGTCCGGTTCCGAAGTGGATTACGTGGATAGCGTCCAGGGGTCCGGCTTTGCGATCAAAAACCCGCAGGCGAAGACGACCTGCGGTTGTGGGAGCTCCTTCAGCGCCTAAGCGCCTGAAGGGACCTGTAGGGGCGTACGGCCGTACGCCCCTACGCCGGGCCCCTTTCCTTTTGTGACAGAGCATCCCGACCTGCATGAGCACCGTCCGACTCACCAAACGGCTCGAATTCAGCGCCTCTCACCGCTATCACAACCCTGCCTGGTCGGAACAACGCAATAGGGCCGTCTTCGGCAAGTGCAATAATCCCCATGGGCACGGGCATAACTACCTACTGGAGGTGACCGTCGCCGGTCCCGTGGACCCGGTGACCGGCATGGTGGTCAACCTGTATGATCTGAAGGGCGTTCTGGAGCGGGTACTCGTCGAGTTTGATCACAAAAACCTGCAAGAGGACACACCGTATTTTGCGGAACGCATACCGACGACCGAGAATTTGGCAGTGGTCTTATGGAACAAGATCGCGGAGCAATTGCAAGGGGCTTGGCTGACGACTTTGCGGCTTTTCGAAGAGGAGGACCTTTCCGTGGATTACGAAGGACGACGTGTGGGGAGCGCTCCGGAGGTCTATTTGACCCGTCGCTATCGGTTTGCGGCAGCCCATCGTCTGCACACGACGGCGCTGTCGGAAGAGGAAAACCGCCGGGTATTCGGGAAGTGCAATAATCCCAACGGACACGGCCATAATTACACGCTGGAAGTCACTCTCCGGGGTGAAGTCGTTCCTGAAACGGGGATGGTGACCGATCTGGATCGCTTGGACCGTACGGTGGAAGAGCGGATTCTCCGGCGATTCGACCATCAGCACCTCAACTTTGATGAGGCATTTGCCGGCAGGGTGACGACGGGGGAGAATCTGGTGGTGCTGATGTGGGATCTCTTGGAGAAAGCCGTTCCGGCCGGGACGCTTCACAAGATCGGGCTGGTCGAAACCCGGGATAACCACTTCGAGTATTCCGGACCGTCCGAGGGGCGGGTATCGTGAACGGGAAAAAGGATCTGGCGGGAGCGGAGACCGCTGAAATCCAGGCTCTAGTGGAGCAGTTCCTCTGCCTCCTGGGCGAGGACCCGACACGCGAAGGCCTGGTGAAGACGCCTGAACGTGTTGCCAAAGCGTTCCGTTTCTTTACTCAAGGCTATCAGGAGGATGTGGATGAGGTCCTGAACGGCGCCCTCTACGCGGTCAAGTACGACGAGATGGTGGTGGTCCGCGACATTGACTTTTTCAGTCTGTGCGAGCATCACCTGCTGCCGTTTTATGGAAAATGCCACGTCGCCTATATCCCCAACGACCGGGTCGTGGGACTCAGCAAGATCCCGCGCCTGGTAGAGGTTTATAGCCGCCGTCTACAGGTTCAGGAACGGTTGACGGTGCAGATCGCCGAAACTCTTCAGGAAAAGCTCAACCCCCAGGGCGTCGCGGTCATCATCGAGGCCCGCCACCTCTGCATGATGATGCGGGGGGTGGAGACGCCCAATGCCGTGGCCGTGACCAGTTCCATGCACGGCGTGTTCCTGAATCAGCAGAAGACCCGAGAGGAGCTCCTGGAACTGATCCGACGGGGCGGACCCGGCAGCGGAGTTTAAGCCCGGAATATCCGGGCTAGCTCTTCAAGAGGAGGACCTGGATCGCGCGTTCCAGGTCGGCCGATTCCACCGTTCCTTCCCGCGCCTCGACGAGCTTGCCCCGCGCGTACAGATGGGTTGTGGGGTAGGTTTGAAACGTGAATCTCTTTTTGATTTCCCGGCAGGCCCCAGGCACGTGCATTTTGGCTTTGCCGAAGCGCACCTGGCCGTCGAAGCGCGGGGCGAGCTCGGCGAGGACGCCGTCCATGAACGCGCAGCCTTCGCAGTTGGCGATGCCGAACACCACCACTGCGGCATGGCTGTTCACGTAGTCGTCAATCGTGGCGTCCGTCACGTTGCCGATCAAATCATCCAATGCGTCAGTTCAGCTTCTTCAGCGCTTCGAGGATGTCCTTGTCGTCGCGCGCGACCTTGATCTCCTGGACCTTGACGTAGGCGGCCTTGCCGTTTTTGTCCACGATGACGGTGGCCCGTTTGCCGCAGTTCAGCGGCTCGAAATAGAGCCCATACTTCTTGACCACCTCCCGGTTGAAGTCCGCGAGGAGCGTCTGCTTCAGCCCCAGCGTGTCGGCCCAGGCCTTGTGACTGAAGAAGCTATCGGTGCTGATGGCGAGCACGACGGCGTTCAACTGTTCGAACTTGGGGAAGTCGTCGGTCAGGCACTTGTTTTCGCCGGTACAGACCGGGCTCCAGTCCAAGGGATAAAACGCCAGCACGACGTTCTTCTTCCCCCGGAAACCGCTCAAGGTGACATCCTTCTGGTCCTGGTCCTTCAACGTAAAATCAGGGGCCATGTCGCCCACTACGATCTCTTTCGCTGCCTCTTGTACGGCCACAATATCCTCCCTCCTATGAGATGTGTGTTGAGATGAACTTGAACAACGAGCCCCAATCGGTAACACAGGCACCTTGAGTTTGTCAATCAACCTTGCGCCCGGTTTCCCGCTCTGCTATATGACCCCCATGGACCTCTTTTCCGATAAGTCGGAAGAACGGGATGGCTCATTCGGTCCGCTGGCGGACCGCATGCGGCCCCGCTCGCTCGACGAACTGGTCGGGCAGGACGACGTCCTCGGTCCTGGACGTCCGCTGCGACTGGCCGTTGAGCAGGACACCCTTACCTCGGTAATTCTCTGGGGGCCTCCCGGTTCGGGCAAGACTTCGCTTGCGCGCCTGATCGCCGCGCATACGAAGGCCCAGTTCGAACCGTTCTCCGCCGCCACCAGCGGGCTGCCGGAGCTGCGCCGCGTGGTCAAGCTCGCCGCGCAGCGACGCGCGGTCAAAGGCCAGCGGACCATCCTGTTCGTCGACGAAATCCATCGGTTCAACAAGGCCCAGCAGGACGCTTTTCTTCCGCACGTGGAGTCCGGCACGGTGACGCTCATCGGCGCCACCACGGAGAATCCCTCCTTCGAGGTGGTCAGTCCGCTGCTCTCACGGTCCCTGGTCGTCGTCCTCCAGCCGCTGTCCGAGCAGGCGCTGGAGCGGATCGTCCAGAGCGCGTTGCGTGACCCGGACCGAGGCTTGGGGAAATACCACGCGGCACTGGAGGCTGAAGCGATGCGCAACCTCGTCACTTTCGCCAACGGGGACGGTCGTGTGGCGCTCAACGCGCTGGAATTCGCCGTTCTGCACACGGCTCCCGGGCAAGACGGGGTTGCCCATCTGGACGCCCGCGCGCTCGCCGAAGCCCTTCAGAAGAAGAGCTTGCGCTACGACAAGGGAGGCGAGGAACACTATAATCTCATCTCCGCCTTCATCAAGAGCCTGCGCGATTCGGATCCAGACGGCGCGCTGTATTGGCTGGCGCGGATGTTGGAATGCGGCGAATCTCCGCGTTTCATCGCCCGCCGGATGGTGATTTTGGCCTCTGAGGATGTCGGTAACGCCGACCCGATGGCCTTGGTGGTGGCGACGGCGGTGGCTCAGGCCGTCGAACTGATCGGCCTTCCTGAGTGTAAGCTGAATCTGGCTCAGGGCGTAACGTACCTGGCGACGTGTCCCAAAGACAATGCCTCCTATGTCGGCCTGCAGGAAGCGAACCGAGACGTCGAGGAGCAGGGGAACCTGCCGGTTCCTATGCATTTACGGAATGCGCCGACCAATCTGATGCGAGGCCTTAGTTATGGGAAGGGGTACCGCTACGTTCACGACGACCCGGCGGCCCGCACGGAACAGACCCACCTGCCGGAGAAACTGGGCAAGAAGAAATACTACCGGCCGAAGAAACCAGGGTCTTCTTCGACATAACCCCTCGCCCCGCTTGTGGGGAGAGGGGATGGCATAAGGTTTAGCTCTGCCCCCTCCGCTCAAGATTCTCTACACGCTGTTGGAGGTGGTCGTAGGAACTCCGGATGAGGGCGTGTGTGTCAGCAAACTTGCGCTCGAAGTACTCCCGTTCCTGTACGTGCTGAACTTGAATGTGCATTGTAAGGCCCTCGGCTACCAACTGAATATCTCGGCGGAGGCCCTCGATTAACACGCCGTTGTGGCGTTTGAACTCGTCGATCCGGTCATTTACCTCATTGAATTGACCGTCCAGGTATTGAATGAGTTCTTGATCCATACCGCCTCCGCCGTAAAGTTGAACGGTAAGACGTTCAGCCTATCTTGTCAATAAGACACGGCAGGTCGGCAAAAGGTTAAACCGGGAGGAAAAAATTAGAGAGGAGGAATCAGGCGGATTCCAGTTCCTTGAGCTTCGCTCTGAGCTTTTCCGCTTGCTCGCACAGGTCCGCCCACTGGGAGGTCAAGACGGACTGATCCTTGACCCAGTGCTCCCGCTCCTTCATCAGGACCGTCCATCGTGCGTGGTCCTGATAGAGCTCCTGGCCGGCCAGTTCCTGATCGCGGGCCTGGATCTTCTCGTCTCCGGCAGTGATCGCTTCCTCCAGCTTGGCAATCTGCCGTTCTACGCGGGCCAGCGACTTTGTGCGCTCACGTCGTTCTTTGGCCGGGCGTCCGCCTGTTCGTAACTGCGGAGCCGCGGTCGGCACAGCTTTCGGAGGCTTGGCTCTTGGGGCGGCTTCGGGGGCCGCCGCAGGCATCCCTTTGATTGATTCAACCTCCTGCATTTTCTTCCAGAGGTAATATTCGTAATCTCCGTGATAGTCCCGCGCCCGGCCCTCTTCAATCTCCACGACCCGAGTCGAAACGCGGGCCAGAAAGACCGGGTCGTGTGAAATGAAGACGAGGGTGCCCGGAAAGTCAACCAGCGCGTCGGTCAGGACGTCCACCGACGCGGGGTCCAGGTGATTTGTAGGCTCATCGAGAAGCAGGGTATTCGCAGGCTCGACCAGCATCCGAGCCAGCGCCACGCGGTTGCGTTCGCCGCCGCTCAGCACCTTAATCAGCTTTTTCTGGTTGGCCCCTTCGAAGAGGAACGCGCCGGCCAGTCCCCGGATGAAGTTGAGGTCGGCGGTCTTGCTCGTTTCCTCGATGGACTCCAGGACGGTGTGCTCGGGGTTCAGGATATCGGCCTGGTGCTGGGCGAAGTAGTGGAGGGTCACGCCATGGCCGACCGTTCGGGACCCGGCGTCGAGTGGGAGGACCCCCGCGAGCATCTTGAGCAGCGTGCTCTTCCCGGCACCGTTCTCTCCGACCAGCGCCACCCGCTGGCCTCGTTCCACCGAAAAATCAAGCGACCGATAGACCACGACCTCCCCGTAGGCCTTGGCCACGCCCTTGAGTGCCAGCACGTGCCGTCCGGAAGGGGCGGGGACCGGGAACCGAAACCGCACGCGCTTGGGATCGCGCGTCCGCTCGATCCGTTTGATCTTTTCTAATTGCTTGATCCGAGACTGGACCTGGCTGGCTTTGTTGGCCTGGTATCGAAATCGGTCTACGAACTTTTGGACGCGCGCGATTTCTTTCTCTTGACGGTCCGCCGCAGCCTTTTGGGCTGTTTCAGAGGCCTCTCGCCAGGCGATGTATTTGGAATAGTTGCCGGGGCATTCCCTGATCCGTTGATGGCGGATCTCCCAGACATGCGTGGCGATCCGGTCGAGAAAAGCGGTGTCGTGGCTGATGACCAGAATTGTGAAGGATGACCGGAGCAGAAAGTCTTCGAACCAACGTTGCGTGCTCTTATCGAGGTGGTTGGTCGGCTCGTCCAACAAGAGAACGTCGGGTGCGGAAAGAAGGAGGTGCGCCAGGGCCACCCGCATTCGGAACCCCCCGGAGAGCGCCGAGAGGGGCCGTTCGAAATCGGGCTCGGCAAAGCCGAGGCCGGAGAGGATGCGCTTGGCTTCGTGCTCCGGGTGCTGTCCCCGGTGGGTCGCGTCCAACGTAGTGGGAGGGGGCCCCGCAGACGCCCCTCCCAAGCCCACTGCGGTATTGCCTAGATGTTCCTCCAGGTCTTGGGGGAGATAGCCGATGCGCAGGCGCGGACGCTTGCGGATGCGGCCGCCATCAAGGTCCTGTTCGCCCAAGATCAGTCTGAGGAGAGTCGTCTTGCCGACCCCGTTGGGGCCCACGAGCCCGACACGAGTGCCCGGACGCAGATGCGCCGTGGCTTCCTTGAGGATGACCTTCGTAGCAAATTGCTTGGTGATGGATTCGAGTTGGAGCATGGTCAGGATTTGGGGGGGTAAGGTATCGGATATCCGGGTGCATTTGCTCGAAGCACCCGGCCCAACAAGTTCGGTTTGGTGGAGCTGGCGGGGATTGAACCCGCGACCTTCAGACTGCCAGTCTGACGCGCTCCCAACTGCGCTACAGCCCCGACCGAACGGCATCATAACACCCGGTTTTCCGAAGAGTCAAGAAAGCCACGGGGTTCGGAGAGCAAGTGATGTGTGTTGACAATGGCGAGGCAGGTGCCTAGACTGGAATCGCGTGGGAGCTCTCGCCGATCCGGCCAGGGCTCCTTTTCATGTCAAGGGGTCAAAGAAAAACGATGGGCGCATTGGTGGTAGTCGGGACCCAGTGGGGCGATGAGGGCAAAGGGAAGATCGTCGATCTGCTCGCGCGCGACGCCGACATGGTGGTCCGGTATCAGGGAGGGTCGAACGCCGGCCACACCGTAGTCAAGGGTGGCCAGACGTATGTCTTTCATCTCATCCCGTCGGGAGTCTTATATCGGGCGACGACCTGCGTGATCGGGAACGGCGTGGTGATAGACCCTGCGGCATTGATTGCGGAGTTGGATGATCTGAGAACGAAAGGGATCCGCATTGAGAAGAGCCTCTATGTGAGCCATGCCGCCCATGTGATCATGCCCTACCATAAGGCGATCGAGAAGGCGAGTGAGACTCAGAAGGGCGGGCGGCGTATCGGCACCACCGGGCGGGGCATCGGTCCGGCCTATGTGGACAAGATGGCGCGAATCGGTATCCGTATGGGAGACCTGCTGGACCCGCCCTATTTCCGCCAGAAACTGGAAGACAACGTGGCTGAGACCAATGCGCTGCTGCAGGCCGTCTATCGCGCTCCGGGCTTTCAGGCCGAGAAGATCTTTCAGGAATATCTGCGCTACGCCGAGCGCTTGCGCGGCATGATCGTGGATACCGGCCACCTGGTTCACAAGGCCATTTCGAAGGGACAGACAGTACTCTTGGAGGGCGCTCAAGGGACGCACTTGGATGTGGACCACGGCACCTATCCGTACGTGACGTCCTCGAGCGCTTCGGCGGGTGGTGCTTGTACCGGGACAGGAGTAGGACCGACCGCTATTGACGGTGTGCTGGGGGTGGCCAAGGCCTACACGACTCGCGTGGGAAGCGGGCCTTTCCCCGCCGAACTGAAGGACGAGGTTGGGACGGCTCTGCAGACGCGCGGGAATGAATTCGGCGCGACGACCGGCCGCGCGCGGCGGTGCGGATGGTATGATGCCGTGCTGGTTCGCTGTGCCGTCCGCGTCAACGGACTCTCGTCCTTGGCGGTCACGAAACTGGACGTCCTCGACGGTCTCGACGAGATTCGGATTTGCACAGGCTACAAGGTTCGGGGGAAGACGGTGACTGAGATCCCGCAGGCAATGGCCACGTTCGCCGCATGCCAGCCGGTCTACGAGTCATGGGCGGGATGGAGACGGTCCACGACGGGGATCAAAGCTTACCGTGCCTTGCCGCCAGAAGCACGCCGATACCTGGCCCGCCTTGAAGATCTTGCAGAATGTCCCATTGACATCGTGTCCACCGGATCGAGGCGGAATGAGACGATCGTGCTCCGGAATCCGCTGCTCCTCGCCCGCCGCCGCCCGGTGGCTCGCCGCTGATTTCTTGAACGTCTTCGTTTCCGTGTGTTAAAGTGCGGCTCTCTTTCGGTGAGCCGGTAGCTCAGTTGGTAGAGCATCGCCCTTTTAAGGCGAGGGCCCTGGGTTCGAGTCCCAGCCGGCTCACCATAGCATACGGGACCCGCAAATGCACCTTGCATGCCAGCGATGACTCTGCCGGTAATCGGCGTGCCTACCATGCCCGGAATGCGGCGTGCGGTGCCTGGGACCAGGCGGGCCCTCTTTGAGTGTCAGGGCTTTGTCTATTGCTGTTGCATCATGTTAGAAAGTGGCACTTGATGTGCAATCCATCTGAGACAAAAAACTTGACAGCCACTGGGGGGCACGTTATATTTTGCCGGTTTTTCGGCCTGTTTCGTTGGAAATTAAAGAGGTTTGAAGAGAGAACGACGTTTAACCATAAAGGAGGACGGTGATGGGTTATCTGAAGTCAGGAGTGATAGCATTGTCGGTGTGTGCGATGGTGGCCGTGACGGTTTACGCCGAAGAGAAGGACCCGACGGTTTCCCGCGTGCCTGGTGATCAGCGTGGTAAGGCCAAGGCGATGAAGAATCCGATTGCGAAGACCCCGGAAAACATCGCCAAGGGCAAGGCGATTTTCGAAGGCAAGGGGACCTGCTTCAATTGCCATGGGATCAGCGGCAAGGGGGACGGCCCGGCCGGTGCGATCCTGAATCCCTCCCCGCGGAACTTCACGAACCCGAAGTTCCACAAGAACCGGACGGACGGCGAGATGTTCTGGGTGATCAAGAACGGGAGCCCGGGGACCGGCATGGTGCCGCTGATCGGGACCGCGATTACGGAAGAGGAGGCCTGGACTACGATTCTCTACGAGCGGACCTTCGAGGGCAAGTAAGCGCGACGATCAGCAGAGTCCAATCGTCCTCTTCTGTACAGCGAGGGCAGGCGTTTGATGGGCGCCTGCCCTTCGTATCTTTTAGGTCTTTCCTTTCAGCCGGCACGACAACCAGGCCCACAAGGCGACCACCAGCCGCCGGGAGGGAGAGAGCGTGATTCGCCGGTTGAAGACCCGGTACCGTGATGCTTCAATGCGTTCCAAGATCAGATGGTAAATGGCCCGCATGATCTCGGCGGGCAGCAACGCGAGCCGATCTGCGGCGGGGAGAGCGGCTTCCGCGCGGCGGTAGTAATCCTGGGCGCGCCGGCACTCGAACTCCATGAGCTTGACGAACGCCGGGGTATAGGCGCCGGCGAGGATCGCTTCTTCGGGATAGCCGAAGCGCGCGAGGTCTTCCTGAGGCACGTAAATTCGCCCCTTCGCCCCATCCGGTTTAATGTCCCGAAGGATGTTCGTGAGTTGAAAGGCGATGCCGAGATTGACGGCGTAGGCACGCGACTCCTGCGCGCGGGCCCCGAAGATCTTCAGGCAGATGAGACCGACGACCGACGCGACCCGATAGCAGTAAGTGTACAGGTCCTCAAACGTGGCGTACCGGTTGATGGTCAGATCCATCTCCACCCCCGAGATGATGTCGTCGAAATATTCCTGCGGGATTTCGAGTCGCCGGATGTGGTCGGCGAGGCAAGTCATTACGGGCGAGGCGGGCGTCTCTTGACCCGCGCCGGATGCGGAGGGGGAATTGGGGCGATAGAAGGCCGCAAGATCGGCGCGCCAGCGCCTCAGGCGCTCTCTGGGGTCGGAGCCGGGTGCGGGGTCATCCACGGCGCTGTCCACTTCGCGGCAAAAGGCATAGACGGCGTGCATGGCCTCACGGCGTTCACGCGGGAGGAAGAGAAACGAGTAATAGAAGTTACTGCCGCTTCGCTTGGTGAGTGCCGTGCAGTACCGCTGCGCTTCCTGGAAGGTCATACGCGCAGCGCGCCTTCCGGCACGCGGTTCCCGAAACGGTGGGGATGGAATAGAGCGGCCAGGATTTCCACTCCGTCCACCAAGCGGGGACCGGGCCGATTGAAGTAGGCCGGCCCTTCCACGGCATAGACTTCACCGGACCGAACGGCCGGCAATTCTCCCCAACCCGGGCGGGAGGTCAGGCGGTCCAATTCAGAAAGGGTTCGGGCGATGCTGAAACCGCACGGCATGAGGATCAGCACGTCGGGGGCGTTGTCCCGGACACGGTCCCACGGAACTACGGCCGACTTGGCGCCGGCCTGTGCCAGAAGGTCCAGGCCGCCGGCCCACGTCACGAGTTGCGGCACCCAGTGCCCGGCGCTGTAGATCGGATCCAGCCATTCAAGGCAAGCCACGCGGCGCCGGTGGTCGTCCGCCAGTGCCGCCCGGACCGCGTCGAGCCGGCCTTTCAATTCCTCGACCCAGCGGCGCGCGTATGCCTCTCGCCCGATGGCCGAGCCGATCGCCCTGATGTCCCGCAAGACATCCTCCAGGCTGCTCGGATTGAGCGAGAGCATGCGCGGCGTCCGTCCCAGTCCGGCCAAGGCTCGCCGGACTTCGGTGGGCGTCACCGCGCAGACCTCGCAAAGGTCTTGCGTGATGATGAGGTCGGGGTCCGCCCGGCGCAGAAGATCCTCGTCAATGCGGTAGAGGCCGGTTCCGGCTTTGAGGGCTGTCCTGACTTGACGATCAATGTCCCGGCTGCTGGTCCGTTCTGGTTCGACCTCGCTGCGGATCACGACGGGCTTGGCGCGGACAGCAGGAGGGTAGTCGCATTCGTGGCTGACGGCCACAAGGTCGTCCGCGAGCCCCAGCGCAGCCACGACCTCCGTCGCACCCGGCAGCAGGGAACAGATGCGCACGGTCAACTCCAGAGCCGCCGCGCGAGGGATTCGAGATCGTATCCCTTCAGCGTCGAGGCGACGGCGTCGGCGATCACGAGCCGGTCCGGGGGGGATGTGGTGGACAGGGCCAGGCAGCGCATCCCCGCCGCATGGGCGGCCTGGATGCCGAACACGGTGTCCTCGATGACGAGGCACTCCGAGGCCAGGAGCGGGGCCTGCCGGTTCAGGGACTGAAGGGCGTGCAGATAACCCTCCGGTGCGGGCTTTCCGTCCCGGACTTCTTCCGCCGCGGTAATGTGCTCGAAACTGTTCCCCATGCCGGCGGTCTGGAGAATCAGCTCGATTTCGCGCCGGAGGGCGCCGGACACGATCGCCAATCGGTAGCGGCCGGCGACGTCCTTGACGAACTCCGCAACGTCGGGATACACCACCCGGGCGGTCGTGACATGGCCGAGCATCAGCGCCGCTTTCCGCTCGACGAGCCGATGAATCGTCTCCGGCGCGGCAGGACGGCCGTGCTCGGAGAGGATGGCGTGGAAACATCCCTTGTCGTCGAACCCGACGTACTTGTCGTAATAGTCATGTTGGCTGAGGGGGATGCCTTCCTCTTCCAGCACCCGGTGAAACATCAGGAAGTGGATCGGCTCGGTGTCGGCCAGGACGCCGTCGAAGTCGAAGATAATGGCTTTCAGCACGCCCGGGTTTACTCCCTCAAGCGGCAACCAAGGAAGCGGCGTTCTATTTGGTGGCCCCGGCCGGAATTGAACCGACGACACGCGGTTTAGGAAACCGCTGCTCTATCCAACTGAGCTACGGGGCCGAGTGATTATCGCGACGACTAACCGGCAGCAGTCTACTGGAATCCTGGCCCTGCGACAAGGGTGAGTCGTAACCCCGGTTGATTTGGACAGAAGTACTGTATCGTGATACTATTCATACCCGTCACGCAAGATCGTTTGGAGCGGACCCGAGATGCGGATTGCTGTAGTAGGGCTGGGCTATGTGGGACTTCCGGTCGCGGTGGCATTCGGCAAACGCGGTCCGGTCATCGGGTTTGACGTCAACAAGAACAAAATCGAGGAGTTGCGTCGTGGGAAGGACCGGACCGGCGAGGTCTCCCACGAGGACTTTCAGCGCGCTCAGATCACGTTCAGCGACGATCCTTCGACGCTCAAGCACGCCGACTTTATCATTGTGGCGGTCCCGACACCGATCAATTCGACATTGCAGCCTGATCTGACCGCCCTGATGCGCGCTTCCGAACTCATCGGGAGCCACATGAAGGCCGGCGCGATCATCGTGTACGAGTCAACGGTCTATCCGGGCGCCACTGAAGAGGTCTGCCTGCCGATCTTGGAGCGCTGCTCCGGCCTCAAGTGTGGGAAGGATTTCTACCTGGGCTATTCGCCCGAACGCATCAATCCCGGCGACAAAGAACACACGCTGGATCGGGTGGTCAAAGTGGTTGCGGCGACGGACGAGAAGACCCTCGACGTGGTCGCGCGGACGTACGCCACGGTGGTATCGGCCGGCGTGCACCGTGCTCCCAGCATCAAGGTCGCCGAGGCGGCCAAGGTGATCGAAAACACTCAGCGGGACCTGAACATCGCGCTTATGAACGAGTTGGCGCTGATCTTCCATCGCCTCGGGATTGATACCAAGGCGGTGTTGGACGCGGCCGGGACCAAATGGAACTTTCTCCGGTTCGCCCCGGGTCTGGTCGGCGGGCACTGCATCGGGGTGGACCCGTATTATTTGACGACCAAGGCCGAATCGGTCGGGTACCATCCACAGGTCATTCTCTCCGGCCGCCGGATCAACAACGGCATGGGCGTCTATGTGGCCGAGCAGACCGTCAAGCTTCTCAGCCGGATGGCCAAGCCCGTGGCCGGCGCGCGCGTTGCCGTGTTGGGCCTCACCTTCAAAGAAGACGTGCCCGACGTGCGCAACAGCCGGGTGCCGGACATCGTCAGGGAATTGCAGGCATACGGCGTCGAAGTCCTGGTTCACGATCCCATGGTGGACCCCGTCGAGGCCGAACATGAGTACGGCATTCGTCCGATGGCGTGGGAAGCGTTGAGAGATCTGGACGGCATCGTGCTCGCGGTCGCGCATCGCTTCTACCGCGAGATGGACACCGCGACCCTTCTCAAGCCGTTGAAGGCGATGGGCGGGGCCGTCATGGATGTGAAGGCCGTCTTAACGCCCGCGAGGCTTCCGGGGAGCGTCTCCTACTGGCGACTGTGATGACCGTGTTTGAAGCCGTGAAGAAGCAGGTGGTGTCCGCCCCGCGGACCTGGCTCATCACCGGCGTGGCGGGGTTCATCGGCTCGAACCTGTTGGAGCTGCTGCTGCAGTGGGGGCAACAGGTTGTCGGGCTGGACAATTTCTCGACCGGTTCACCTCGGAATCTGGAGGACGTGCGGGGTCGCGTGGGCGAGGCCGGCTGGAAACGGTTCACCTCTCTTGAAGGTGATATCGGTGATTTCTCCACGTGTGCCAAGGCTTGTGCGGGAGTTGAATACGTCTTACACCATGCGGCCTTGGGCTCGGTTCCGCGGTCCATTGATGACCCCTTGGGGGCCCATCGGGCCAATGTGGACGGCTTCGTCAATATGATGGCCGCCGCGAGGGAGGCCAAGGTGGCCCGCTTTGTCTATGCCAGCTCGAGTTCGGTGTACGGGGATCATCCGGGCTTACCCAAGGTGGAGGCAGAACTCGGCAAACCCTTATCGCCCTATGCGGTCACGAAGGTCGTGGATGAGCTCTATGCCGATATCTTCAGCCGGGCGTATGACCTGCAGAGCGTGGGATTGCGGTATTTTAACGTCTTCGGTCGCCGCCAAGATCCGGAGGGTCCTTACGCCGCCGTCATTCCGATCTGGGTCTCAAACATGTTGCGGGGAAAGCCCTGCGTGATTTACGGCGATGGGACGACCAGCCGGGATTTTTGTTATATTGACAACGTCTTGCAAGCCAACCTCCTGGCGGCCACAACCGACGATCCGCAGGCTCTGAACACCGTTTACAACATTGCGCTAGGGGACCGGACTTCCTTAATTGATCTGTACACCATGATCAGAGGTCGGCTTCTACCCTACCGTCCGGACTTGAAGGGAGCGCAGCCCCGTTGGGGGCCGTTTCGACCGGGCGACATCATGCATTCCCAAGCCGACATCGCGAAGGCCAGACGCTTACTCGACTATGCCCCGAGCCATTCCGTGGCGCAAGGATTGGACGACGCGATCCAATGGTACGCGGCAACGCTCACCCCCACCCACCCCTCCCCCCTCGAGGGGGAGGGTGAGGGAGGGGGGTGAGGGTGAGGGGGGAATGAAACGACCAATCAGGAGTTGTTTAGTGCTGATTGCAGGGATAAGCGCGCTGGCCTTGGTCTCTTGTGGGCCGGTGATGTCCGCGCAGAAGCCTGTTGCGGGGGCGGGATCGGACTCCTATACATCAGGCGATTACAAGATCGGACCCGAAGATGTAGTGGAGGTGATCGTGTGGCGGAACGCCGACCTGTCGAAGGTCGTGCCGGTCCGTCCGGATGGAAAGATCTCGCTGCCCTTGGTGGGAGACGTCCCCGCGCTGGGCTTGACGGCTGCGCAATTGACGCAAGACATTGCCGCGCGGCTGAAGTATTATAAGGAAACGCCCAATGTGTCCGTGGTCGTGCAGCAGGTCAATAGTTACAGCGTGTATGTCATGGGGGAAGTGGCGAAGCCAGGCCGGTACCAGTTGAAGACCTATTCGACGATTCTTCAGGCCATTTCCACGGCCGGCGGGTTTACCCCGTTTGCGGCGAAAAGCAGGATGTTCGTGCTCAGGAAATCGCCCGAGACGGGCGCCGACGTTCGGATCAATGCCAGTTACGATGATATCGTGTCGGGAACGGATTCTTCCAAGAACATTGTGCTGGTGCCGGGAGACACGGTCGTTGTGCCTTGACAGTGCGCGCTCCAAGAGGTCTCAGTTGACCGGAGGCCACACCAACTTCTATACTCTTTTGCCATTGCCTGGTGACTTTCAGGCCGCCTTGGGCGTGGTCTAGACGCGGGGAACGGGATGAGAAAGGCTGTTCCCATACTCGAACTGACCGACTATCTGGAGATCTTGAACCGCCGCAAGTGGAGTGTGCTTGCGTGCTTGCTGGTGGGGTTCATGGGCGCCGGCGTGGTCTTTTTGCTGCTGCCCAAGGTCTACCGCTCCAGCACGCTGATCCTGGTAGAATCCCAGAAAGTTCCGACCGATTTCATTAAGCCGGTCACGGTGGATACCATCGAGGAACGCCTGATTTCCATCCAGCAACAGATCTTCAGCCGAACGCTTCTCGATAGGATCATCAAGGAATTCAACCTCTACAAGGACGAGAGTTTGCCTTTGGAGGACAAGATCGAGGACATGAGAAAGCATATCAAAGTGGAGACCGTGGATGACCGTCTCCGACGGAACATCCAGGCCTTCACGATTGCCTATGAGGGTGAAAAACCGCTGACGGTGATGCGGGTCACGAACAAGCTTGCATCCCTGTTTATTGAGGAAAACCTCAGGGTGCGTGAGCAGTTGGTCGAGGGTACGTCCGAGTTTTTGGTGCAGGAACTGCAGAGCCTCCAGGAGACCTTGAACCTTCAGGAAAAGCAGATCAGCGACTACAAGCACAGGTACATGGGGCAATTGCCGCAGCAGATCGAAGCCAACCTGCGCACGCTGGACCGACTCCAGATGGAGCTGCAGAATGCGACCGACTCCCTGCGAATGACCGAAGAGAAGCGGGATATTCTCCGGGACGCCTTGAACGATCCGACGGGTACGGCGTTGCCCGGGCTCTCACCCAATAGAACCCGGCTCCAGCAACTACGGGCACAACTCATTCAGCTCCAGTCCGAGTACAAGGAGACCTATCCGGACGTCATTCAGACCAAGCGGCAGATCCAGGAACTCGAGGCGCTTCTGGCCGGAGGGGCCCCCCAAGTGGCTTCGGCCGGGGAGGCCGGGGGAGAGCAGGGAGCGCCCGGGGCCGAGGGCGCGCAAGCATCCGGCGAGCGGGAAGGTGCGGACCCCCGGAACCTGGAGGCCCAGCTCCGTACCAGCGAGGCGGAGATCCAGGTCCGCAAAATGCGAAAACTCGAGACGGAAAGGCAGATCAAGGAACTCGAGCGGCGGGTTGATGCGACTCCGGCGCATGAACAACAACTGAGCATCCTGACGCGGGACTATGACAATAACCGCCGAACGTATGAAGCCCTGCTCAGCAAGAAAATGACGGCCAAGATTTCCGAGAGCATGGAAAAGCGCCAGAAAGGGGAGCAGTTCCGAATCATTGATCCTGCCAATCAGCCTGAAAAGCCGGTGAAACCGGATCCGTTGAAGGTTTTCTTGGGCGGAGCCTTCGCCGGCCTGGTGCTTGCGGGCGGCTCGATTTGGTGGCTGGATTTCCGCAATCTCCCCTTCCGACGACCGGAGGAAATAGAAGCCGCCCTTCATCTCCCGGTCCTGGCGACGATTCCGCATATGTCCGGGCTGTGGGTGGGGGAGGAGCCCCCCAAGCCTCTGGAGGCCGTTCCTGAGGAGCACAAGTGGCCCCGATTGCTCTCCGCGTTTTCATGGAACAAGAAGCCCATGGCGGGGAGGCGGACTTCTGCGGTTATCCAGGCGACTCGGAATGCGCTGGCGGCGGAGCAGTTCCGGGTACTTGCCGGTCGGGTGATTCAGTCGCGGGCCAAGAAGGGAATGCGGATCCTGGCCGTCACGAGCGCGCTCCCGGGCGAAGGCAAGAGCACGCTGGCGATGGGATTGGCGGTGACGCTGGCGCGGGACTACCTGGAGGATACGATCCTGATTGACGGGGACATGCGGAATCCGTCCGTGAGCGCGCGGTTGGCTCGTGATGATGAGAAGGGATTGATGAATGTCCTGGCCGGAGAATGCGCCCTGGACGCGGCGCTCTACCAGCACGCGCACCCTAACCTCAAAGTTTTGACGGTGGGAACGAGCGACCTGGATCGGCTCGGCCTGCCGGCGATCCGCCTCCAGATGCAGAAGCTCCTTGACGACCTCAGGCATCGCGGTGCCTTTGTGATCCTCGACGCACCCCCGATCCTGCCGATGGCCGACATGAATCTCTATTGCGAGATTGTGGACGGTATGGTGCTTGCGGTGAGGGCCGGTCAGACGCCCCAGCACGTGGTCATCGAGGCGCTGGATTTTCTGGCCGGGGGGAACGTCGAAGGGGTCGTGTTGAATGATTTGATGAGCCTCCAGGGACGCTCGTACTATTCGGGCTATACAAGCACGCGCTATGGGATGTTGGAGCAGCCGCCCTTGCTCTATTTGCCCGGGAGGTCAGGGCCTCCCCACGCCTCCGGGCACGCTCCGGGGCACGGTCGCGCCGGTAAATCATAAATGAATCCTGGGCCACCGGTTTCCTTACTACGGTCTTCCGAACTTCAGGAGCAGTCGTAATCCCATGGGTATATTCCTGCGCAACCAGATCCCGTGCGCGGCTCCCAATCTGAGCCAGTTGCAGCCTGACATGATTCAGGCCGTGGCCCCGAGATCGGCTTTCACCATAGGCCATCAATACTTTACACAGCGTCGCGTGCGGATCATCCAAGCCGACGAAGAGAAAATCTCATCGGAAGTGGGGGGGGCCAACGGTCTGTATCACCAAACGATCCGGCTGACGGACGGGAATCTTGTGACCAAGTGCTCCTGTCCTTCGAATGAACGACCGTTATGCCGACACTGCGTGGCGGCCCTGTTGGAGTATGCGCGTCAGGCTGTAGATCATCGTGGAGCTGATATTTCCATGGAGAAGCGTGTGCGGGAAGCTGAGATTGTGGACGTGACGGCGCACGAGGTGCCGGTCGGAAAACCGGCAACGGACGCCTCCCCGTTGGGCGCCGGATTACGTGAGATCACGGTCTTTATTGATTGGTTACAGGCAGTCGTCCATGCGGTGAAAGCAGAACAGCCTCTGCCGGTTGCCCCGAATTTCGGCCCGGGAGACGCGCTGGATTGGGTCTCTGCCATTCAAATGCTTGAGGAGGAATCTCGGCAAAGCAAAGAGTATTCGGCAGAGCTGGAAACTAGACTGAGCGCGAACGAGGGGCAGCTTTCCGTCCTGACTCAAGATCTGAAGTCGGCTCACGAGAAGGCGAAAGAGGTTAAGGCGGCCTTTGATGAGACGAGACTCGAATTGGAAAAGAGTAAAGGGAGGGTTACCAAACTGCTCGAGATTGAGAAAGAACGAAATCGTCTTGCCGATCTGCTGAAAAACCTGACCGGCGACATGAAGACGAAAGCGGAGAAGCTGGATCAACTTGCCGCCGATTTGAAAAATTCGTCGAACGTTTAATCTTTAATGGAAAGTGGTTGAGCGGGATGCCGGATCGAGGAAGCACGACTGCGCTGGTTCTCATTGCCGGACTGGACGCGGGATCGCGCAAGCAGTGGAGAGAAGGGCTTCAGGGAAAGTTTGCCATGCATGAGGTGGTGGACCGTCCGGCTCTGGAACAGAGCCTCGGCGGTTTGAATCCTGCCATCTTGCTTCTCGACCTCGCCTGGCGTCATTTTGGTGGAATCGGCAACCTCCCGGCCATCCAGAAGCTGAATCCCAAGACAAAGATCATCCTCCTCACCGACGCCCCCAATGAGAAGGAGGGGGTGACCGCACTCAAGGCGGGAGCGAAGGGCTACTGCGAGAAGGGCATGCCTCCCTTTCTCATCGGAAAAGCCGTGGAAATGGTCCAGGCGAACCAGATTTGGGTGGGGCGCAGTGTCGTCCCCCACCTTCTTGAAGAGCTTGCAGCCCTCAGCACACACCGACTGCTCAACTCACCCGCCGTTTCCGACAGTCGGCTCGAACGCTTAACCCCACGCGAGCGCGCAGTCGCCTCTCTGATCGGCGATGGCGCCAGCAACAAGGAAATCGCCAACAAACTTGACGTCACAGAAGCAACCGTCAAGGCCCACCTGACCGCAGTCTTCCGCAAGCTCGGACTCTCGGACCGGCTCCGGCTGGCCCTTTACATGACCGAGCATGACCGGGAATCGCGCTAGCCCCCTCCCTCTTCGACAACTGAGACGATTGCCAAGGCCCATCTGACCGCAGTTTTCTGCAAGCTTGGGCTTTTGGATCATGTCCGACCGGCCCTCTCCATAACCAGATACGACCGGGAATGACATCGGCTTTCAATAGCTTAGACAATGGTCGGCCTCGACCAAAGTCCAATTGATCATCCTTTAGAGCACCTGCTACAAATCGAACAACTTGGGAGGAAATTCTCCATGCATCCTATAACACTCGTCATTGCCGATCGTGAGGAAGGGCGCCGAATGGCGTGCCTGCGGTTCCTTCAATCCGAAAAAAGAATGCGGGTCGTGGCCGAAACCCGAAGTGGCCTAGATGCCATTGCCGCCACCGCCAAGTTCAAGCCGAGTGTTCTCCTCCTCGACGGAGACTTGTCGCTGGAAATGGGCGCCTCGCTGATCCCGGCTCTCCGTCTGAAGAGCCCTGACAGCAAGGTGGTTCTGCTCGTCGGCCGCGCTTCCGAAGCTCCCATTCTGGACGCTCTTTCCAATGGCGCGCGGGGCTATCTCGAAGACAAGGAACTCTCGAATTTCCTCACCAAAGCGGTCCAGGCAGTGGATGCCGGAGAGGCGTGGGTGACGCGTCAGATGGTGGCGAAGATCATCGCCCAACTCGCCCGCATGCCCGGCCCCAAGAATACGTGGCGGACGTGAAGCGTAGAACCCCTCGCCCGGGGAACCCGTTGCTCGGGGCACCAGTTGCTCTTCAAATTGCAACGGGTCACCAGCAACGGGTCAATGGAGATGGTGCGGGTGAAGGGGCTTTCTAATCGGCTTTAAAAATTTTTAGGTATTAGGGGGGGGTGTCATGAGGCTGGTCGAAATTTTTGAGAATCATGCGGAGGGGAGTACGGCTTCCATTCCAGCATCCAGTCCGCTCAAGCGCGGCCGGTCAAGCTCTCCTGTACAACCGGCGCTTCGCTCGCAAGCGGCCACACCATTGGACGGTTTTTATCCGGCGCCAAGGAACGGGCATCGGCTCCCGCTGTCCTTGGGTCCGGCTCGATTACACCGATGGTGGTCGGCGGTCAAGGGGTTGAGCGTACAGGCCGACGACCGACCCGGCGTGCTCGTGTTAGGAAGCGGGACGCTTGCCGACAGCATCATGACTCAACTCCACGCGCGCTCGAGTTCGCCCTACCGTCTGGTGGGATCCTTCGACATGCCGAGTACGGCGAACGGCAACGGACATCGAAACGGGGATTTCACGCATTTGGAGGAAGTCCTTTCGCGCGAACGAGTCGGATGCATTGCGGTCGCTATGGTGGAGCGCAGAGGCACTCTACCCATCGAGCAACTCCTGGCCTTCAAAATGAAAGGTATCAGAGTCGAGGACGGTCTGGCGTTTGTTGAAAAGATGAGCGGCAAGATACCGGTGGCCGGGCTCAACCCCAGCTTTCTCATCTTCAATGATGGGTTTCGGTGGCCGACCAAGGCTGCGAAACGGGGGATAGACTTGCTGCTCTCGATGTTGTGCCTTCTGCTGTCCGCACCGCTCTTCTTACTGTTGCCCGTTCTGATCAAGCTGATGTCTTCCGGCCCCGTCTTCTACAGGCAGGAGCGGGTAGGCCTGAACGGATGCCGGTACACCATGCTGAAATTCCGTTCGATGGTGGCGAATGCCGAAGAGGATGGCCGCGCGACCTGGGCGGCGGAGAACGATCCGAGGGTCACACGACTGGGATATTTCATGCGCCGGTTTCGGCTGGATGAGCTCCCGCAATTGATCAACGTCTTTCGCGGAGACATGAGCTTCGTTGGGCCGAGGCCGGAGCGTCCGGAATTTGTTGATTCTTTGAAGGAAAGCGTTCCATACTATTCTCTGCGCCATACGGTAAAGCCCGGCATCACGGGGTGGGCGCAGGTCATGTTTCGTTACGGAGCATCCGTGCAGGACTCGGAAGAGAAGCTCCAGTATGATCTGTACTACATCAAGCACATGTCAATCCCGTTCGACTGCCGTATCTTCCTCAAGACGTTCCGGACGGTCCTCTCTTGGATGGGGGCTAGGTAGCCATGGCCGAGTGAGAGCCGGGCCGTGAACGCTCTGACAATAGACGTCGAGGACTACTTTCAGGTCTCGGCGTTCGCCTCACACATCCGCTTCGAGGATTGGGATCGGCAGGAAAGCCGGGTGGAACGGAATACCGCGCGGATCTTGACCATCCTGGCGACCTCGAATGTGAAGGCCACGTTTTTTGTCCTTGGGTGGGTGGCGGAGCGCCACCCGCGACTTGTGAAACAGATTCAAGCGGAAGGTCACGAGATCGCCTCGCACGGATATGGGCATCAAGTTCTGACGGCCATGACGCCCGAACAGTTTCGGGCCGACATCCGGCAGGCGAAAGAGGCGCTCGAGGCCATCACCGGGCGGGTAGTCCTTGGCTACCGGGCGCCCAGTTTCACGATTATGCCGGATACGCTCTGGGCCCTCCCGATTCTGGTGGAGGAGGGGTACGGCTACGACGCCAGCATCTTCCCCATCCGGCATGACCGGTACGGCATGCCAGGCGCAAACCCGACGTGCCACTGTCTCTCCACCAATGCCGGGCCTCTCTGGGAGATTCCCCCGTCCACTGCCGAGGTCGCCGGCGTTCGTGTCCCGGTCGGCGGCGGCGGGTATTTCCGGTTATTTCCGTATCCAGTCCTTCGTCGGTTGCTGCGGAGAGTCGAGGCCGAGGGCCGGCCCCTGGTCATGTACCTGCATCCATGGGAGATTGATCCCGACCAACCTAGAATGAATGGTTCGCTGTTGTCCCGGTTCCGTCATTACGTCAACCTTCACAAGACCGAGGGCCGTCTCACCCAACTCCTGCGCGATTTCCAGTTCGCCCCGATCCGCGAGGCGATCGCCCCCATTGGTCAGTTGTATCGCGAGTGGACCGCTGGAGCAGACGACAACCGCACGGCTTTGGGACCTGGATGAGAGGCACTCGGTGATCCATGGCGTCCCCAGAAATCACAGTCGCGGACAACAGCGTCGCATGGAACGCTTACGTTGCCGCGCACCCGCAGGCTACCCAGTACCACCGGTATGAGTGGCCCGCGCTCATAGCCGAAATCTTCGGCCACCGGGCCGTCCCCCTTGCCGCGTTCTCAGAGGGCCGCGTCGTCGGCGTCCTGCCTCTCGTGCTCATGGATTCGTGGTTGTTCGGGCGCTTCATCGTATCCCTGCCCTTCGTCAACTATGGCGGGGTCCTCGGCGATAGCGAAGAGATTGAGCACGCGCTTTGGAGTCAGGCGGTATGCTGTGCCGGGGAGCACCGGGCTGCATATCTTGAAGCCCGCCACCTGCGGCCGCGGTCATTCGTGACCCAGCGTAAGCAACATAAGGTCACGATGATTCTAGAGATTTCCCCCACCATTGAGGCCCAATGGAAGGCGTTCGACCCCAAACTCCGCAATCAGATTCGAAAAGCGGAACGGTCGGGTCTCTCGGTCCGAGTCGGGGCCGTCGCCGACCTGCCGGACTTTTATGAAGTCTTCGCCCGTAACATGCGGGATCTGGGCACGCCGGTGTATAGCCGTCGCTTTTTCGAGGAAGTGTTTCGCGTTTTTCCTGAGACCACCCGTATCTTCTCCGTGCTGTCCGGCCGGACCGTCATCGCGGCCGGTCTCGCCATGGCCTACCGGGACACTCTGGAAGTGCCGTGGGCCGCGTCTCTTCGGGAGTATCGCTTGGTTTGTCCGAATAACCTGCTATACTGGGAACTCATTCAGCATGCCATCAAAGAGGGCTTCCGACGGTTCGACTTCGGCCGTAGCACGCCGGGGGAGGGGACTTACAAATTCAAAGAGCAGTGGGGGGGCCGGCCGGTGCCGCTTGCGTGGGAGTATTGGCTTCCGGACTCCAAGCCGCTGCCGGACCTGAGCCCGAAGAATGCCAAGTACCAAGCGGCTGTTCAGGTTTGGAGACGCCTCCCGCTCAAGCTGACCAAGTGGCTGGGGCCCGCCATCGTGCGTGGAATCCCGTGAGTCTAGTTCTCGTCCCTCGACACATGATGCGCGTCTTGCTTGCGCCGATCGTCTACATGCTGGCGATTTGGGTTCTGTCCTCCATCCCCGGCGGGTCGCTCGACATCAAGGGGATGGATTGGCTCACGGCGCCGACGACCCAGAACCTGTTGCATATTCCGCTCTACGGGGGCTTGGCCTACGTGTGGGTGGTTAGTCTGCTTAGGCTGAACCACACCAGGCCGTTGGTGCTGGCTGCCGTCCTCACCATCGCGTACGGGATCGTGGACGAGTACCACCAATCCTTTGTCCCCGGCCGTTATGCCTCGGTGGCGGATGTGGCGTTAAATTGCGTAGGAGCGGGGCTGGTGCTCTGGTGGGGCTATTGGCGTCAAGAACGCTGGACCACACTGGCGCCGTGAGAGTCGCCCTTCCATTTTAGGCAGGAGCGCGAGATGCAGATGACTTCAAAACAAAGAAAGATTCTTCCTTATCTCGTTATCGTTTTTGTGGTGGTTTCGTTGCTGATCCTTTACTTAATGGATCGCTATCTCGCTATCGTTTTCGTGGTTGTTTCGTTGGCAATCCTTTACTTAATGGATCGCTACGATGTCCCATCATTGTTGATCTCCCGAGGCGGGATCTATGCGACTAAATTGCGGTTGGCGTTCAAGCCCATCATTGTTACTGATGGTGAAATTTTTTCAGCAATCTCCGGTTCATCGCTGTGTCCGGCGACCTTTAGGACGACTGTTGACGGGGGTTCGTATCGGACGTTGTGGGAAGAGTACCAAAAGTTCCGAGTGAGTTGTGCCGCATCGAAGGTCCTCGGCGATCCTGAAACGATACCTGCTCTCTTAGACGACCTGAAACGGCGTTTCCCAGGCGAACTGAAGAAGATCCTGCGCCAGGCGGATGAATACGTCCGCGATCGCTTCAACCCCTTTGGTGTAGGGACGGTGACGTTGGGAAAGGACTTTAGCTGGAGAGACTTTCCATCGCGCGGAAACGATGTGATTTACGTATGGGAGCTTAGCACACTCCAACATCTTACCGGGCTCGCCCAGGCTTACCGTTTAACGGGTAACAAGGAGTACCTCAACACCATCGTACGGCATCTCAGTTCCTGGATGGCGGAGAACCCAATTGATAACAGTGTCAACTGGGAAGCAGCAATGGAGGAGTCCCTGCGCCTTTACAGCCTTGTGTGGGTAAATGGAATACTTTCAGGGCATGATGGAGCGAGGGAACTTTCCCCGCTTTTAACAAAGGCCGTTTACGGTCATGCGCGGGCTGTGTCGGAGCGTCTCGATAAACCACGTAAAAAGAACAACCACGGTATTCTGGCAGCCATGGGACTGTATTTTTTTGCCGTCAGCTATCCCGAGTTTAGACAGTCGCCGGCATGGAAGGACTATGCTGAGCGGCGGATTCTCGACGAACTCGAACTTCAATACACAACGGCCGGTGTTCATAAGGAGTATGCGCCGGCTTACCACAAGCTGTTACTCGCTGCCTATCTGCAATATCTCGTCACGAAACGAAAACTGAATGAGCCTGTTCCCGAGGCCATTCTTGCGCGGATCAAGGCGCAACTTTACTACCTTCGCGACGTTGCCGATCCGACAGGGAAGGTGTTTTTGATCGGAGATTCAGATGACCACTATTTCCTTCGTCTGGCGGAGACCGACTTTTCAGATGTGGAGCCCACCCTGCATCTCGGAGCGCTGCTGTTTTCGTTGCCGCAATTGTCCCGCCCGAGCCGCGCGGCGGAATGGGACGCGAAATGGATCTTGGGCGATCCGCTGTACAAGAAACTGGCATCCTCTCTTGGCGCGGCGATACCCTCGCGGCCTGGCGATGATAGGCGTCTGCACGTCTATTGGGAAGAGGGTTACTTCCGGATAGACTCAGAAGACCTGCTTCTGTTCGGTGACTTCAGCCGGTTAGGCGGAGAACCGCATTTTGCCGGGCACAACCATGCGGACATTTCGTCGTTTCTATTATGGGACAAGCACGGACCGATTGTGATTGATCCAGGCACATACACCTATCGCTCTTCCTTGAGTACCAAGGGGATTGTCTGGCGAGATTTTCTGAGATCCTCCACGGCTCACAACACGACGAGCGCAGACGGTCTCTCGCAAGCTGCGCCCGCAGGGGATTTTGGCTATAAGACCTGGCCCAATGTGAGCTTGCTGTTTGCAACCGCAATAGGGGATCTGTTCTTCGTCGGTGGAGAGCACGATGCTTATCAGAACCATATCGGCCGGACTGTTCGCGTGTTTTTGTTGGTCGGGCGGAATCTACTTGTGGTTGATTGGTTTCCTGAAAGTGCAGGGACGCATACTTACGAAACGAACCTTGTCCTAGCCGATCAAGCAGCGCAGAGTCAGGGCAACACAGTCAGATTGAAGGAAGGAAAGATCACGTGGCTGACAGATGCTCACACCGAGGCCCGACTCCTCGTGGGCAGCTATGATCCTCCCGGCGGCTGGCGTTCTCCATCGTATGGCCTACTTCTCCCGACGGCTCAGATCAGAATCCGTAGAACTGTTCCGGGACCCGTGGCCTCCGCCTTTCTGATCACACTATCGGGGGAGAATTCCGGGACGACAGAGCCACAAGAGTTGGTTTTAGACCGATTGGCAAGCGGCGGTTACGCTATTCGTTTTGATGGTTTAGAAAATTCTGTCGGCGTTCTTCTTAATCCCGCCAAAGACCGTGGTGAATCCCCCGTGTCTTTCGGCGGTTGGAGCACGGACGCGGCTATAGCGGCTTACGAAGTAAAGCCGAAGGGAAGGGCAGTGGCGTATGACGGGACTTATCTGCACTCCCCCGGTTTAGAATCCGAGATACACTTTCTGAAAAGGCGTGAACCGGTTGGCTGCGTCGGTTTTGGGAATCATTAACGGTAGCGAGTCAGGAGATAACGCGCGTTGAAGGTTCTGTGCGTGGTCGGGGCCAGGCCGAATTTCATGAAAGCAGCGCCTGTGATTGAGGCGCTGCGGAAGCATTCTGGGATAACAGTGAAGCTGGTTCATACCGGTCAGCACTATGACCAGCAGATGTCGCATTTGTTTTTTGAGGAACTGGGCCTTCCGAAGCCCGATCTGGACCTCCAGGTGGGATCAGGGTCCCATGGGGAGCAAACCGGTCAGATCATGATTCGGTTAGAACCTGTACTGATGCAAGAAAAGCCCGATCTGATTATGGTCTTTGGCGATGTGAATTCCACAGTCGCGGCTGCGTTATGCGCGGCCAAGCTGGGAATCAAAGTCGCCCATGTCGAGGCGGGCCTCCGAAGCTTCGACAGAACGATGCCCGAGGAACTGAACCGGATTCTGACGGATCAGCTATCGGACTTCCTATTCACGACTGAGCCCAGCGCCCGTGAGAATCTTCTCCGAGAGGGCGTCTCGGAAGAGAAAATCTTCTTCGTCGGGAACGTGATGGTGGATACGCTCCTCAAGCATCGGGAGCGCGCGCGGGCATGCGGATTCAGGGAAAAGCTGGGTCTACACTCTCGGTCCTATGGCATTTTGACGCTTCACCGGCCAAGCAACGTGGACGAGCCCGAGACCCTGATCGGCATTCTTGAGACGATCAAGGAGCTCACAAAAGAGCTGCCGATCGTGTTCCCTTGCCATCCACGGACGCGTCAGCAACTTGAAAATTTCGGGAGCAAACACCTGATCGGTCTTAACGAGCCCGACTTCGGAAATCAGGATACTCGACTGATCGTCATGGATCCGCTGGGTTATCTTGAATTTCTCTCGCTCATGAATGATGCGCGCCTGGTCCTGACCGATTCGGGCGGCATTCAGGAAGAAACAACCGTGTTAGGCATCCCATGCCTGACCTTGCGGGACAACACTGAGCGGCCGATAACCGTAGAACAGGGAACCAATGTTCTGGTTGGGAACAGTCGGCGGCGAATTCTTGAGGCCGGCGAGACGGCGCTCAACGGCGGAGTCCGGGAAAGCCGAGTGCCTGAATTGTGGGACGGCCGAGCAGCCGAGCGCATCGCAACGATTCTGGTGGAGCGGCCGGCGCGTCGCGCCTTCTGAATCAATACATACATGGTCAGAAGCCTCTTACAACCCATCCGTGCACTGCGCAGTTATTACCGGCTGCCTGAGGCGGCTAAGGCAGAGCACCGCAGAGATCGGCTAGGACTGCCGGCGCACGATCCCGACATCGAGCAAGCGATCGCCGAGGGCATAGCGTGGCTCGGCCGCGCCCAAGACCATTCGGCCTCCCGCGACGGCGGGGTGGCGCGTCACTTCAGCCTTGTAACCGGCTGGGGCGCTTCCTATCCCGAGACAACGGGCTACATCGTGCCGACGATGCTCGCTTACGCGAAGCTCCGGGGAGACGAAGCCGTGCGTCGGCGAGCGAGACGGATGCTCGATTGGCTGGTTTCGATTCAGCTTCCGAGCGGAGGATTTCAAGGCGGAGTCATCGGCGATAAACCGGTCATTCCTGTTTCCTTCAACACGGGCCAGATTCTCCTCGGGTTGGCGAGCGGGGTTCGCGAGTTCGGCGAGGCGTATCGTCTCCCTATGTGCCGTGCAGCGGACTGGTTGGTGGAGACCCAAGATTCCGACGGCTGCTGGCGCAAGGCCCCCACTCCGTTCGCTGCACCGGGCGAAAAGGCCTACGAAGCCCATGCGGCGTGGGGTCTGTTGGAGGCGGCCAGGCTGGCGCCGGAGAAGACTTACGCAGAGGCGGCATTGGCAAACATTCGGTGGGTATTGTCCAACCAGCGAGAGAACGGCTGGTTTGACAACTGTTGCGTGTCGGACTCTGCGCGTCCCTTGACCCACACGCTGGGATATGCCTTGCGCGGTGTCATTGAGGCGCATCGGTTCAATAATGACAAGGCTCTGTTAGAGGCGGCCTTGAGGACTGCGAGCGGATTGCTGAGTATTGTCGAGGAGAACGGTTTTCTTCCCGGACGTCTGAATCCCGATTGGAGTGGGGCGGTCCCATGGGCATGTCTCACTGGGAGCGTCCAGATTGCGCACTGCTGGATGATGCTGTTTCAGGACACGGGCGATATCCGATTTCGGGAGGCCGCCTATGCCGCCAATCGCTTTGTTCGGCGCACCATGAGAGTCGAAGGACCACCGGATACCCGTGGCGCAATCAAAGGCTCATTTCCAGTACAGGGCGAGTATGGGACCTATGAGTGCCTCAGTTGGGCCTGCAAGTTTTTTATTGACGCGCACATGCTCGAACAGGCTGTGAGAGGGCAAGAGGGCCATGTCCTTTAAATTCCATGCCGAGCATGATCCCTGCAAAGAGCTTTGCGCCGAGGTGGCGGCTTTCGCGCCGGCCAATCCCTTCTACACATCTTCCTACATCGAGGCTCAGCGCACATTGGGATACCGACCCTGGGTCCTGTCGCTGCAAGAAAACGGTCGGTTGGTGTCGGCCTGCACGGCGTTCATGAAATCCGGATACCTGAACCGATCGCTCGAAATTCCCTCGCTCCCCACGCTCCCCGATGGCGGTGTGTTCTGGGAAGGGCTCCTGAGTTTTTGCCGCAAGGTTCGGGTGTCGTATCTCGTAGTCAATAGCTTCGCCTCTGCAAGTGCTGCTATCCCCCCGCTGCGTGGTGAAACTGCGCGGAGAACGCGGTGCGCGTATGTGCTGGAGCTGAAGAAGCCCGGTCTATGGGCTCAGCTATCGTCGAACCATAAGCGGAATATCAAGCGCGGGCAAAAAGCCGGTCTGCAGGTGCGGCGCGCTGTTGATGGGAAAGCCTGTCAGGAGCACGCCCGTCTGGTCCGAGAGTCTATGGAGCGGCGAAAAGCCCGCGGAGAAGTGGTTCCCCAGGACGTCCAGACCCAGAGTTTTGCGGCTATGACCCGAAGCGGCGCGGGCGAACTGTTCCAAGCGGTTCTGGACGGTCATGTGGTGTCGTCCATTCTGGTGCTGCTGACCGACAAAGGCGGGTATTACCAATCAGCGGGCACCAGCACGCAAGGCATGGCTTGCGGCGCCTCGCACTTCCTGGTCTATGAGATCGCCAACGCCTTGCGGGCGCAATCAATGGGGATGTTTAACTTAGGCGGCGCGGATCCGCATAACCCTGGGCTGGAGCGTTTCAAGGCCGAATTTGGTGCCGCGACGGTTGGGCTTGAAAGCGCGGAGTACCTCTTGGGGAATAGGTTTCTAAAAAAACTGGGAACAGCCGTTGGATTGCTCCGCAGCAGTCCTATGCGTTTCTTCCGACGCTTGCTGGGGAGAGTGGAGCGGTTTGCCGTGTACGCGGCCAACCCGAGCGGTATGGCACCGCCCGAACCCCGCGACGGCGTGAGGAGTGAGAAGCTATCGAAGGAATTTGTGATGAGTCTGCTGACCAGACGCGACGAGTTTGGAGAACATGCCGAGCGTTTCAGGAAGCTCGGTTTCAATTGTGCCTACGGCGTGTTTGTCGGGGGCAAGCTGGTGCATCTGAGTGCGCTCGTTTCTGTCGAACAGGACCGCCTATTACCGGTTCGCCATGTGAAGCTGAAGGGCGGTGAGGCCGAGATCACGCACCTCCTTACCTTATCGGAGTTTCGAGGTCAGTGGCTGTACCGTTATGCGGTTCTCAATCTCTGTCAGGTCGCGAGGGACTACGGCATTCAACGGGTCTTTATGATCACGAACATCAACAACACGAGCATACAAAAGTGCATTGAGCGGATGGGTTTTGCCCGGCAGGGCAAGATTGTTCGACTTGTTTTTCCGTATCTGGGAGAGGCGGGACTGACTTACCGAGGGCACCGGTTGTGTTTACGCAGCTAACGGGTAACGAGACCACCCGAATGGAAACTGACGGCGTGACCCGACCGGTCTTGATATTGGGTGCAGAACCACGCGCGGTGGTCCCAATTGCGCGATCTCTCCACAGGCGTGGCATCCCGGTTGACGTCGCGGGCCTTTCACCGGCCGAACCTCGGCTCTCCTCTCGGGCCATCCGCAGCTTCATACGCCTGCCTAGCCATGAGCGCCCGCCGCATGAATTCATTGCGGCCCTGACCGCGCTCATCCGCGCCAAGCAGTACGACATGCTCATACCCTGGGGTGATACCGCCTTGGCCCTGATCGCACAGCATTACGGGCACCTCAGCACGCTGCTCCATGTCGGCTGTCCCCCACCGCACATTGTGCACCTCGTGCTGGACAAGATGCCGACTCTGGAGGCGGCACAACGTTGCGGGATTGCGATCCCGGCAACCCATTTTGTGTCGGACATGGCCGAATTGGAGGCGCTTCAGAGTAAGCTCCGCTTTCCAATGATCGCCAAACCCCGTGACAAGAAGCAGATAGGAGCGCATGCGTTCAAGATACAATATTTTCAAACCTATCAGGAACTGAGAAAGGCCTTTGAGCTGGATGCTCGGTTCGGCAGCCGAAACTTATTGCAGGACTACTGCCTCGGGGATGGTCTTCTGGTCGGCATGCTTATCCATGACGGCGAGCCTGTCGCCATGTTTCAACATCGTCGGGTAACGGAGTTGCCCTATTCAGGTGGAGTGGCCGTTCTGACGGTCTCAGAGCAGCTTGATCCCGTGCTGGCAGAGCACTCGCTGGCCCTGCTTCGCGACCTTGAATGGGAAGGGATCGCGTGCGTCGAGTTCCGATATAACCGAGCGGACAAGACGGCAATACTGATGGAGGTGAACGGGCGCTACTGGGCCGCCTTAGCCATGGCCATCCATGCAGGCATAGATTTTCCGCTCTACGAATGGCAGCTCGCTCATGGGGAAAAGCCCCGTGTGCCGTCCAGTTATCCAATCGGATTGCGCGCACGCTGGACGAGAGGCGACTTGCTCAGGCTGCATGGCCTCTTTGGGGTATCGGCGGACGCGTTTCCACCACGCCCCGCCATCCTCAAAGAAGCTGCCCACATGGTCGCAGATTGGCTGTCTCCGACACGCGATGCGCTCTGGTCCCTGACCGACCCGCTTCCGGCCATCTCTGAACTGAGTCGGACTTTGAAGTATCTGGCGGTCCAGGATCTCAAGAGAATCACAAAGAAATTGATCCCCACCGGGATACTCGGTCTCATCCGAACCTATCGCCATCAGCACTCATGAAGGACCGAATTGCAAGATCCGTCTTTTGGATTGTGTGGTCGCGCGGCGGGATCCAGCTCCTTTCATTTATGAGCACTCTGCTGGTGGCCCGGCTGCTCGACCCGCGCGACTATGGACTGATGGCGCTCGCAGGCATCTGGACAGGCACGATCGCGCTGCTTGCTGAAATGGGGATGGGCGCGGCAATCATCCAGTTCGCGATTTTTGTTCAGTGCCGACCAGCCGCTACCGCCACCGCCCTTATGGCGTTAACAATAGTTTTGGTTCGGTCGGGATGGCCTCGCTGGGGTGAAGATTTTGTTGCGGTGCGCCTTGTCCTCGCTAGTTTGCTTGCTGCCGCCGTCTATGTAACTCTCTTGATGTGGGTCGGCGGGCCCATCCGTGATGAGATGAAGGAAGCGTTAGGTTGGGTTTTTCAGAGGGGACGGGTTGAAGCCGCAGCGAGATAAAAACGGGTCTTGCATCTAAGTGGTATGCATGGGCGATGAACAGAACCCGCTTCATGGGTTTCCGATGAACGACCCCTATTTTCATGCCAAGAAGGTCAGAGAACATTTTGAAATAAGTGGCGTCTGCTCAAATTTCTCAGGGCATGAAATCAAGCAGTCGGACGGGGGGAAATGCGATGGTGTCTTCGCGGGATGGTCGTGGGAAAAGGATCGGTTAGAAGTCCGTAATGACCGATATGGTTTCTTCCCGTTGTACTATTTCGCGCGGGAAGGCGAGATCGGCGTCTCCACGTCTATTTTACGACTGGTGGCCTTGGGCGCCCCGACCGAGCTTGACTCCGCCGCCCTTGCGGTTTTCTTGAGGCTGGGAACTTTTGTCGGGGAAGACACACCATTCAGTGCCATTCGGGCGGTTCCACCGGACACAACATTTGAATGGAAAGATGGAAAACTGCGGGTATCAGGGCGGTTGGCCCTAGGCAAACTGGATCGCATGAAAAGAAGCGCCGCAATTGACTCATATATTCAGTTATTCAAGGCAGCGATTCGGCGCAGGCTTCCCCCTAGTAAGGACTTCGCGGTGCCTCTCAGTGGCGGTAGAGATTCTCGGCATATCCTTCTCGAACTTTGTGAGGCTGGGCTCCGGCCGCAATTCTGCGTAACTCAGCGACTTCGTAGACCGCAACCGACATACAATGATGCAGAAATTGCGCCACAACTTGCCGAAGCTTTAAAAGTCGAGCACGTGATACTCGATCAGACGCAATCACCCTTCGAATCAACTCTGAGGTCAATTCTTGAGACAAGCTTCTGCTCTTACAGTCATGGATACATGTTCGTAATCGCCGACTACTTAAAGGGGAAGGTACACAGTATATATGACGGGATCGGCGGGGGTGTTCTTTCTGGAGGTTTTTTGCTTGACACACGACATTTAACACTTTTCGAATCCAGCCGCTTTAATGAGCTGGCGGACCATCTGCTCGGCGAAGAGATAATTTCGTCGGTCTTGGTGCCTAGGCAACGTCATAGGTTAAGTCGCGAATTGGCAATCAGTCGGTTGACCGTGGAGCTAAGAAAACATGTGGAAGCTCCTAACCCGGTTGCATCATTCATCTTCTGGAATAGGACTCGACGACATATTAGTGTTGGACCTTACTGCATTCTAAATAAGAATGTTCAAGTCTTTAGTCCGTATCTTGACCATGGCCTCTACGATTTTCTGGCCAGCCTTCCCGCATCCATGTTTCTCGACAAGGCATTTCATACCGACACTATTCGACGCGCTTATCCCCGATATGCAGAAATTCCCTACTCAGTGATGCAGGATGGCCAATTTGACAATAGGCATTACTTTCGAAAATTTGCGCTTGAACGTGCATGGTACTGTCTTGGCAATTCTCGTTCAAGGCTTGTGGATCGCTGGTTTTTTATGCCCCGGCTGGTTCGTTGCCTTCTTGACAAGAGATATAGTGCCTCTATCACGTGGCTCGGTCCGCTTGCCCTTTATCTTCTTCGTCTTGAGACTGTAAGTGAAGAAGGCCGAATCTGAGTATTCGACGAGAAGAGGTCTAACGAAGCGGCATGACTTTAAGCCGATGAAGAAAGTTCTCATTGTGGCCTATCACTATCCGCCGAATGCGGCTGTGGGAGGGACAAGGCCGAGCAAGTTCGCGCGATACCTCCCGGAATTCGGATGGGAACCTACTGTGCTCACGGCCACGACGGGAGACGTGGCTGCATCTATTACCGGAAGCGAGACCGCCGAGATTTACAGAGTCCAAGAATGGCCGCATCCGTTGAAATGCTATGAACGCTTTATGATTGAACGCGCGAAGCGGAAAGGGCAGGAGGAGGAATTCACAGCTAAGTTGAGCGTTCCGTACGCTGTGGCGATGGCGCCGTCACGAATTAGAATTGCGAGTTTGAAGCGCTGGCTTCTCGGATTCCTATGGCTTCCTGACCGGGAGTTAGGCTGGCTCGCTCCGGCGATCCGGCGAGGCGTGCATTTGATCAGGAAAAAACGAATAGAGTATCTCCTCACGACCGGTCCTCCCTTCACCTGCCATCTCGTAGGCTTGGCGTTGAAGCGACTTACGGGCGTGCGGTGGGTGGCAGACTTCCGCGATCCGTGGTCCCTGACCCTCAAATATCCTTTGTTCCGGACTCGGGCGACCGATGCGGTGGAACGGTGGCTGATCCGCCATGTCATGGAGCAAGCCGACCTCGTGCTTTCTGTGACCACACCAATGACGGAGCAAGCCAGAAAGGAACACCCCAACCTCGATCCAACCAAATTTGTAACGTTAACGAATGGGTTTGACCCATCTGATTTTAGCGATCAGTCAGCCGCCAGAAGACCGTCTGATCCGGTTGTTTTTTCCTACCTGGGAACGTTCTACCATGGACGAACCCCCGTGCCTTTCCTCCGCGCTCTGAGATGTTTGATTGACGACGGGAGATTGAACGAACACGATATATTCGTCAGGTTTGTCGGGAATGTCTCACGTGCTGATGGCCAGTCGGTGACTGAGCTTGTAAAACAATTGGGCTTAGACCACATCGTGGGCGTGCAGCCCCCTGTCCCCAGGCGTGAAGCATTGCGGCAGACTTTGGAATCCCATGTCGTGTTGGTCCTGGACGAACGGCATCCGGTGCAAATACCGTTCAAACTCTATGATGCGCTGGCCGCAGGGGCGGTCATTTTCAACATAGGGAGCAGGGGGGCGGTGTCCGAGGTGCTTGCTCGGACGGGGAGAGGGATTGCCGTGGAGCACACGAACCCTGTAGAAATCCAAAACGGCATTCTCGAGTGTATCCGCCGAAGTCGTTGCGGAGAAACAAAGATGACCCCAGAGCCTTGGCGTGATCCTGTCATTCAGGAGTTCAACTTTGAACAATTGACCGCCAGGCTGGCGGGGTTTTTAGAAAATGTGGGGACAGCGGAACGTCCATGAAGGAACGGATTGCCAAGTCGGTGTTTTGGATTGTGTGGTCACGAGGGGGAATACAGATTCTTTCCTTTTTCAGCACCATCCTGGTAGCCAGGTTGCTGAGCCCGAGTGATTACGGAGTCATGGCGGTGGCGGGTGTTTGGACCGGAACGATCCTTTTGTTCACAGAGCTTGGTCTTGGCGTGGCTATTGTGCAGTTTCGGGATCTGAAAGAAGAGGATCTGAGCGCGTGTTTTTGGTTTACCGTCGCCGTGGCTATGGGAGCGTACGGTGTTCTGTACCTGGCCGCTCCGTGGATTGCGACCTGGTTCGCGATGCCCGTGCTTGCTTCGATTCTACGTGCACTGGGACTCATGTTACCGCTCGCGGCATTGCGGGTCGTACCGGAAGGTCTCTTGCGCCAACGATTGGAGCTGGATAAGCTCGCCAAGGGTGAAATCCTGGCTACGGTGCTCGGCATCCCGCTGGTCGTTGGATTGGCCTTGGCCGGAGCTGGTGTATGGGCGCTGGTCAGTGTTGGGGTGTTCATGCCGGCCCTGCAGACGTTGTCGGCCTATTGGTTTGTACGATGGACGCCCACTATCCACGTTCGTGGCGCGCGACTGAACGATCTCATTCGCTTCAGCTCGGCCGCCTTGGGTTCCCGGCTGTGCGCAGCGGCTTATCAGCAATCGGATGCGCTCATACTAGGCGCAGTGGCAGGTGATGTCGCACTCGGGTTTTTCTCAATGGCTAAACGTCTGGCATTGCTTCCGGTGGAAAAGGTGTCAGGTGTCGTCAACCAGGTGGCTTTTCCGGTCATGGCCGAGTTGCAGGCGGATTCCAATGCAATGCGTGCCTCCTTTCTGCGAGGCGTACGGTTGGTTGCCTGCATCACGGTTCCCTTGTGCATGGGCATGGCCTTGCTCGCCGATGATCTTGTCGTGATCGCTCTCACCGACAAGTGGCTGCCAGCAGCACCCATCCTTCAGGTGCTCTGTATCTATGCGCTGGTGCGGTCCGGCGACGTGCTTCTACCACCGGTTCTCACTGCCAGATATCGAACCGCCTTTCTATTTCGGTACGCGTTGGCCCTGCTCATCGTCATGCCGATTGCGTTCTGGGCCGGGACGACTCTGATGGGGGCGCTGGGAGTGGCTCTGGCCTGGGTCGCGGTGTACCCGTTCATCATGGTCTGGATGGCGCGCGAGGCGCTGAATGAACTAGGGATCACGTGGAAAATCATCTGGGAACAGGTACGGTTGTCGATATGGTTTACCTTGGTCATGGCCAGCTTGATTCTCGTAGTGCGGTGGGTCATTCCGGGTGATGATGTCGTAGCTCGCGCTGTCCGATTAGCCCTCGCTATCGGGGCAGGGGGGCTTGCCTACGGATTGGGGATCTTCTGGCGGGGAGGTCTTGTGGTCCGTGAGCTTACGGAGGTGGCGGGATGGCTCGTCCGGAAGGGTCGTCCGTTGCCGGCCGCAAAGTGAGAGCAGGATAAGCTGAACAGGTGAATTCACTCTTAACAAGAGCTATGGGAAAGGGAGATGCCGCAGCGGGTCTCCTCAGCAAGTCTCTTGCCGGGTATGTATCCCGCTTCCCTTACTTCCCGGCCAAATGGCGTACCGGGATCTTGGGACGTGCACTTACATGGTATGAATCACGTTTCCCTTATTTCCCTGGCAAGTGGCTCACTATACGGTGGTTGTGCCATGTCCATTACAAACAGAAACAAATTGATTTATATTCCAAATTCATCAAAAAAGGGGACTTGTGCTTTGATGTCGGGGCCAACTTAGGAAATAGGACTCAAGTGTTTCTGGACCTCGGAGCCACCGTAGTGGCTATCGAGCCCCAGGACAGTTGTGTGCAAACGCTTCGGAGAAAGTACCGAAACCAGAAAAGAGTGATCCTGGTTCAGAAAGGACTAGATGAGAGGCCTGGTGAACGCGAAATGCTGATCTGCGATTATCACGCGCTCTCATCCATGTCGAGGGATTGGATAGCCGCTTGCAAGGCAAGCGGCGGGTGGTTCTCCTCCTTCGCGTGGCATGCGAGCACGGTCGTGCCGACGACCACTTTGGACAGATTAATTGAAGAATATGGCATACCGAGATTTTGCAAGATAGATGTTGAGGGATTTGACTATCAGGTCTTAAAAGGCTTGTCCCGAGCCATTCAGTACCTTTCCTTCGAGTTCGGGGCAAGCTATGTCGGCCCGGCAATAGATTGCATCAATTATCTTTCCAGCCTTGGGAAGTACGGATTCAATTATTCGGAAGGTGAATCCATGCAATTGGCTTTGCCTAGCTGGGTACGAGCGGAAGAGGTCAAGGAGATACTAAAATCCTTGCAGGATAAGACCATATATGGCGATGTTTATGCAGCCTTAATCGGCTAAGCGGCTTATGAGTTTAATGGCCACAAGAGTGCTTCGGTAACAAGAGGGTGAGGGATTTGGAAGCTCCGGTTGAAAATGTCCTCTGGTCCGAACTGACTAATTATCACGATGATCTTAGCCCGGTAAAAGTTCGCAGGCTTCTAGAAGAAAGGATCAACTGGCCGTACTTCATTTCAAAGGTCCTGCGTGAAAACCAGCAGCATGTGAATTGTCGGAAAGCGGAGAAACTAGGGATCCTCCGTGAATTGCCTGATGATGTTCAATCAATCTTAAAGGGCACGTATATCCTGAGGAGTTCGCAGCCCACGCCTCTCGGTCCCGAACGGCAACTGCTCAAATTGCTCTCTCGGGTGGAAGTGGATCAACGTTCACACGAGCAGGCACAGGAACTGCTAAAAAAGGATTTGGATTGGGGTTACCTGTTCAGAATTGCGTGTGTTCATAGCGTAGTCTCGTTCATTTATCGGAATCTCAGGAAGGTAGAAGGAGGCGAGCACGTGCCTCCACCGATAATGCACAAGATGCAACGCGCGTATGAAGGTATTGCGGGGAGTAATCAATGGAGTATGGAGGTGCTCGTCGGTCTTCTGAAACTCTTCCGGGAGCATGGAGTATCGGCGATCGAAATAAAAGGGTTGGTCTTAGCCTTCGACATATACAAAACGCTCGACCTTAGATTCATCGGCGATTTGGACATCTTGATCCGCCGCCAAGACCTCGAACTGGTTAAGCGGCTCATGCTCGACCGGGGATATGTGCCGTTCGCAGGCTTGCTTCAGAAGGATCTTTACTGCGTCAGAAGTAATGGCGCGACGTTCCAAGCCTGGTCCGAGGAGCACCACCATAACATTCAATTTCTTGATAGAGAAACCTCCAGCTTCGTCGAAGTTCACTGGCATTTAGTTGAGCCTTCCTATCAGGCCTATTTTGACGTTGAAAGCATATGGACCAATGCTAAACCCCTTAACTATGGGGAGACCACGCTGTTGACCCTATCCCCTGAGGACAATCTCTTTTACTTGACCCTCCATGCCGGCTTAAGCAACGGATTAGCCATCAAGCTGAGCGATCTGTGCGACATTGCGCAGACGATTACACGCTACGCTGAGCAGCTTGATTGGGACAAGGTGATGCCAAGAGCGCGAACTCCGTTGTTCCGGCCTTTTCTCTATTGTGTGTGGGCGATGGTGAACAACCTCGTAAATGGTCGAATTCCTCACGGAGTTCTGAGCGCACTGAAGCCTGGAGATTTTGATGAGGACCTCCTGCGGCTTCTGGAAGAACGGATGTTCAAAGAAAGACACGGCGTCGTTGTGGTCCCTCTAAACGTCCCGGCTCTGTTCACCGATGAGCCGGTTCGGAGAAAGTTGGCGATTGTAGCGAGAGCCGTTTTCCCGGCGCGGGAGGCCCTTTCCTCAATATATGGGATTCGCGACAAGAAGCTACTGTTGTTTTATTACTTGTATCGGCCTTTCGACTTGTTCATTCGGTACATCCGCTGGTTTACGCAGCTCCTTTACCATCGTGCGTCTTCCTCCGTCATCGAAACAAAGAGAACCGACGCCGTGATTGGTAAATTTGTAGAAGCTTGGACACGCACGAAAGCTGAATGACGATGTGTTTCCAATTCCGCCTATGATATAGGTTAGGTCCTTCGACTTTGAGGCAACAGCCAGGACGGCGAGCTTGGGCAATCCAATGATACAGGGCGTGTTTAGGGTCTTGCCCCCCGTCGGGGGGATGATTCCGCACCGCGCGGTACTCGGCAGCCTAGAGGTCGCCATGGGGAGAGCAGGTGGGGCACAAGATTTGTCCAGGCAGTTCGCTGATTGGACGGGCTTGACCCATTGGGTCTTGACCAACTCGGGTCGGTCTGCGCTCAGCGTAGTCTTGATGGGTTTAAGGAAACGACATCCTGATCGGGACGAGGTCGTCATCCCGGCCTATACCTCCTATTCAGTCCCGGCGGCGGTCGTGCGGGCAGGGTTACGGGTACGGCTGTGCGATGTGGAGACGGAAACCTTGGGCCTGTCCCCGAAGGAACTAGAGCGCGTCCTTACCGCTCGGACGCTGTGTGTCGTCCCGAATCACTTATTTGGAGTTCCGTGTCGGATCCAAGCACTCTGTGGAATCGCCCGTGATCGTGGGGTTCCGGTCGTTGAGGATGCCGCTCAAGCCATGGGCGTAAAGTGTCTGGGCCGACCGATCGGGGCATTCGGGGACGCCGCCATCTTTAGTCTTAGCCGCGGGAAGACCCTTCCGGCTGCAGGCGGGGGGCTCATCGGGACGAATGACGAAGCTCTGGCCGGTTGTTGCCGACTGGTCCTGGCAGACATTCAGCCTGCGTTTGGACGGACGCCACAGCTCGGGCTTCGATCAGCTCTTGAGACGGCCCTCATGGCGATGTTCATCCGCCCCTCACTTTACTGGCTGCCGGCGTCATTGCCGTTTCTCAAGCTTGGGGCCTCCATCTATGATCCAACCTTTCCGGTAAGGCCTATGTCCGGGTTCCAGGAAGCCCTTGGAGCGAGACTTCTGCCGGGTCTGAAGGAGCTCCGGAACGTGAGGCAGGCGAATGCCGGACGACTGCGGCAGGCGCTCGAAGAAATCCAGGGGCTTTATGTGATCTGGCCCCAAGAAGGCGATGAAGGGGGATTCCTTCGCCTGTCGGTCCTGGTGAGAGATGCGACGGTTCGCAGGCGGACACTCGCAGAACTGGAGCGTCGCGGGCTGGGCGCCACTTGTGGGTATCCTTTGCCCCTGTCGGAGGTGCCGGAGCTGAGACCTCATATTGGAAACTTGGAAGACAGTTTTCCGGTCGCCAAGCTGGTCAGCAGGCAATGTGTGACGCTTCCCACGCATCCATGGGTGAGCGAGCGTGATATCGAACGAATCGTGGAGGTGTTCAGGCTATGAGGAATGCAGCGGGCGCGCGTCATGTAGGGACACTTGCTGAGCCGATGCCTTCGAGTTTCCCGGCTATACGGGACCGCGCTCCGTTTACCTGGGGGATGGTATTTTTGTTGCTTTTCACGCTGGTGGCTGTCGGTCGGATTCAGGAGGTGCTCCCGGCCTTGGCGCCCTTAAGGATTGGCTTGGTGACTGGTGGGCTCGCGTTGCTTGCTTGGGTGATTGCGCCCGGTTCGTTATGGGACAAGATCCCTTTAGAGATAAAACAGGCGCGGTATGTGCTGATACTCCTGGGCTTGGGTATCGTCACCGTTCCCCTTAGCGTATGGCCTAGGCGTAGCTTCGAGTTTGTCACCGAAAAATATTGGAAGACTATCCTGCTCTTCCTGCTTGTCATCTTCTGGTCCAGATCGCTTCAGGACATGCGTCGCCTGGTCTGGGTTTGCTGTCTGGGGATGGCTGGTTTGGTGATATTGGGTCTTCTCACTGGTGAAATGGGAGGCGCGCGCTTTAACGCGGAGTCCGAGACATACGACGCCAATGACCTTGCCATGTTGCTGGTTATGGTACTTCCCTTGGTTCTCTATCTTTTCTCAACATCGGGAGTAATCTTAAGGATCGCCCTCCTCGGCATGGCTTCCGCCTGCCTGTACGGTGTCGTGCTCACGCGGTCACGCGGCGGCTTGCTTGCCTTGCTGGTAGTCGGTGCTCTGATATTGTGGCAGAGCGCTTTAAGCCGAACGACCAAGGTCCTTGTCACCGGGATTGCGCTGCTGGTGTTCGGAGGACTGGCGGGCAGTGATTACTGGGAGCGTATGGAGGCGATCTGGGATCCGAAGACGGAACTGGAACGCACGGGCACCGGACGAACGGAGGTATGGAAAACGGGGCTTGTGCTCATGGCGACTCATCCATGGGGAGTCGGCATTAACGGATTTGAGATCGCGGAAGGCTTATCCCATGGGGGTGAGGGCAGGTGGAAAGCCGCCCACAACTCGTTTCTCCAGGTTGGAGTTGATCTGGGCGTTGCCGGCCTGGCTGTATTCCTGATGATGTTTGCCCTGACAATCAAAGAGCTTCGTCGTATCCGAGGCGTTGTCCCGGCGACAACCGAACACTCCCGCCTGAAAAATGTGATCTCTCTCGCCGCTGCTCTGGAGATCAGCTTATGGGGATTCATTGTAGGCGGGTTCTTCCTGTCTCAGGCGTACAGCGGGCTGCTTTACATTGTGTTCGCGTTGAGCGTCGCATGCATCCGGCTTGCGATGCCTTGCCGGACAACAGAGGAACAGAGAAGCGGGGGAATTGTCTATGGGCATACAGGCAGCAGTTGAACCAAGCTGGGGTGCCCCGGCATGTTAGAACTACGTGAAGTGACAGCGGGGCAAGAAGCGGAATGGGACACTGTCGTCATCTCATCACCGCGGGGTCTGCTCTTCCATCTCACGGATTGGCTTGTGATTGTTCGTGAAAGCCAACGGCTCCAGCTCCTTCGCCTCGGCATCTTCGATGGCAGGGAACTGGCCGGAATCTTTCCACTGTTTGTCAAACGTTTTGGCCCGTTGACGGTTGCGGCATCTCCATTGGTTGTCGAGGACACCCATTACCTGGGACCGGTTGTGGCGGACGAGTTGCTCCCGGACGTCATGAGACTCTTTGCGGACTACATGCGAGGGCAGAGGATCAACCATGCTCGGATCATCTTGCGACACGATCACCCAAGGCAACCCTTCATGGACCTCGGCTACGAGTGCGTTGACAACTTGACCCATATCGTGGACCTGACACAAGACGCGGACACACTCTGGAAACGCGTTAAGTCACCTTGCCAACGGCAGATCCGTAAGGCTGCTCGGGCAGGGGTGACGACGGAGATTGTCCGTGACGGCCATTGCCTGGAATCCTATTATAGTCTTGTGGCGGACCTCTATGCGCGTCAAAACCGAACGCCGCCCAGTTCGAAAGAGTTTTTCCGCGCGGTTTGGAACCGATTTGGGACGAAGGGCGATCTTGTTTGGGTCTTGGCGAAACACGAAGGGGTGCTCGCGGCTGGAGCGTTGTTGGCCATGTGGAAAGGAACGGTCTATTACCTGGACGGCGCGTCCAGCAGGGCGCAGAGCGGGCTTGGAGCAAGCAACGCCATGCACTGGGCCGCCATCCAATGGGCCAAGTCGGAGGGATACTCCTGTTATGATCTTGTCGGCTCCAACGTGCCCAGGTTTTTTCAATTCAAAAGCAGTTTCGGAGGCGACCTGGTCACATATCTAACGCTGGAGCGGTCACATCCGATGTGGGTGCGGGCGCTTCGGAAGCAGTATGCGCGTTACAAGGCGATGGTCTACCGAATCAAACTCATGGGGCAACGGGTGAGAGATGGCGAGGTTTGGACGAGAACAGGCGCAGTTTGAGCTGAATCTTCTTCGGCGATTGACCTTTCAACTTATAGGCAATCCCCACGCCGGTGCGCGATTGCGGCTGCGGTCCCTCAGGCAGGCGCTGGATTTTTTGCAGGCGTCTTACGGGCTTGATCTGGGAGCGGCGAATGTTCTCGATGCCGGCTCAGGGAAGGGCGAATACAGCTTTTATCTGGCGCGGCGCTATCCGGGTGTGTCCGTAACCGGCTACGAGTTGGACGGGCGCAAGGTGGAGAGGGCGGATCGCATAGCCCGCGCGCTGAGGACTGACCATACGCGGTTTCTCCAGGAGGATCTGCTCAGGCTGCCACGCAGTGAAGAGTTCGATCTGGCCATTTGCTTGGACGTGCTGGAGCACATTGAGGACGATCAGGCGGCCATCGTCGCCTTGTCGGGAGCCATGAAACCGGGAGGCTATCTCATCCTGCACGTGCCCAATCTTGTTCGCCCGCATTTCCATATCGAGGAAGAAGGACATGTTCGCGACGGGTACGACAATGAAGCGATGCGCCTGAAGCTCAAACAGGCCGGTTTCGAGGTGCTTCAGATCCGGAACCCGATCGGTCTCTGGGGACAGTGGGCGGACGATTTGTGCGAAGTGCTGTCGGAGCGCCCGTTCCTGCGCGGGCTCGGAATTCCTCTTTATGCGGGACTTGTCTGGCTGGACCAATTCGGAAGTCAAAGCCGGCAGTTTCCTGAAGGCGCCGGACTCTTGGCGGTGGCGCGCAAACCGATCGTCCCGCGATGAAGCAGGATGAAGTGAAGGGCTAGAGAGCTTATGGGCTGGGATACAGTGATCAGGCTCGCCTGCTTGGCATCCGGGCACTCGCGCTATCGCTTTGACCGGCGATTGCAAGCCGACGAACAGCTTGCAACTGAGGCTGTCGCTCGGATGCAGTTGGAGAAGCTGCAAGCCCTTCTCGCGCATGCCTATGCGACGGTGCCCTACTACCGGGAGCTTTTCGAGCGCGAGAAGATCACCCCGCAAGACGTTCGGAGCCTTCGTGATTACGCAGCGCTTCCGATCTTGACGAAGGCCATCATTCGCGAGCGCGGGACCGAAGCCTTTCGCTCCTCGGCCTTCCCCCCTTCGCGCTTGGCGGACACGACAACCAGCGGCTCAACCGGGGAACCCCTCCGTTTTCTCCGGGAACATGAATATGAGGAGTGGCGGATGGCCGGGTCTTGGCGGGCCTGGCGCTGGGGAGGCTGGGCTCCGGGGGATAAGATTGCTTGGGTCTGGCGGGAGTATTGGTCGCAGGATCGGATGACGAGGCTGGCCAAGCGGCTGAATTGGTGGATCACCCGGCGGCAGTTGTTTGATGTCCACGAAATGTCCGGCCAAACAATTGATCATTGGATCGAAGCCTTTCAGCAGTTCCGGCCGAAGTTTGTTCACGGGTTCCCGTCGGCCGTCGCGCATTTTGCGAAACATCTTGCCGATAGAGGAGCCAGGATCCGCGGCATTCAGGCTGTTTTTACAAACGGTGAGATGTTGCAGAGCGGTCAAAGAGAGCTCATCGAACAGGCGTTCAACGCCAAAGTGCATAACGTGTATGGAAGCAGCGAAGTGCATCCGATCGCGGCCGAATGTCGTCAGGGAGGCTTGCACCTGAGCACCGATCTTCTGGTCCCCGAACTTGTGGACGGACCTCCAGGGACCGACATGAAGCGAATCGTGCTGACCCCTCTTCACGCCTACGGGATGCCGTTGTTGCGGTACGAAGTCGGCGATGTGGCGCTCTCGACCGGCGACAAATGTTCGTGCGGGCTTCCGTTCCCGGTGCTCGAAGGACTGATAGGACGGGCAGCCGATGTATTTCCCCTGCCCGACGGACGGGTCGTTCACGGCCAGATTCTGATCGCGCACATGAACGGGATCCGAAGCGTCGAGCGGTTTCAATTTCGGCAGTCGAGGAAGGATCTTCTGCATCTGTATATCGTGAAGGGCGCCGTGTTTGATGAGAGAAGCGATGAAGAGGTTGCTCGCGTACGGGACACGATCTCGCGCGAGTGTAAGATCCCGGTTCACGTTGAATATGTCGCCGAGATTCCCCGGACAAGCGGCGGCAAATTTCGTTACGCCGTGTGTGAGGTCAATGCCTAAGTGACCCTCTCCTTCCGCCTCCGAAACGCACTCAAATGGGTAGTCAGCGAAACGCTTCGCTGGACGGGGGTATTACGCCTTCTTGAACGGACGAAGCGGGATTCGTTGAGAATCCTGGTATTCCACCGCGTCAGTGATATCCGGGTTGACGACGGCATGACGGTCTCGGCGGCGGTCTTTGAGGCCCAGGTTCGGTATTTGACTCAAAGGCATCACATGGTCCCGCTCGAGCAAGTCGGTCGGATGCTCAGAGGAGAAGGCCTCTTTCGGGGAGGGGTCGCCGTTACGTTCGACGACGGGTATCGTGACAATTACACAAGGGCTTTACCCGCCCTTACACGACACAAAATCCCGGCAACGATCTTTCTGGCCGTCGGGGCGGTGGATGGAAACGCGTCGCTCTGGACCGAAGAGCTCCGTGAGGCGTTGTGGGCCACGGCACGGGAATCGGTGGACCTGAAATTCTTGGGATGGGAATCGTGGCCTCTGCGGACGGAACCGGACCGCTTGGCGTGCCTGAAGGCGGTAAAGGGCCGACTGAAAACGATGCCGGATGGCGCGCGGCAGCAGGTGATGCATGACATCATGGAGGCGCTGGAGTGGAAGGGGCCCGCAAAGCCTCAGACGGAGATGCTGACCTGGGAAATGGCGAGAGAGATGCGGAAGGCGGGGATCGCCATCGGCGCCCACACGGTGTCGCATAAGATCTTGACGAGGATCACTCGTGCCGAGGCAGAGTGGGAGATCGCCGAATCCAAGCGCCGGATCGAGAAGGAGGTCGGCGAACCGGTGCGTCACTTCGCCTATCCGAACGGGACTCGGTCTGATTGGAACCCGGAGATTCAGGAGATGGTCAAGCAGGCCGGGTTTGAAACGGCCTGCACGACGGTGCGGGGGGCCAATCCCGTGGGGCACGACGCGTACGCGCTGCGTCGGCTTGAGATCAACGACGCAGGTTGTACTGATCCCTTCGGTCGGTTTTCGCTGGCCATGTTCGCCGCGCAATTGGTCGGGTTGTTCGGCGGGTGGGAACGGTAATGTTGTCGGTTGAGATTGTCAGGACCAGTGAACAGTTGGAACGCTTGCGGCGGGAGTGGGACGCGCTGCTCGACCGCTGCCGGCCGCATGCCGTCTTTCTCACCTCGGAGTGGATGCTCGCGTGGTGGGAGGTGTACGGGGAGGGCGGCGGTCTCTTTCTTGTGGCCGTACGTGAAGGCAATCGCCTGATAGGGCTGCTCCCGACCTTGATTACGGGGCCGGCGGCTCGCCCTGGGGACCCTTTTCCCCGGCAGCTCCGCCTGTTGGGGTCCACGGCGGTGTGCTCGGACCATTTGGACGGCCTGGCTGAAGCAGGGTATGAGGGCCGAGTCGTCGCTGCGTGGCAATCGGCGATCAAGGAGCATCAAGGGGAATGGGACTCGCTGGAGTTTGCAGACCTGGATCCCGAAGGTCTCTTATGCGGAGCGATTCGCCGGGGGCCGGACCTTTGGGGAGAGACGCTGCGCTGGACAGAGCGCCTGGAAGAGTCCTGCCCGTTTATTTCGCTCCCAGCTTCCTGGGACGTCTTCCTTGCCGGACTGAGCGCGAAGACGAGGCGCGAGATCCGGCACGATCGCCGGACACTTGAGGACGTGGCCAAGGTGGCCGTACGAGCCGTAACGGACACGGATCGTCTTGAGGAGGCGATGGCCTCGTTCATGAGGCTCCATCAGATGAGACGGGAAAGTTTGGGCGAGCAGGGGAGTTTTGCGGACGAACGGTACGAGCGCTTTCACCTTCTTGTGAGCCGCCGGTTTGCCGAGCGGGGGTGGTTGCGATTGTGGCTTCTGGATGCCGACGGCGGCACGGTCGCGGCTCGCTATCAGTTTGCTTATCGAGGGCGCGTCCACGATTACCTGCCGGGCCATGACCCGCGGTGGCACAAATACAGCGTGGGCCTGATCCTGCTGAGCCACTGCGTGGAACAGGCCATTCTCAAGGGAGATCGCGAGGTGGACCTCTTGCGAGGTGCCGAGGGGTATAAATCCCGTTGGGCAAATCGGGCGAGGGGCCAGGTGACCGTGACCGCCTCCCGCCGGTACACCGGAGCATGGGTGCACCATGCGACCACGGAAGGTGCGCGCCGTCTTCGTCAAGCGGCGAAGGTGATACTCCCCGAGGCGGTGGTGCAGATGGTGCGAGGCGCTCAGCGCAACAAACAGGGCTCTGTAAAACAGGCGACGGATACACGATTCGTGCCGTTCTTCCCCTCGACGGCCACTCGGGATCTGTGGGGGCCCCGTTGGGCGAAACCCAGGCCGTTTCCGCTGGACGACCCACGAACCGCGTTTTATTACTTCGCCCGGAACGGCATCTGGCATGCCATTGATCTGCTGGGACTTACGCAGAACGACGAAGTCCTGATGCCGGCGTACAACAACGGGATGGAGGTGGCGCCGTTTCAGCATCGGGGCATTCCACTTCGGTATGTCCATGTGGATCGGCAGATGGGGTTGGACCTCAAGGACCTGACGGAGAAGATCACGGCACGAACCCGCATGGTGTATGTCATTCATTACCTTGGTTTCTCTCAGCCGATGGACGAGATTGAGACGTTATGTCGGGATCGCGGGTTACTGTTGTTCGAAGATTGTGCCCTGGCATTCGGGAGCTCGGTGAACGGGCGGCCCCTTGGCTCGTTCGGCGATGTGGCCATATTCTGCCTGGCCAAGTTCCTGCCGGTCCCCAATGGCGGCGTCTTAGTCCTTAATGATCCGAAGCTCGTCATGCCCCCTGCGACCATCCCGCCTTCTCGATACTCCGTGGCGAGCCAATTGACCAGCAAGTTGTTGGAGCATATGAAGACGCACGGCAATCCCTGGGCGTGCCGGGTGCAGAGTTCGGTCACCCTGACCGCGCGGCGGTTGGTGCGCCTGGCCGGGCTCAGACGGGTGGACTCCGGGGTCATGCAGTTCCTGCCGGACAAAGTGGACTGGGGGATGGCGCCGGTGTCTGGGAGAATTCTGGAGCGTGTGGACTACGAGACGCTCTACGGAAAGCGTCGAGAGAATTACCTGGCCTTGCTGGAAATGGTGCGAGGGATTCGCGGCGTGACCCTCCTTCAGCCCACGTTGCCGGATGGGGTCTGTCCCCTGTTTCTACCGGTCTTGGTGGAGGACAACCAGCAGGTCTGCAATGCGCTGATTGAGCGAGGTATCTGCGCGGGAGGCTTTTGGAATTGGTTCCCGCCAGGTGTGCCGGTTGAAGAGTTTCCGGACACTGCCTTCCTCCGCAAGCACGTCCTGGAGTTGCAAGTGCACCAAGATCTTGAGCCAGAGCATCTGGAGGCGACAGCGTACCATCTCCGCGAGGTGATGAGAGGCATACGATGAGCCTTGCCTTAGTACAGAATCCGGAGCGGGAGAACTGGAACGCCTTTGTTTCTGCTCAACAGGGTTCAAGTTTGTACCAGTCCTACGAGTGGGGACAGATTCGGAAGGTCCAAGGATGGGAGCCGTATTACGTGGCCGTGGCTGATGAGGCCGGATGGGTGGGAGCCGCATTGGTATTGGTCAAACGTCTCCCCGGCGGGGTCGGCTCGCTGCTGTATTCGCCCGTCGGGCCGTTGATGGCGCAGTCCGCGGGCACGCCCATGGAAAATGTGCTTCCGGTCCTGGTCTCGGCCGTTCGAGAAATCGCACGGAGGGTTGGGGGCGTCTTTTGGCGGATCGAGCCACGGGTGCGGGCGGATGACTCGGAAGGAGGTGACTGGATCGAGCATGCAGGTTTCCGTCGCATCCCGCAAGAGTGGTCCTATTGGAATCGGCCGAAGTATGACATGCACCTTGATATCAGTGGCGGCGAAGCGGCCGTTTTGTCACGGATCAGTTCCAGGACGCGCAACAAGATTCGACATTCCAAGAAACGGGGTTTGGCAATTGAGGTGGGGCATGACGACCGGGATGTTGAGACCTTGTATCGGCTGATGATGAACACGGGGGCCAAGAAGCGCATTCCGGTTAGAGGATTGGGTCACTTTCATACGTTGTTCTGGACTCTGGAGAAGAGCGGTATGGGCCGCCTGTTCATCGCGCGTAAGGATGGCGAGCCGGTTGCGGCCGGAATGTCCTCGCGGTTCGGCCCGGTCGGGTTGCTGCTCTATCTCAGCAGCGATTACTCCATGAAGTACGCCGGCTGGGCGGTCCAGTGGGAAATGATTCGGTGGGCCATCGGGCTAGGGTGCGCCACCTATGATTTTGCCGGAACCGGCACCAGTTATCCTCCCAAAGAGACCGACAAGGGCTATGGAGTGTATCAGTTCAAGCGAAGCTTGGGAGCCGAGATCGTCTCCTGGTACGGCTACGCGGACTATGTCTTCAGCCCGGTTCGGTATCAAACCTTCCGGGCGGTCGAGCGGAGCTTGCCGTACGGAGAGCGGTTGTTTTTGGATTGGCCCAAAGGACTGCTGTACCGGTTACGCGCTCGAAAGAAGACTGCTGAAGAAGCTGATCCGGAAACAAGCAAGGACGGTGGCGGGTAATGGAAATTCTGTTCATTACCGGTAATCTGCCATATCCGCCGACCGACGGCTGGAAGATCCGTGTGTTTTCATTGATCCGGAATCTATCGCAGCGCCATAGGGTCTCGCTTATCTCCTTCATGCGGACTACCGAGGATTCTCAAGCGATTGAGGCACTGCGGGCCTATTGCGCGGATGTATGGGTGCTCCCGCGTGATCCGCGCTATTCCCCATGGATGTTGCTCCTTGGTCTTGTCGGGCCGACCGCGTTCCCGGTGGTCAACTACCGGGATCAACGCATGACGGATCTTCTGCGGGAGATCCTCACCAAGCGGTCGTTCGACGTGGTCCAGGCCGAGAGCCTCCATGTGGCCCAGTATTGCCTGGGCTTGCCGTGCCATACGGTCCTGGATCTGCACAACATCGAATCTCTCTTGATGAAACGCTATGCCGAGCAGGAGCGACATCCGTTGAAGCGCGCCTACGCCGAGGTCACATGGAGGAAACTAGCCGCCTATGAGCGGGACGTGTGCGGGCGGTTTACCCATTGCCTGACATGTTCGGAGGAGGATCGGCGCCTGCTGCAAGAGCAAGCGGGTGTCGAGCGCGTGAGCGTGATTCCCAACGGCGTGGATGTGGACGGTTTTGCGCCGGATGGGATGGGGACAATACCGAGCAACCGGCTCGTCTTTGTGGGACGGATGGACTACCACGCCAATGTGGACGGAGTGCGGTGGTTCTGTGCGGAGGTCCTTCCCCTCGTCCAGGCGAAGCGACCGGATGTCGTATTTCAGATTGTCGGGGGCCATCCCACGGAGGAGGTCAAGCGTTTGACCAGGCCCGGCCGGGTGGATGTCACCGGATTCGTCGAGGATGTGCGGCCGTTTCTTCAGGCCGCCGCGGTCGTCGTCGTTCCTCTGAGAGTAGGTGGAGGAACGCGGCTGAAAATCCTGGAAGCGATGGCGATGGGCAAGGCGGTAGTCAGCACCGCTGTGGGAGCCGAGGGTATAGCGGCCGTTTCAGGGCAGGACATTCTGATGGCTGATCGTCCTCGAGAGTTTGCCGACGACATACTCAGGCTGCTGGAGAACCCCGATTTGCGGAGACGTATGGGGATGGCCGGGCGGCGATTGGTCGAAGCGCACTACAAGTGGGAATGCATCGCTCAACGACTTGAACGAGTGTATGAAGAATGCACGCACGTGTATTCCCGGCCCTCCGTCCTTGCGCTGATCGCCACCGGTGCGGTGAGCGGGCCATGCCGCGGGTTATTCCAACTGGTCGAGCATGCCAAGGATAAGGATGTTCGATTCATCCTAGGCATGTTCCTCGTCCCTTCCTTCGCAACGACTCCTTCCATCGAGGAGGCCCAACGCCGGGGGTTTGAGGTCCGGATCTTGCCGCAGCGGTTCCGGTATGATCCATGGCTGATTCGACACGTGTGGAAGGTTGTTCGGGATCACAATGTGACCGTCCTGCAATCCCACGGCTACAAACCGGCCCTGCTGGCGTGGTGCCTCAAGCGCCTGACGGGACTCCCGTGGATCGCCTTTGCGCACGGATACACCAGCGAGAACCGGCGGGTCGCTTTTTATAACCATCTGGACCTCTGGCTCATGAAGCGGGCCGATCGGGTCGTCGTGGTCTCCGAGGCGACAGGTCGGCTTCTTCAACGTGCCGGTGTTTCCCGGGAGCGCATCCGGGTGAGTTACAACGCGATTGATCCCAACGACTATTGCCTGGATGCGGGGAGGGAGGAGTTTCGGCGCAGGTGTGGAGTCCAACCTCACGATCTATTGGTCGGCGTGATCGGTCGCTTGAGCCCTGAGAAGGGGCAAGAAGTGTTTGTGCGGGCTTTTCCAGAAGTGGCGCGCGCGGTGCCGAACGCCGGAGCGGTGCTGATCGGCGAGGGGCAGGAATTGGAGAAGTTACAGGCCGCTGTCAAGGCGGCAGGACTGGAAGGCTGTGTCAAGTTTGCCGGCTACCATGCCGAGATGTCGCGCGTTTATGCCGCGCTGGATCTGGTTGTCATTCCGTCTCTGAGCGAAGGGTTGCCCAATGTGCTTCTGGAGGCCATGCTCCATCGCAAGCCGGTCGTGGCGACGGCAGTGGGTGGTATCCCTGAAGTGATGCAGGATGGGTTATCCAAATGGCTGGTGCCTCCGGGTAATGCCCAGGCACTCGCACGGGCTATGATTGAAGCATCACGCAATCCGACTATGAGGGCAGAATTGGGTGAACTAGGAGAGCGACGCGTCCGTGAGACGTTCTCCCCATCGCGCCGGGCGCAGCAGATCGTCGAGGTATATAAGGAATTGCTGGACACCTACCGTGGCTGAACGACGATGAGTCTCGCGATGATCATATTCGTCCTTGCCGGCGCTGCGTTGCTCTATACATATTTTCTCTACCCTTTGTTGCTGTTGGCGATCGGGAAGGATAGAACCAGAACGACCGAGTCTTTGAAAGACGAATCGCTCCTGCCCAGCGTGTCCGTCATTATTCCATTTCACGATGAAGAGAGGTGGGTGTCCCGCAAATTAGAGGATACCCTGTCCTGGGATTATCCGCGTGACCGACTCGAGGTGATCGCGGTTTCGGATGGCTCAACGGACCGGACGAATGAAATTTTAAACGCGTATAAAGACCGTGTCCGCGTCGTCTTGTATCATCCGCGCCGCGGCAAGCCCACGGCATTGAACGCCGGTGTGGCGGAGGCCCGGGGAGAAATCCTCGTGTTCACGGACGCCAATGTCCTGCTCGAGCCGAAGGCAATCCGGGCGATGGCCGCGTGCTACGGCGACCCATCCGTGGGGGGAGTGTCGGGAAACGTGGCCTTGCAGGCTGATGGGAGCCACGAGCCGCTCGGGGAAGGATTGTACATGCGTTATGAACGGTGGCTGTACGCGCTGGACAGTCGAGTACAGACGATGGTGGGAGCGGACGGGGCGTTATTTTCCATCCGTCGGGAGTTATGTTCCCCCCTGCCTCGGGATACGATCGTGGATGATTTCGTCCTTGCATTGGAGGTGATTTCAGAAGGCAAGCGGGTAGTGTATGAGCCTGACGCGCGCGGCATCGAGATGGTCGTTCCGGACGTGCGCGCCGAATTCCTGAGAAAGGTCCGGATGGTTGCCGGCGGATATGAGGCCCTGTGGCGTTTCCGATATCTCTTGAACCCGCTCCGGTATCCCAAAGTGACGTTTCAACTACTCTCCCACAAGCTCATGCGTTGGATGGTGCCGCTGTTCCTGATCGTTGCCTTGGTATCGTCCGTGATCGCCGCTCAAGCGCAGCCGGTGCTGGCTGGCGCTGTAGCCTTGCAGGTCGCCTTTTATGCTCTGGGGGGGCTGGGCTGGATCAGTGCCGCCGCGCGACGATGGACGCCGGTCTATGTGCCGTACTATTTCTGCGCCGTCAACATCGCGGCAGCCGTCGGATTCTGGCGGTTTCTTCGAGGCCGGCAGGCCATTACCTGGCAGAAGGTCAGCCGATGACGGTCAACACTGGTTCAGCCTGTTACTACTGCGGCGCTGTTGGGGGTAGCAGGCAAATCTGTACCGAGAAATATGCGTGGGGAGGTATTCCGTTCTCCTGTGCGCGTTGTGGTGGGGCGATTTTTCGGAGGACGATCTCCTCTGCGACTTCAGATGAGTACTGGGAAGGGGACGCGGTGAACGAGAAGGTCTATACGATCCCGGAGGTCCGTCGCGCCTTTGCTCAAAAGTATGAGCGTTACCTGACTCTCTTTAATAATGGGAACGGCGCTGGAAGCAGGCTTTTGGAAATCGGCTGTGGGAGCGGCATCTTTCTGGAGGCTGCATTGCGGCATGGATGGGTGGTCCATGGCCTTGATGTCAGCGCGCAGGCGGTTGAGCTGACGCGCCGGAACTGTCCCGGTGCGACGGTGGTATGCGCTCCCTTGGAGAAGGCCGGCTTCGACCCTAGCACGTTCGACCTCATTGCACTGTGGGATGTCATTGAGCATGTCGAGGATCCCGAAGAGCTACTTGGTCAGGCGCGACTCTTTCTGCGGACCGGGGGAACGCTGGTCATGGAGACGCCTGATGAAGGCTGCCTTGCGCGGATGCTCGTCCGCTTTGCGCACCGTGTGACCGGAGGCCGAGTGAGCCTGTTGCGCTCGCTCTATTATCCGGCTCATAGGTGGTACTTCTCTCGCCGGGCGGTGGCGACTGTGCTTCGTCGCGTGGGCTTCGACGGCATCCGGTTCTATCGAGAACAAACGGTTCGAGAGTTCGGCAGCCGGAAACATGCGGCCTACGGATCGCGCAACGCTTGGCCGCAGCGGGTTAGCAATTTGATTGCGGGATCCATAGGGATGGTTCCTTGGCTACGGAACAAGATGGTCGTCATGGCGGTTAAATCTTAATAAGAGATGACTGGAGTGGGAGTGCTGAATGGGAGCCATTGACCAGTTTGTCCTCAAGATTCGAAGGCGGGAAACGCCGTTCTACGATCGGCTGTACCGGCTGGCCAAAGTTTTCCGGTCAATTGATTTCCCGGTAATTCCAGGCTTGCACCACGTCCTATACCATGAGCGCCGGATTCGCTTGACCTTGTGGCACAACGTCATCCGCCTGGTCTATTACGAGCCTCTGTTCAAAACCCGCTGCGAGCGAGTGGGGAAAAACCTCCGCCTGATTGGAGGCATTCCACTTCTCATGGGCAATCCGATCAGGATTCGGATTGGGGATGATGTGACGATCTCTGGAGTCACTACCTTTGTCGGCTCAAAAATGGTGGATGAGCCGGTGCTCGAGATCGGGACTGGTAGCTACATCGGGTATCAGACATCCATTGTAACAGGACATGGCGTCTATATCGGCCGGCATGTGCTCATTGCGAATCGTGTGTTTATTGCGGGGGACGATAGTCATCCCCTTGAGACTAACGCCAGAATTGAAAATCGGCCGCCGCGCCGTGATGATGTCAAGTGAGTCTGGATCGAAGACGGCTCGTGGATTGGAGAAGGCGCGACCGTGTTGAAGGGTGTGCGCATTGGAAAGTGGGCTGTGGTGGGCACACACGCCGTCGTGACGGAGGATGTTCCTCCTTACACCGTAGTAGCAGGAAACCCGGCCCGGGTCGTGAAGTCGCTTTTAAGCTCAGAGGCAGGTGTTGCCGTCTTGCCTGAGACAACGGAGGGTTGAGGATAGCCATGGAATGGAGAATGGCCATCGCGCGCGCGGTGGAGCACCCACGGCTTGCACTGGCTTTTTCCGGGGCGTTGGTCCGAGGCTGGTACTACCGGATCAAGTATCGTTTGTTAGGGCAGCGGGTCATCATTGGAAAGCGTTTTGCTGTAGACGGGCGATTGCATATTAAGGGGCCCGGGACTGTGATTTTCGGCGATGATTGCAGGGTGTATTCTTCAAGTATCACGCCGGTAACGCCATACACGCAGTCACCCAATGCGATTATCAGGTTTGGGCACCGCGTGCACTTGAGCGGGGTACGGTTTAGCTGTGCGGAACGGATTGAAGTCGGGGACGATTCTATACTAGCTGAATCTCGTATTTTGGATACGGATTTCCATGCGGTGGAGACAGGTGGTCAGCATCGGAGTAAGACCAAGGGCGTTACTAAGCCGGTAATTCTTGGGTCCAATGTTTGGATTGGCACCGGGGCAATAATTTTAAAGGGAGTAACTATTGGAGCGAACTCTGTCGTCGGTGCAGGGTCTGTGGTCGTAGGCTCTGTAAAGCCTAACGTTGTTGTCTTGGGTAATCCAGCCCGAGTAGTGAAACGGCTTGAGGATGTGGCCCTGGGTGCAGGATCCACCGACCGTTCGCCTGCTTTCCAAGACGGTTGTCCGGAGAGTCAAGCTCTACCAGAAAAATAGAATCATACGGAGGAGGCTGATGGAGCTGATTGTAAACCCAAATTATTGGTGAGATTCTTCGCCCATTGCTTGAGCATGAAAGTACTTCGAGAGGTCTCAGGGTGATTTTATATTCCATGCCGATTAAGCTGATCCAGGTCGTGTATGCTCTCTGCATGGGAGGGTCGGAGACACTGGCCCGGCGGATCGCGGGCGCGCTCAATGGGAGCGGGCGGTATGCCTGCTCAATCTATGCAATAGACCATGGGGGGCCCATGGCCGAGGTCCTGGCCGCGGAGAGGATCCCCTTTCGGGTCTTTTCCCGGACCGGCAAGCTGGACTTGCGACTTATCGGTCAACTTACGACGCAGTTTCGGGCGGACAAGGTCCGTCTTATCCACACCCATCACCTTGGGCAATTGATGTACGCGGGGATTGCGGGGCGCTTGGCCGGCGCGAGGGTCATTCACACCGAACATGAGTTCTACACGCTGAGCAGGCGCCGAGCCAGACGACTCCTGCGAGTGCTGTCGGCCTTAGCGGATGTGGTGACGGCTGTGGCCGAGCCGGTTGCGGAATTTTTGAGGGATCAGGTCGGAATCCCTGCCGGGAAGATTCGGACGATCCCCAACGGTGTGGATATTGCGCGCTTCCAATCTGCGCGTCCAATCAAACGCTCAGACTGGGGGTGGCGTGATGAGGATGTAGTAATCGGCTGTGTCGCCAGGCTGGAGCCGGAGAAGGGGCATGCGGTCTTGCTGGACGCCTTTCGGCGACTCCATGAGCGGAATCCCCGCGCGAGGCTCCTGCTGATAGGAGAGGGGGGCGAACGAGAGCGATTGACGGCAACCGCCGAGGCGCTCGGCTTGAACGGATCGGTCCGATTCCTGGGGGTGAGAGGGGATATTCCCGAATTGTTCGCCTCATGCGATGTGGTGACCTTGGCCTCTTCCCGCGAGGGGTTGCCGATGGTGCTGTTGGAAGCCATGGCCGCCGGTAAAGCTGTGGTCGCTACCGGGGTGGGTGGTGTGCCGGAAGTAATTCAGGACGGACGGACGGGGCTGCTGGTGCGGCCGGGGGATGCGGAAGCGATGGCCGAAGCGTTGGAAGGCTTGATCGCCGATCGTGAGAAACGGCAGAGCCTGGCGGCCAAAGCGCTCGAGGTTGTGCAATCACGCTACAGTTTTGAGCGGACCTTAAAGGAGTACGAGACTGTGTACGAGGCTGTGTTGTCGGGAGGCGGGAACTGACATGTGCGGGATCGCCGGCATGATGTCCCTCACCGGTCGATCGCTTGAGCGGCCCGAGTTGGTCAGAGCGATGACGGAACGCCTTATTCATCGTGGTCCCGATGAGGAGGGGCACTACGTGAATCCCTCGCGCACGGTCAGTCTCGGTCATCGGCGGCTCCGGATCATTGACTTAGCGACCGGTCTGCAACCTCTGGGCAATGACGACGGCTCCGTCATGATCACCTTCAACGGCGAGATCTACGGTTATCAGCAGCTACGAGAAGCGTTACTGTCCCGCGGGCATCGCTTCCATACAAAGACCGATACGGAAGTTATTGTTTATCTCTACCAAGAAGCAGGAACGGCCTGCCTGAAGGACTTAAAAGGGATGTTCGCTTTTGCCGTCTGGGACGAGCGTGCCCAAACCCTCTTGCTGGCGCGCGACCGGGTGGGGAAGAAGCCTCTCTACTACGCGACTCATCAGGGCATGTTTCTGTTTGCGTCTGAACTCCAGGCTCTGATGGCGGTGCCCGATCTGTCCCGCGAGCTCGATGATCTGGCGCTCGATCAGTACCTGACGCTGGGTTATATCCCGGCCCCACGGACGATCTTTCGTCACGTCAGGAAATTAGAGGCGGGGCATTACTTGCAGGTTAAATCGGGTGGGCTGCGTAACGAACCCTATTGGGCGCCCCAGCGCTCTGCTCAAGAGCCTATGGGTTGGGAGGAAGCCAAGCAGGAACTGGTCCGCCGGCTCCGAACTGCGACGGCTCTACGGATGGTCAGCGATGTTCCGATCGGCTGCTTTTTGAGCGGAGGGGTGGACTCCAGCACCGTGCTGTCCTTCATGGCTGAATTGTCTCAACAGCCGGTGAAGACCTTCTCGATCGGGTTTCCTGAGGAGGACTACAGCGAGCTGCCTTACGCAAGAACGATTGCCCAACACTTTGGCACCGATCATCACGAGTACGTTCTGGAACCTGACAGCGTCGGTATCCTGGATGAGCTTGTCGCCCACTTCGGAGAGCCTTTTGCAGATTCTTCGGCCTTGCCGACGTGGTACCTCTCGCAATTGACGCGAAAATCGGTGACGGTGGCCTTGACGGGGGATGGGGGCGATGAGCTGTTCGGAGGCTATTCCTGGTACTACACGGGACGCGCTCTGGAAGCAGCCTCGTTTATCCCCCGCTGGATGGCACGGATAGGCGCCCGTATGGCAGCGGTGCCTGTCCCTCGTCCCCTTCGGAGGATAGGCAAGGCGGCCGCCCTACTTGTCCGGTCGCCGGGTGAACGGTATGCGGCTCTCCGTCAGGTGGCAGGCCCCGAAGTGAAAGCATCGCTCTACACAAGCGGGTTTCTGTCCCGGACCGGCAGGAGTGCGCTCGGCTGGTTGGCAGATCGGTACGATCACAGCGCGATGGACGATCCCCTCAACCGGATGATGGCGACGGATCTGGTCACTTATATGGCCGAGGACCTGCTTGTGAAGGTGGATCGAACTTCGATGGCGCATGCGCTGGAGTGTCGGTCTCCCCTCTTGGACTCCGATTTGGTGGAATGGGTGCTGGGCCTTCCCTCGTCTTACAAGGTGAACTCAGGCGTAAGTAAATTGCTTCTAAAAGATGCTATGAAAGACCGATTCCCGCAGGGCTTCTTCGACCGTCCGAAGCAGGGATTCACTGTTCCCTTGGAGCGATGGTTTCGAGGCGATCTGCAGGCCGTCGTGACGGATCGTGTGCTGCATGGCTCGCTGGCGGACTTGGGGGTGTTTGAACCGGCCGGCCTGCGGCGGATTGTGGATGAGCATTTTGCCGGGCGGGCGGACCATGCCTCAACCGTGTGGGCTCTGGTGGTCCTTGCGAGCTGGGCGGAGCAGTATGCCGACTAAGGGCCCTCAATGTCCGTGGCGGGTTGCGTTAGCTCTGTCGCTGGGCCTAACGGTAGGTTGCGGGGCTCCTTCCGCTCTGGCGAGTCGGGCCGCGCCTCAATGGGACACGGCAGTAGTCCAGCCGCTTCAGGTTCCCCTTCGTGTCCAGAATCCAGCCCAAGTTCCACGTCAAGGCGAGCCAGTGACATCTGGAATCCCGTTGGCCAAGGAAAGTGGGATTATCTCAACGGACCAGCTTCGGGTGACCGATGCCCAGGGGAAACCGGTGCCGGCCCAGTTTCGGGTGCTGTCTCGTTGGGGGCGGCTCGAAGATGCCAAAGCGCCGATTCGTTGGGTGCTCGTGGATTTTCAGGCTGATGTGCCTCCACGAGGCACCGCGACTTATCGCCTCCAGCAGGGACCGCCGGCGCCGCTACCGGCCGGAATCGAGGTGTCGGACAAGGACGCTGCCGTGGAAGTGGTGACCGGCCCGATTGCAGCGCGGATTCCCAAGCAGGGAGTTGGTTTCCTGGAGCAGCTTTGGATGATCAACGCAGGGGACACGAGAGGCGCTGGAGGTGCTCCCAGGCAGGCGCTTCTTTCTGACCGAGTAAGCCTGCGGGTAGAGAAGGTAGGAGGTCCTTTTCGGTCGCTGATTTCCAAAACGGTCGGGGTAACAATCGAAGAGGCCGGCCCCTTACGGACGGTCGTACGAATGCGAGGGACCTTTCAGGCTCCTGACGGCAAGCCGTGGATGGGCGGTGATGCCCGTCCGGTCGCCAAAGACGGACGGCCTGGATCAGAAGGGCGACCTCTGGAGTTCGATGCGCGCATCAGCTTTTATGCCGACAAATCCTATGTGAAGCTGACCATCACCTTGGAAAACAACGGCAACAGTCTCTCGACGTACCACCCGGTGAACGATACTTTTTTTGATGGCTTGTACCTGGATGTCCCCTGGCAAATGGGGGCGGTTCGCCGGGTGGCGTTTCCAGAGCACGATGAAACCACAGCGCCCGGTGGGCGGTGGGTGCTGTCCCAGACACACGCAGTCCGAGATCCAATGGATGAGAGCAAGAACTTTGACCGTCAGTTGGCCCGCAACGGCAAGATCGTGAAATCCGGACAGCGTAGCGATGGGTGGGCGTCCTTGTGCGATGATACCCGTTGCGGAGGGGTTGGGGTGAGGGCCTTCTGGCAAAACTATCCCAAGAGCTTGGAGAGCAGCGAGACGGGAGCGGCAATTGGCTTGTGGCCCCTTGGAGTCACGTCGGGTGAGGTCGGTGAATACGGCCGTGGCGGCTATTTCTTCAGCGGGGGGTGGCATAAGACTCATGAGGTATTCCTGGCATTCTGGCCACAAGGAGGACGAAATCCGCTGGCTGAGGGTGGGCTGCTCACCACCCCTCTTTTGCTTCTCGCTCCTCCGAGTTGGTATGCCGACACGCGGGCATGGGGGCTTATCGCCCCGGCAGGGTTTCGTTCCCTTGATGCGGCATCACGGGAAGCGGTAGAGCGATACGAGCGTTTTCGGGCGGTGCTGGTTGATCCCGAAGTGTCAAGCGATGGGGTGACTCTGGAACGGTTGCGGGAGACGCGTGGACTGGCGGCACCCCAAGCTCCAGGGTTTCACTTCAATCTGGACCTTTACGGCTTGGAAACTTTCGGCGAAATTCCCTGGGGAGGCAATCGCGTCGGCACGTACAGCGCCCTTCACTATGATTGGTCTTACATCATGTGGCTGCATCTGATCCGTTCGGGGGATTTTCGCTATCTGCCGCTTGCGCTTGAGATGACCGACCACAGCGCCGACCTGGATCAGATCCATAACAAACCCACTCAGAATCCCAACGTCCTGGATGGGGTCTGGTGGTGGGAGCAACTCCGCGATGGAAAGGGTCATCACCGCTCCACCCAGGGTGCCGGTCTCATTATCTCGCATACATGGAATGGAGGGTACGCGCTAGGGTACCTGCTCACCGGGAACCCACGCTACCGGGAAGCGGCGGAAGCGGGGGCAAAGGCCGGACGACGGTACTGGTTCGAGAACAGAAAGGTGTCTCAAGCCCCCGTGGCCTTTGATCAGACCCGCTCCCAGGGATGGACGATACTGATGCTGGTGAACCTGTACCGCATTGATGGAGATGTCGAGCATTTGCGGGATGCGCTGACGATCTTTGCCAACAGCCTGCTGCATACGGAGCAACTCGACACCGTGCCGGGAAGTGGCGGCAAAGGGTATATCACCATCGGACAGTATAAGGACAAGAGCTACATTGGGAAGGCAGTGATCACGTTTCTGACCTACCCGCTTGAGCCGCTCTCCGAGCTGCACTATGAGGCCTCGTCAGCCGGGTTGGATGGCAGAGCTTTGGAGGCGTACTTGATCAGATCCCTGGATTGGTTGAAGAACTTCGCCTATGTGGGTGGCGTGACCGATCAGGCTGGACAGTATTCCCCGCTTACACTGTCCTATTCCACCGATCCAAATGACAGGTCAAAGAATACAGGCGGAGCCTATCAGCATAATATCCATGTAGCGGGTGGATTTGCCTACGGTTACATGATGCTCAAAGACAAGGATTCACAGAAGGCCAAGGAATACCTGGACTTTGCGAGGCGACTTTTCCGTGATCTAATGTTCTATCGGGAGACAGGTAACTTAAGCCGTGACAAGTTTGTTGATCCGGACAAGCGCGGTCCGATCCGCTTAGGTTGGCCTGGAACATTCACCAAGGAACTGGGCTGGATCAGCCGAAGCGGGCAATTGTATTTGCACGCTGAATATCTCTTATCGAAGGGGAGCGGAGTCAACTGATTATGGGTAAAGCTGGTGTCCTCATGGAAAACAGGGCCGCGGAGGTTCAATCAGGCTTTACAATGACCGCCTTCCAAGGTGTAGTCCTGGCTGGGCTGCTGGGCGCGCTTTACTACAAGATTTTCTACAATATGGGCCTTCAGTGGTACCACGATCCTGATTACTCTCATGGGTTCCTGGTCCCCTTGATGTGCGCTTATTTCGCGTGGGAGCGTCGCGCAAAGTTACTCGCCCTCCCCCTTGCGCCCAACGTCTGGGGCATCGGCCTGCTGGGGTTCGGGTTGCTGATGCTCGTCATCGGCTCGGTCGGCGCTGAGCTGTACTTGCAGCGGACTTCCGTTATTGTGGTCCTGGCTGGGTTGGCGCTTTTATTGCTTGGTCGCGATTACTTGCGTGTCCTCGCGTTTCCCATCGCCTTTCTGTTCTTCATGGTCCCCTTGCCCGCCATAGTCGTCAACATGGTGTCCTTCCCGCTCCAAATCTTCGCCGCCGAGACCGCAGCCTTCTGTTTATTCAAAATCGGCATCCCGGTGCTGCGGGAGGGGAACGTCATTGAGCTGGCGGGGACCACTCTTGAAGTGGCCGAGGCGTGTAGCGGCATCCGGTCGTTGCAGGCGCTCCTGGCTTTGGGGACCGTGTATGCTTACTTTTCCCAACGCGCGATGTGGAAGCGGTGGCTGCTGGTCTTGCTCTCGATACCGATCGCCATCATCGCGAACGCGTTTCGGGTCACCGGCACCGGCGTCTTGGCCAATTACTGGGGTCTTGAAGCTGCGGAGGGGTTCTACCACACGTTCGCGGGCTGGTTGATCTTCGTGGTGGCGTTCGTGCTGCTGTTGGCTTCCGGCGCCGTCTTGTCGAAGATCGGGAGGAAGGCATGAAGAAGTGGCCGATCATTGTCGCGGTTGTGATGCTGGTCAGCACATGGGGCTTGCTGCAATCATTCTCACGCGCTGAGCCGGTTCTGGAGCAGAAACCATTCACTGAGTTCCCGCTTACCATCGGTGACCGTTGGCGAGGCCGGGAACTCGGCATTGAACAGAAGTTCCTGGATGTCCTGAAGCTCACTGATTACATGAATCGGGTCTACGTCGCGAAGCCGGGAAATGTCCCGGTCTATCTGTATGTGGGGTATTACCAGAGCCAGCGGACAGGTTCCACGTATCACTCGCCCAAGAATTGCCTTCCGGGGGCGGGGTGGCAATTCGTAGAATCTGAACAAATGGCTATTCCGGTCTCTGGGGGAGCGCCCATCACCATCAACAAGGTTTTGATTCAAAAAGGTGTGGACAAGCAGGTCATTCTCTACTGGTATCAGGATCGCGGCCGTATCATCGCCAGCGAGTATTGGGCGAAGTTTTACCTGGTATGGGATGCCATGACCCGTAATCGAACGGATGGAGCCTTGGTCAGGGTGTCGGTTCCGGTAGGACAATCAACAGAGCAGGCGTTTGCCATGGGGGTCGAATTCATGCGGGCGACGTTCCCTCTGCTCGCCGGCCATTTACCAACGTAACAAAGTACGAAGCATGTCCAGTCAAGACCTCTACTCCCTGCCTTCCTTCCTGAGCGTCGTTCTTTGCCTGGCCCTCGCCGGGTTGGTCCTGGCCCGCTTCCAGCGGACGCCGGTTCACTGGGCGTTGGCCGCTGCTCTGCTTTCTTTGGGTTTGGCCCAGGCAGGGAACGGGTTCAGTCTGATGGCCGACTCCTCGCTGGAGGAGTTGAGGTGGCGACGTGTGGCCCTGGCCGGCGAGATCCTCATGCCGCTGGGCTGGTTGGTGTTCAGCCTCACCTTCGCCCGGTCGAATGCACAGGCCCTGCTTCGAGACTGGCGAGGCAGGTTGTCGGCAGCCGGCTTGCTGACCGTGCTCTTTCTGGCCCTTGTGGGCTCCGAACGAATGTTCACCCTGGTTTTCCCGTGGGACTCGACAACAGCCTATGTCGGTTTGGGTCTCTCCGGTGTGGTGTACGCGTGCCTCTATCTGGTCGCGCAGGTCCTGATCCTTGCGAACCTGGAGCAGACCTTGCGCCATGCCGACGAGTCCACGCGCTGGTCCCTCAAGTTTCCGGTTTTCGGTGTGGGCCTCTTGTGCGTGTTCTTCATCTACCAGTCGGCTGACCTGCTGTTGTACAGGATCTGGCACCCAGGACTTGCCTGGTTGAGCAGCGCCATATCGGTTACGGCGTGCACGTTGGTCGGGTACGGATTGATGCGTAGGCCTCTGCCGGATGTCCAGATTTACGTCTCCCGGCGGGTTCTCTCTGATTCGTTGACCTTCCTCGTCGTCGGCGTGGTTCTGGTAGGGATGGGGTTGGTGGCGCAGGTGATTCGGTACTCAGGTATTACCGGGAAGGTGTCCCTGAGCACGCTCTTCGTTTTCATGGCGATCCTGGGTGTGGCGCTCACACTCTCTTCCCACAATGTGCGACTGGCGCTCGGGAGGTTTGTGGAACGGCACTTCTTTCCCCACAAGTACGACTACCGGGTACGATGGATGGAGGTGACGGAGGCGATCGGGGCACATGGCGCGCCCGAACAGATCGCGGAGCGGGTGTCACAGATCCTTCGGGGCGTTTGGGGACCTCGGCGACTCTCCGTCTGGGTGACGATGGATATGGAGCGGGATGCCTGGGCGAGGATTGGTGTGCACAACGTCCCTGACACCCCGGACCGGCTGGAGGGGGCCGGAGAAGTAAAGGCTTGGATTGAGCGCCAGAATGGGCCGCTGGTCTTCACAGACTCAGCCGGCTCTCCTTCTTACGAGGTAATGCCGCCTTCGTTGGGCCAAGTCATGAAGGATGCCGGCGCGGCGCTGATTACCCCGTTGAAAGCGGGCAGGCAGGTGATCGGGTGGATCACGATGGGTCCGACCGCGGGAGGGAGGCCCTATGACCAGCAGGACCTGGATTTGCTCCGATCCATCGCGGCCCAGGTGGCGGACCGCCTCCAGCATTTGCTGTTGGCCGAGAAGCTGGCCATAGGCCGTGAGATGGAGGCTTTCTACGAATATTCCACGTTTTTCCTCCACGACTTGAAGAACTTCACCGCGACGCTTTCGCTCGTCACTCAGAATGCCGAGCGGCACGGGAGCGATCCGTCGTTCCAGCGGGCTGCGATGGACACCGTCCGCGCGACGGTCCAGAAGATGACGACCTTGATCGGGCAACTTACCGCCCTTTCGCAGGACCCTCGGCCGAAGCGGGTTCGTTTGGACCTCAATGCCATGGTAGATGAGGTCCTCAAAGGATTCGACAGGTCTGCCGGGGCCAGGCTGCTCTGCGAGACCCAGCCGGTCCCCCCGGTTGAGGCCGACCCGGAACAACTTCAACAGGTGTTGCTGAATCTGGTCCTGAATGCTCGGGAGGCGGTGGATCCGGAAGGGGCCATTACCGTCAGAACCACGGCTGAGGGAGAAACAGTTCGGTTGGTGGTGGAGGATAATGGATGCGGCATGGATCGGGCGACGGTTGCCAAGCTGTTCCGTCCATTTCGCACGGCGAAGGGGCGGGGTCTGGGCATTGGATTGTACCAATGCCGGAAGATCGTCGAGGCGCACCAGGGTGTTTTGGAAGTGGACAGCGAGCCAAGGAAGGGCAGCCGGTTTACTGTGCGACTCCCCGCTCACCGAGAAGCCCCTCACCACCAACCAGACCATGAATCCCTCGCCCCCGCTTCGGGGGAGAGGATAAAGGTGAGGGGGGATAGTGGTCAGGGGGGATAATTAGATTGGAGGTTTATGGATAAGCCCACGTTGCTCGTTGTGGAAGACGATCCGGAGATCCGGGATCAAATGCGATGGGCGCTCGATGACACCCATATCGTCCATTTGGCCGAGACCCCGCGGGAAGCGCTTGCCGTGATGAAGCGGGAACGTCCCTCCTTGGTCACGTTGGATCTGGGCCTTCCCCCGCACCCGGCTGAAGCCGTGGAAGGGCTGGCCCTGCTGGAAGAGTTGCTGGCGGTGGACCGGATGGCCAAAGTGATCGTCATTACCGGCAACAACGAGCGGACCAATGCCATGGCGGCGATTCAGCGAGGGGCCTATGATTTCATGGAGAAGCCGGTCCAGATTGACGTGCTGAAGGTTGTCCTCAATCGGGCAGCATACCTGTACCAGCTTGAGCAAGAGTACCGGGCGCTTCAGGAACGAGAGAGTGGAGAAAGCTTCTATGAGATCATCGGCTCCAGCCCTCCCATGCAACGCCTCTTTGAAACGATCCGGCGGGTGGCCACCACCGACGTGCCGGTCTTGATCCTGGGGGAGAGCGGGACCGGCAAGGAATTGGTCGCCCGCTCCCTCCATCGCCTGAGCGCGCGGAAGGCAGGCCCGTTCGTCGTCATCAATTGCGGCGCCATTCCTGAGAATCTCCTGGAGAGCGAGCTGTTCGGCCATGAGAAGGGGTCCTTTACCGGCGCCCATCGGCAACAGAAGGGAAAGGTGGAGTACGCCGACGGCGGTACGCTGCTGCTGGACGAAGTGGGTGAGATGCCCCTCGGGCTGCAGGTCAAGCTGCTGCGGTTCCTCCAGGACGGCCTGGTGGAACGTGTAGGGGGGCGTGAACAGATTGCGGTGAACACGCGGGTTCTCGCCGCCACCAATACCGACCTGAAGGCGGCTATCGAGAAGGGGCTCTTCCGCGAAGACCTTTTCTACCGGCTCAGCGTGGTTGAGATCCCCGTCCCATCGTTGCGTGACCGGGGAGAGGACGTATTGCTCCTGGCCCAAGCGTTCGTCTCGCAATTCCGAGACGAATTGCATTCGCGCGTGACCGGCTTATCTGAAGAGGCCCGCCAGGCCATCAGGGCCTACCAGTGGCCGGGCAATGTGCGAGAGCTGCAAAACAAAATCAAGCGGGCCGTGATTATGGCGAAGGCCCAGGTCGTCCAACCCGGAGACTTGGAGATTCCATGGGAGGGGGCTATGAAATCGTCCCCCACGCTCAAGGAGGCGAAGGCCCAGGTCGAGAAAGATGTCGTGCAGCAGGCTTTGATCTGCCAGAACTGGAATATCAGTCGGGCGGCGGAGGAGCTGGGAGTCTCCCGGCAGGGCCTGCATGCGCTGATCCAAAAATATGGCCTGGAGAAGACTAAGTAGTATAATGGTGACAGAGAATTTGACAAATTTCGAGTTGCCTTAGTTCCAGTCTTTCCCTCCAGTCATTTCCAACTCATTGAAAAACAATAAGTCTCATGAAAACGGTGGAATTTTGTCATGACAATTTATTTGACAGTTCAATGTTGGCAGGCTTGGCCTTTCAAATTTGATGGTGTGAATTTATGTTTATTAAACAATACGTTCTGAATCACTTACAAACGAGGCATATGGCTTGCTTTGTTACTTGGCCAACAGGATTTGAAACATGTTCACAATGGGCTTGCATAACAAAAGGAGCAGGAAAATGAAAAAGACAATGTTTGTAATAGCCCTCATTGTAGTGATGGCCTTAGGAGGGATGGCCGGACCTGCTTCTGCCGCGCCGATTTTGTCCGGGGAAGCAGTGTTGCACAATGCGACCTTCCCGGCTGCCACCATTCGGGTGGATTTTGAGGTCTACGCGCCCGGGGATGCCGGAACTGTCGGGTCAACCGGCACGACACTCGTTTCAAGCGTTGCGGCGCCTACAGATTACCTGTATGTGTATCAGCTCGAGGCCACGACCGGGCTCAATGAGACAGGGTCGTTGAATGATATCGGGTCGTACACGATCACCCTGCCTACCTTGTTTAGCTCGATTTCGTTTCTTGCCGCTGCGGCGGGTGATCTGGTTATAGGGAGCGAGGTAAACGGGTTTGATGGGCATGCGCTTATCTCCGTGACGGTGGCTGCTAACCCGGCTGCTTTTACCAGCTTAGGTGGCGGTACGGCGTCGTGGTTCTTTTCGCCGAAGATTGATCACGATGAGCAGTCGAACATCTTGTTCGGGCTATCGCCGTTCGGTCCTATATTCGTGAACGCGGCTGCCCTTGATGGGGCGCCAGGGTCACCCTGGGCGTCGGTTGGATCGCCGGCAGGTGATGGTCACCAACATCAAGTTCCCGGTCCGATGCCTGAGCCTGCGTCACTCCTTCTCCTTGGCTCCGGCTTGGCTGGGCTGGGGTTCTGGGCGCGTCGGCGGCAGAGCAAAGCGTAACTTCATCTCAGCTCCTTTTGCTGGAGGCCCCCTTCCCGAGATTCACGGGGAGGGGGCTTCTCTTTTTAAAATGCTTCCTCCCCTTTGTAAGGGGAGGTTAAAGTGGGGTAGCGAGGAGATGAGAAACAGATGTGGTAAGAGTCTTTACTCTACGTAACTCTAAGGTGACAAAAAAGGTGACAGATTTTACGGCTTCGCGGGCCAGGTATTTCCCTACAATTCTTTGAAACGCATTGTTAATCACTTAGTTAATGAAAGAGCGGTCCTGCCGGCCATGACAAAAAACTTGACACTTTGAAAAGGGTGCCATCGGACCGCTTTTGGTGATGCTGCTACTAATGTTTCAATTCCAATATGTTGTAGGTCGCTGGAATATTGGGTATAGGGCTTGCTTTATACTTTAGTCGGGGTAAGGGGATAAGGAAAAACCGATGGGACGGTTCCCCAAATGGTGAGGGAAACCCGATGAAAATGAATCCAATGAAACAATGGATAACGTTTCTTGGCCTGCTGGCGATGCTCGTCATAGGCTCTTTGGGCGATGCTTCAGCAGCCACACTTACCGTTAATTGGAACCCGCTCAACCCCACTGTTCAGCCATTTAATGCTCAGGCGATATTTACGTGGACCGGTAATAATCAGCTAGATCTCCTTCTTACCAACACTTCAACTGGTGCGCCTTCGATACTTTCAGGCTTTACATTAAGCCAAAACAGTTCTAATCAAATCCTGGTGGGGATGGAGTTTGATCTCGGTGGTCTTTTCATAACGGGAGGGACGGCTGAGGTAGGTTCAGGATCTGCGTCCACCGGTTCAGGAGGCCCTGCCCTGGGTGCGGGTGCTGATGTCTCGTCGGAATGGGGATATTCCTTTGAAAGTAGTTACACCGGTAGTGCCCCTTTGTTCAACCAGGCCGTGATTCCGCCTACCGGACAGATTTGGGTGAATACTCTTGAGGCTGCCACAGATTTCAGGTTTGCGACTGGTAACTTGGCTGGCCCTGCGGGTCTTGATGGACCACAAGGAGGGGTGGTAGCTAGCCCCCCAGTTTACGCCCTTGGGGGTCAATGGGCGATAGAAAATTCGGTCCTGTTTCACCTCACTCTCTCCGGGAATCTTCCGACAAATTTCGTGTTCGATCTGCGCGATATCCGATTTGAGTTCGGCTCGGGTGTACTCTTTGGAAGACCGGGGTGTAATGCGGCTCAGACTATCTGTGTTCCGACTGAGGTCCCTGAACCGGCCACGTTGCTTCTCCTAGGCTCAGGCCTGGCTGGACTGGCGTTCTGGCGGCGGCGTAAGCAGGGCTAGCGCGAGCAGAAGCTTTTTCGTTTTAGAGCGGCCCCCTTTCCGATGTTCACGGGGAGGGGGCTTCTCTTTTTAAAATACTTCCTCCCCTTTGTAAGGGGAGGTTAAGGTGGGGTAGTGAGGAAATGAGAAACAGATGTGGTAAGAGTCTTTACTCTAAGTAAGTATAAGGTGACAAAAAAGGTGACAGCTTTTCACAGCTCCAAGTGTCAGGTATTGCCTGACAATCATTTGGAACGTGTTGTTAATCAATTATTTAATGAAAGTACGGTCTTACTGGTCATGACAAAAAACTTGACACTTTGCAATATCCATCGCTTGGTTACTTTTGAAGATGATGGTTCTAATTTTTCAATTTCAATAACTTACGTGTTAATTGCATATTGGGTATGGGGTTTGCTTCATTATGTAGTCGGGGTGCCAGGATGAGGAAAAAACCAAAAAACCAATGGGTTGGGTTCGCGAAATGGTGAGGGACATCCGATGAAAAAGAATCCCATTAAACACTGGATAACATTTCTTGGCCTGGTGATGCTGATGGCGTTGGGGCTCTTCGGCGTGAGCGACATGGTCGCGCCAAGGGATGCCGGCGCAACCACCATAATCTCCGGCGATGGAAAGACGCTGACCTTCAACATAGATTGTTATCTTGGCGGGACAGGGTGTACAGCCATCGGCGCAACTCCGGTGACAGATTGCGCCACCGACTCAAACTGTTTGGGAACGGTTGTGGTACAGCAGTTTGATACTGGGCAAGCGCAGATAGATTTAGGGATCACGCAAGCCACCTACTTAAGGATTGAGACGAGCATAAAAGGCGACATAAAGGTGGGCAAGCTTGATTTTAACTATAACATCAATAATGCCCCGGACCAACATTTCGTTTTTGTTTGGAGACTCCCGTCAGGCAGTCCCGGAACCTTTTCGGATCCTGTCGGCGAAGATAACGTCGTCGCTGACGGTGCGCAGATAATCCCATTCGACCTCCAGGTTTCGCCTCTGGTAAGTGGTCCCCCCCCCAACGAACCGTTTGTCTTCTGGCTCGCCTTGGACAACGCGGCTATCACGCCCGTGACAGCCCTCCATTGGACATTTAACGGTAATGGCACGGGGGCCTTCCCAACACAACCCAATGATGCATGGGTTGGATTGCATCTCTTGAGTGTCAATTGCTCGATCCTCACTTGCCCACAAGGAGTGGCGACGGGCCAATCGTTCTGGGCAGGAGCACTCCCTGATACCGTTGTTCCGGAACCCGCGTCCCTGCTGTTACTCGGATCCGGCCTGGCGGGGCTGGCCTTGTGGCGGCGGCGTGAGCAGGGCTAAGCTCAACACTCAAAGATCCTTGAATCTGGAGGCCCCCTCCCCGGAATCGGGGAGGGGGCCTTCTTATTGATTGGTCGAGACCTTTGATTTACGTGAATCTTCGTTGACAGGGAAATTGACAGCTCTAGGGCCATCATTAGCCCTATCTCAGCATTCTTTTCATCACAACTCATTGTAATTATTAGTAACGGACAAAATCGTTGGACTTTCGTCTTATGACAATTTCCTAGACAGTTTGATCGCGGCGCCCATTCAAAATCCTCATGGGCTGGGCAATAGTGCATTGTAAAACAGCATGTTACGTTCCCCTAAACCATACGGCATCTGACTTGCTTCACTGTATGGCGGGAAGGGTATTTGAGATGCTTAAACAACTGGATATTCCACGTAGAGCGAATAGGAAGGGGTGGTTAATGAAAGCTCAATCACGCAGATTCTGGATGTGGTCCATGGCGTTGGTGGTGCTGGTGGCGTTGGGGCTCTTCAGCGTGAGCGATATGGTCGTGCCAAGGGATGCCGGCGCAACCACAACGATCGTTGGAGACACGCTCACCTTCAACATAGATTGTCTCCTCGGTGTTAATGGGTGTACAGACGCCGGCACGACTTTTGGAACGGTTACGGCAGTGCTGACGGCGGGGGATCCGGGTACGTTCTCTCAAGCCGTAAACGCCTACTTGGACATTACGGTGCAGATGAACGGCGACACTAAAGTTGATGCCATTGCTTTTAACTACAACGTCGACGGTAGCCCGGCCGGTCATTTTCTTTTTTATTGGGTAAGCCCAACGGATCAACCAGGGGGCGTGACCTTCACGGATAGTACAAATGATATCGATGATAGTGGGAATCTTCCCAACTTCTCGGATCCTGGCCTCAAGTTCGACCTCTTGGTCGACCCAAGTCAAAACTTCATTAATGAGCCGCTTCATTTCTACCTTGCATTGAATAACGGCGACATCACGCTGGAAACGCTCCATTGGACATCGCACGGTGGCGGCCCGAACGACCTCCCAACACAACCCAATGACGCGTGGGTTGGAATGCATTGGCAGGCTTGCGCGGAGGTTGCTGCCGCTTGTGAGGGTCCTGGTTCGCTGTTCGTAGGAGCACTCCCTGATACCGTTGTTCCGGAACCTGCGTCCCTGCTTTTGCTCGGCTCCGGCTTAGCGGGGCTGGCCTTATGGCGGAGGCGTAAGCAGGTTTAACGCGATCCTCAGCGTTCTTGTTTCGAAGGCCCCCTTCCCGTAGACTTGGTGGTCATGGGAAGGGGGCCTTCTTCATTCGTGATTGTACCCCGTACACGCTGCACGTGATTCCCCGCATTCTCCCCTTTGCGGTCTACGTGGGCTTCCTTGCCCTTGGAGAGGGGATCGCCTGGCTATCCCAGGGCGTGCCCGGCCTGGATTCCTGGGGACCGGTGGCGGACCTCTGGCTTTACCCTTTGAAGGCGGCTGTGGTCTTCGGGGTGCTGGCGTATTTCTGGCCTCGGTATGAGGAGTTGAAGGGGCGGTCGTTCGGTAGCGGGAGAGAGGTGGTCTTTGCCCTTGCCACCGGTATCCTTGTTTATCTGGCCTGGGTGCGGATGGATTGGCCCTGGGCGATGCTGGGCATCCCTACGGGGTATGACCCTTTTCAGGCCGGTGAAGGTCCTGGGATAGTCCTGGCCGGCGTCAGGGTTCTCGGGGCAACATTGGTGGTTCCTGTTATGGAGGAGCTCTTCTGGCGTTCCTTCCTGCTCCGGTACCTCATTGCGGCGCGGTTCGAGGCGGTCCGTCTGGGGGCAGCCACTCCGTTTTCATGCCTTGCCACGATCGTGCTCTTCGGTTTGGAGCATCACCTCTGGCTGGCCGGGATGCTGGCGGGTGCGGCTTACACCCTTCTCCTGTACCGGACGGGACGCCTGTGGCCCTGTATCCTTGCGCACGGGGTTACGAATCTGGCGCTGGGGATCCACGTGCTGGTTACTGGTGAATGGTGGTGGTGGTAGAAAAGATCCCCCCCACCCGCACCCTCCCCCTCGGTGGGGGGAGGGGCAAAAAGCGGGATTCATGTGCTGGTGACGGGCGAGTGGCAGTGGTGGTAAAAAGGGGGAGGGTGAGAAAATGGCAGTGGTGGTAGGTTAGGATTTACAGCTCTTGGAGAACCTTCTTGGCTTCCTCAGATCCAGGGAAGTTCCCACCCTTTTTGAGCGAAACTTCGAGGGCCTTCTTCGCTGCGGCCTTATCCCCGTTCTTGTGGTAGGCCATGCCGAGATGGTACTGGATCACGGGGTCGCCGGGGGCCTTCTCGGCGGCCTCCTTCAGGAGGCTGACAGCCCGCAGGTAGGCGTTCTTTTTGTAATACAGCCATCCCAAGGTATCGGCGACGTTCGGGTCCTGCGGGAGCTGCTCCCGCGCCGTCTGCGCCAATGCGAGCGCCGTGTCAATACTTCCTCCGTGTTCAGAATACAGCCAAGCCAGGTTGTTCGCTGCCGGTCCGAACCTCGGGTTGATCTTCAACGCCTGCTCGTATCGTGCCTTGGCCTTGTCGTATTCCTTGAGCCCCTCGTGAATCGTGCCGAGAAGCGTATGGGCCGGAACAAAGTCGGGCTTGACTTTCAGCAACGCCTCATACTTGTCAATGGCTTTGCTGGGGTCGTTTTGGCTTAGGTACAGACGCCCGAGACCCATGTAGGACTGGAGCAGGTTGGGATCAAGCTCGAGCGACTTGTTGAAGTAGGTCTCGGCCTGCGCCAAGTCTTTGGCCAGAATGGAGACTTGCCCCAGGAGATTGTAAAGGCGGGGGTTGTTGGGCGATGCTTTCAACTGCTCCAAGCCCCGCTCAATGGCTTTTTTTATCCCCTTCTGCGACGCATAAATGGCCATGGCGTTGGCTAGAATGTCGGCCGAGTTCGGGTCCTTTGTGAGGGCTGTCTCAAAGTAGGCCAGCGCCTCCTTGTCGCGCTTTTGCGCTCGGGCGATCAACCCGAGCCGATAATGCCCGACCGGCTGATTCGGCGCGAGCTCCACGACTTGCTCGAACTTCGCCTTTGCCTTTACCAGGTCTTTCTTGCCGATCAGGGCGTTCCCGACCATCACATGCGCAGCCAGGTTCTTGGGCTGGACCTTGAGGACGGATTCGCCCTGTTCGAGGGCCAGGTCATAAAAGCCTTCCACCAGGTGAATGCCGCCCAGAGCAAGCCTTGCCTCGGTGTGAGTGGGAGCGAGCTTCACGGCCTCGGCGAATTCCCGACGGGCCTGCGGCGCGTCGTTGGCTTGCACGTACGCAATCCCGAGGAAATACCGGGCTTGCGGGGCCCTAGGCTCCAGCTTGATTACTTGTTGCAGCGCCTCGATGGCGTCCTTGGTTTTGTTCTTTGAGAGGTGAAGGCGGGCGGTGAGGAACAACCCGTCCGTATCCTTGGGGTTCTTCTCCAAGATGGCCGCCACTACCTTCTCGGCCTCGTCGGGTTTTTTTGTCGCCAGGTACAAGGTGGCCAGCTTTTTCTTCGGGAGCGGCGACTTGGGTTTCAGAGTCTCGGCCTTCTGGTAAGTCTCGACGGCTTTCTCCGGTTTACCGGTCAAGGCATAGAAGTCGCCCAGGGTGAGGAGAGGGCCTTCTTCATCGGGCTTGATCGTGGTCATTTCGATGAACTTGGCTTCCGCTTCCGGAATTCTCTTCGTTGCCAGGTAGAACCTGGCTATTTTGAAGTGGAGAGCGCGGTTCTTAGGATCCAAAGCGATCGTCTCTTTGTACTCCGCTTCAGCCTCCGGGAGTTTGCGCTGGATCACCCAGAAATCGCCAAGGGCCATGTGGGCGGGGATGGACCTTGGGTCCACTTCCAATGCTTTGCGGAGGGTCCGCTCAACGGCCGCAAAGTCCTTTTTGAAGAGGTAAACGGTGGCCAGGTCGAGATAGGTCGGGATGCGCTTGGGGTCCAGTTTGAGCGCCTCCTGCAGGGCCTCAACGCCCTGGTCGAAGTCCTTCCCGACTGCGTGGGTTTTGCCGAGGAGAACCTGGCCCTCGGCGCTCTCCGGCGCCAATTCCAGGGCCAGTTCGGCCTTCTCCTTGGCCTTTTTGACCTCGCCGGACAGCAGGTAGAGTTCGCCGAGCTTGATCTGGGCCTCATAGAGGTCCGGATCGTACTCCACGGTTTTGGTCAACTCGGCGAACCCGCTTCGAAGATTGGTCAGCCCTCCGAGTTTCAGGTAGGTCTGAGCCAGCTTGTAGTGGCCGACGGCGTCTTTAGGGTCTATCTGAATCACGTTCTTGTATTCGATCACCGCTTCATTGAACTTCCCCTGATCAAAATACTTATTGCCTCGCTCCATGTGCGTGGCTTTCTTCTCTTCGAGGCTTGAGGAGCAGGCGGCCAGGAAGAAGAGGAGGGCGATGAGCGGGAGCCGGAAAAGATTTCCAAGGAATGTCAAATGCCACGGCGAATCGTGTCTGTTGCGCATTATGGTAAGTCTCACGGTTTCTGTTTCAGGGAGCTGGCGGGGTCGCGCGCGCTTCGATCTTCAAGTTGCTCCATGAAACGATCAATCTGGGCCAGCGTCGTTTCGCGGAGTTGCTTGACCTGTTGCCTCGCCTGGATCGGATCGTTCAACGGAAGATCAGCCGGCGCCGTTGGGAGTCCGGCCTTTCCGTCTTTCCATGCCTGCCCACCGACCAAGCCCCTGCCACGCCAAGGATTATACAGCGGGTCTCCGAAAAGAACCATACGCCAACTGAGATACCGTGTGCTCAGATAGTATGCCTCCACGAGGGCATAACGACCGCTCAGGAGGAGACCCACGAACTCGCCGGGCAAGGGGAATGCGTCTAATAGCGGTTCTCCGGTGGAGCCGAGCGTGACCGTGATACCGCGCTCCAGGGCGTTTTTGCACCAGCCAGGCTCGTCCGGATCGTGGATGCTGACGGCTTCGCCTGACGCCATGTGATAGCCGATCGCGCCGGGATTAAAGGTGAAGGCATCTTCGTAGGACCTCAGGCGGTACCAGCCCACATACATCGCTACCTCGGGAGCCTCACCGGGTCGGCTGAACCGCCGTTCGGTGTCATCAAGGACCACCTCATAGGAAGTCATGCGGCGAAGCAGTCCCGCAAGGTCCCGCAAGTTCTGGTCGTAGAATCCATAGCTGTACGGCGGTCCGGCTTGCATGCCTCGTGCATCAATGTAAGCTCTCCCGGACAGTCCGGTTTGTTCCGCCAGGAGGGCCTGATCCACCATCTGCATGGCCAATTGGGGCGTCGGAGCATCGAGTCGGCTCACCATGAGGATTGGGAGAATCGGCTGGGGCGTGGCAAGTTTCACCGCTGCGGAGGAGGTCCCGTAATACACGGGATTGGGGAGGCGTTCGGCGATACGGTAGTCGCCTGGATCCCACCACAGCAGGCTCAGTTCACTGTCGAGGCTTGCGTCGCCGTCTTTGTAGCTGAAGGTCTCCAGTTCCTCCTTGGCAAGAGTGAGAACGCCCTGCATTCCGAAGACCTGCTCTGCCAGACGATAAGCCGTCTGCCGATTGGTTTCGGAGGGGGCCTCACTCAGAACCCGGATCATAATCTGCGCCGAGGCTACCTGCTTGCGAAGCTTCTCCAGCCCCGCCTGTGAACGCTCGGAGTCGGTTGTCGGCAAAGGACGCAGGCCTTTGACGAGCGCCGCCGTCCCCCCGACGAGAACCGTGATTCGAAGAAATTCCTTGGTCCACTCCTCGGCCTTGCCGCGATCACGCACAAGCGACAGCCGCTCCCACGCCTTTCGAATTTCCACAGCCACACGTTCCAGACGTGGGTCAACACCCCCCGCGGAAGCATCCGGGTTCTTACCCTTAGGGGTGGAGTCGGTGCGTGGGGTAGTGTCTTGTCCCTCCGGGGAAGCTATTCGCGTGAGCCGGTCTTCGACGGTCTCGAGGATCTGGCGCGCGCGCGTTTGGCGGTCCAAGGCGTCCTTGAGCCATCGTTCCTCGATGTCGGTCGGCTGAGGCGCCGAGATGCGCAGAGGAATGCCGTAGGTCGTCATCAAGACCCGGACCTTGCCGGCTAATCGTCGTTCCTCAAGGGCCCGTCGGACGGGTTGCACCAATCCCTTTTCATATTCCTTGCGGCTGATCGTCTCCTGGGTGGGAAGAGCGACTTGGATGATATTCGTGTCGGGCACACCCCGGCGGGATGCGTAGTGCTTGGCTACTACCGGACTATCCTGGGTATTGGAGTTTGCAAGAATCGCAATCTGATCGGCTGCCGGCTCACTTGAAGCAATCGGTGCGAGCACGAGGAGCAGGACGATGGATAGGATGCCTAGTGTAGTGCGTCCGATATACTTTTCCATTCCCGTTCGTGCTGAGCCTGTCGAAGCATGAACGGAATCGTGCGATAATGCGCGTCCTTCGACCCTTCGACTGCGCTCAGGGCGAACGGAAAATATGTAAAGAAGTGGCAGACGCATTACACTGGCTTAGCGACCAGGGGGAAAGAGTTCCGCATGGGCGTCACTATACCACGCTCTATCGCGCGGGGGATATTGAAACTCCTTATGCTTCTTGACAAAAAGCCCTATGTCGTTTACTGTGGCGCTCAAACTAAACCCCTTGATATTCCTGGAGATGGGCAAGATGGTTCTTCAGATCGGTTCGCGTCGAAATGCGGAGGTGAGGGGGTGATTCGAATGGGTGGAAGGTGGGACGTATTCTGCGCGGGCTTATTAGTGTTGACTTTTGGAACGGTCCTCCCGGCCGCCGGCCAAGAAGCGAAACCGCCCGCTTCGCCTGCAGGGGAACAAGCGTTGGAGAAAAGCTCATTGATCGTCACGTCGGAATACTACATCGGACCGGAAGATGTCCTGGAGATCATCGTGTGGCGCAACGCCGACTTATCCAAGGTGGTGACGGTCCGACCGGACGGACGGATCTCGTTGCCGTTGCTCGGCGATGTCGAAGCGACGGGGTTAACGCCCGCCCAATTGACCGCCAACATCGTCGGAAAGCTCAAACAGTTTAAGGAGACACCGACCGTTTCGGTCATCCTCCAGCAAGTCAACAGTTACGGCGTCTATGTTCTGGGGGAGGTCACGAAGCCGGGGCGATATTTCCTGAAAAGCAAGACCACATTGCTGCAGGCCGTCACGAATGCCGGCGGATTCACCCCGACTGCGGCCCGGAACAAGATTGTCATCTTCCGTTGGGGCGAAGGGCCAAATCAGAACAGGGAAACAAAGCTGAAAGCCAGTTATGACGATATTGTTTTGAGGGACAGCTCTACCCAAAACGTGATCCTGAAGCCGGGAGACACCATTGTGGTGCCGTCAGAGACTATGGTGCTGACGCAATAGGAGAACCCCTCGCCCCTTGGGGGAGAGGGTGAGGGGAACATGAAACAACCGGAGGAGAACCCCTCGCCCCCTTGGGGGAGAGGGTGTGGGTGAGGGGGTAATGAAACGACCCGTCATGGCATGTTTAGCGCTGCTCGCGGCGATGAGTGCGTTGACGCTGGGCGCCTGTGCAGCGTTGGAGCCTAACCCCCCGTCTTCTGGAGAGGCGGGATCATCGGCGGCTTACGTCACGGGAGATTATAAGATCGGGCCTGAGGATGTCGTGGAGGTGATCGTGTGGCGGAACGCCGATCTCTCGAAGACGGTGGCGGTCCGCCCCGACGGGAAAATCTCTCTGCCCTTGGTGGGGGATGTGACGGCGGTGGGCTTGACGGCGGATCAATTGACGAAGGAAATTTCGGCGAGGCTGAAAGGCTATAAGGACACTCCCAATGTCTCGGTGGTGGTGCAACAGGTCAATAGTTACAGCGTCTATGTCATGGGGGAAGTGGCAAAGCCAGGCCGGTACCAGCTTAAAACCTATTCGACCATTCTCCAGGCCATCTCGCTCGCGGGTGGGTTTACTCCTTACGCGGCGAAAAACAGGATCTTCGTGCTTCGAAAAATGCCGGGCACGGGCGCTGAAAGTCGGATCAACGTTCGATACGATGATGTCGTATCGGGCGGGGATATCGCCCAAAACGTGCTGCTGATTCCAGGGGACACGGTCGTTGTGCCATAGTATTCCGTCTCGAAAATCATGTTAATTTTCCGTTCGCCCTGAGCTTGTCGAAGGGCCAACATTGTCGCGTGCTTCCGTTCATGCTTCGACAGGCTCAGCACGAACGGAGATTTAGAGACACGACACTAGCTGTCCAATGGAGGGGCGCGAAGTGAGCCGGCCTATGTCGTGGTAAGTCGAACCCGGAGACTAATCTCCGTCTGCCGACCTACGAGGTGGATCACTCTCTCCATTTTGGCCTGGACGTGGTTCCTCTGGGGAGGCGGGGTGGCGCGGGCCGTCGAATTCCGCGTGACGCCTAGTCTTACAATTGCCGAACGTTACGACGATAATGTCCTCTTTTCCCGGTCGAAAATAGACGACTTCGCGACGGATGCCACCCCTAAGGTTTTAGTGATTGCTCGTGGGGAGGATCTCGACCTGACTGCAAATCTAGGGGTCACACGGACGCAATACGCCAAGAACCCAGAACTCTCCTTTTTTAGCACACAAGGCGGGCTGGTTCTCAAGGCGGATACCTTGACCGGGCGGTTTCTTCGGGGCTTGGGCCTGACGGTGACCGATAACTATGTGTACACGAAGGATCATCCAACGTTCGCGGGATTCGCCACCCCGGACGATCCGGCAAGCGGGGGTATTCAGACGGGTCGGTTCACGTCATTTTCGAACAATGCCGGGGTGACCGTGCCCTACGTTATATCGGCGCGAGCGCAAGTGTCCGGAAGCTATACCAATTCCTATACAACGTTCAGCAGTAATAGCGGTTTGTTCAACACCACTGGCCATGCGCTGACCGGTGGATGGAGCTACTTGATCGAACCGCAGACAACATTCCTGAGCAATTACACTTATTCGAAATTCTCATTCAGCGGCGGGAGCGGAGGGAGCGGTGGGAGCAGCATAGATACGCACGCCGCGAGTGTGGGAATCCGCCGGCAGTTCTTGAAGGACTTGATCGTAGACGCTAATATGGGGGGGACCTATGTGCCCTCTTCGGACCGTCTCAGCCCTAGTTTTAACATAGGAGCAACACAAAAGTTTTCCGCGACCGATGTCGGGCTGCGCTTAGTCCGATCTGTCTCCAGCAGCGGTGGCCTGGCGGCCCAAGTTTCTGAGCGAGAGATACTGTCGGCCTTCATCACACATCGAGTGACTAAAGCAATGACGGCGACCCTGACGGGCAACTATGCCACCGCCACAACTCAGGGCACTCGGACGGTGGACATCACGACCTACAGCATCAGTCCTGGTCTAACGTATGATTTCACCAAGTGGGCCAGGCTGACAGCGTCGTATTCGTATTACAACCAGCGGTCCGAAGGGGCTGTGGGATCCGGGTTGCTGCGAAACCAGGTGACGGTGGGGTTGACCATCACCTGGCCTTGATCTATTTCCCGCCGCCGGGGCAGCCCCGGTCGAATCCCGGAAATCCCTCGCACTTGCTCGACGCCGCGCTGGTCGGGGCCGGGAAGTCCGGTGCTTGCGTCATGACTTCCTTTGCGTTCCGCTTCTGCGTCTGATCCAACAGGAGTTGCTGGCCCGGTGTCGCGGCTGCGTAGCCTGCCTCGCTGCCAGATTCACTTTGCGTCCCGTATCCTCCGTTGCATCCTGCCAGGGCAATGAATGCGATGAAGAGCGACAATCCGATTCCTGCGGTGCTGCGTAGGTGTACCAGCTTCATTTGACGCCATCCTTTCCTTGTCGTGGGTGAGTTCCTGATGCGATCAAGTCGTTCTTCTTGGGAATGTCATTGAGGATGTCCGGGCGGACCTGGAAGATGCCGGCCATCGCGGAACCCTGGGCGTAAGCCAGCCCCTGTTCCTGTCGGCCAAGGACGATCCGCCCCAACAGCTTACCCTGGGCGTCCGTGGCGATCAGTTCGGCAGTCGGCGAGGTCAGCCCATACGGCTTCAGATCGCCCGGTTTTTCCGTCACGATCCGCTCCGCCTGGAGGCGGACCACTCGGCTGACGAACATGTTCAAGCGGGCGGCGTCTGCCTTGGCCCCGGGGTCGCCGTCCACCAGCCAGTCGCCTCCCTCGTGCGTGACGGAGTATTCCTGACCGTCTTTCTTGATGATGAGCGTCTTGACGCGGTCCGGTTCGGCCGCGATGAGCTGTTTGTTGCGCAGCGCGAACAAGCCCTTTGTGAGGTCCTTGGCCGTCGCGGGCGCAATCAGGCAGAGCGGTTCCTGGACCGCCGTCTCCGCGTAGGCGGCTGTCTTGTCCCGCGGGTCCTGGAAGAGGGACAGCAGCCGGTCGGTCTCGCCCTCGTGAATGGTAAACGTCGCATGCGGCTTGCCTAACGTGGCCTTCTTGGCTTGGCGCTCGTTCGGATCGTCGAGGAAGGCCTGAGCCTTCAGGTCCTCCAGGGCGAACAAGAGGCTCCGCACCTCCGGCTGGTCCGCCGCAGTTTCGACCGGAGCCTTGATCTTCCATTCCGACTTCTGACCGTGGCCTTCCTTGTAAAGGACGACGGTCTCGTGGGGCGTGGCAATCTTGAGTCGGGTCACCCGGTCCCGATCGAACTGAACGACGCGCTTGCGGCGAAAATCTTGCACGCTCTTCGTGAGGGTCTCGCGGCCTGCAAGGGTGGTGAGGAGGACCTTGGGAGCGCCCTCACGCATGGCATAGAGGGTGGAGGATAGCGGTCCGGGGTCGCCGAGGCGAAGCGTCTGCGCTCCTGAGGCCAGGCGGATGGAGACGGTCAAGGACGGGGACACCAGTCCGAATGATTTGAGATCCGCGCCGGATTCGTCCACGACGCGGGACACCTTGGCCAGCATCAGCGTGCGCAGGAACTCCTCGACGGCTTGCGGGTCGGCCTGCAATTTTTTCGGCTTGATGATCGTCCATGTGCCGTCGGGTTCCCGAGCCACTTCAATCTCACCGGCAAGAGAGCGAAGCGTCAATGACTGCACGTCGCTCTCCTTGAAATCCACCAGCTTTTTCTCGGCGGCCTCGCTTTCGGCACGTTTCTGTTCGGTGGGCACCTCCACCAGCCACAGGTAAAGTCCCAAGCCGGCGGCCGTGATAAGAAGGAACAAGGTTCCGCGGGACATCGGTGAAGACGGAGGCTAAAGATGGCGCCGGCGGCGCCACACGGCAAATCCCGTCGCCAGGAGGAAGCCCGGCAGAACCAAGACCTGGAGGCTGAACAGCACGTTGGATTGAGCCGCCGTGAGCAGGAACGTGCCGAATGCGGTGTTCTTAGGCGCAATCGTGATCAGGCTCTTCTCTTCGGCGAGCCAGGCCACCGCATGCAACATGAAGTCGCTGTTGCCTGCGAAGTCCAGGTAGGCATTGCTGGCGAAGTCCGAATCGCCGACGAGCAGGACCGCCGGATGCCGAGCATCTTGAGCCGATGCTTTGGCGGGCGCGTCCATTTCACCGGGAGGGGGCCCATCACCCGCCGAGCCGGGTACCCGCGCCCCTCCCGCGCCCACTCGAGCCGAAACCACGGCAGCCAGCGTCAATGGGCCTGGCGTGTCTTTGGATGGGTTGAAGTCACGAACCTGGCCGACTCCAGCGGGAGGGGGTTCGGGGCGGCCCCAGCTCCGTGGGCTGGACTTGGCGAGAGGGTGGAAATCCCACTCGGTGCCCTGCTTATCCTGGAAAGCGATGGGGCGGGCATGGGGAAACATCGTGAAGACCTTGCCCAAATCCTGCGTGATCTCGTGCGGGCCGTATGAGTTCACCACCGGCATGGTCAGATCGCCGCCCAAGATGGTTTGGGTGTCCAACACGGTGCGGTCGTCCGATCGCAGGCCCCAGCCGGCCAGGAGCCCCTCGAGACCGGCACGCGAACCAGGATCCCACAGGACAATCAGCCGGCCGCCTCCTTTGACATAGTCGGCGATCAGTGCCTGCTCCCCGGCGGACACCGGCCGCTGCGGTCCGGCCATAATCAGGACCGACGTATCGGCCGGGATGTTCTTGGATTCATAAAGCGAGAGGGACCGCGGCGTATAGCCCTGGCGCTCCAGCGACTCCTTCAGGAAGGAGTAGCCCTCTTTGTCGGAGTCCTCCAATAAATGTTCCGAGTGGCCGGTAAGGAAGTACACGGTTTTTTTCTCATCCTTGGTTACGCGGACCAGAGCGTTCGTCAGTTCCTGCTCGGTGGCGGCGGTGATCCGCGTCTCCTGCTTGCCGCTCTCCAGCACGGCGGTATCCGGTCGTGTGACGGCGTACCGCCGGGCGAGGCCCGGTTTCTTCTCCGGATCCACGAATTCCACGGTGAGTTTGGCCGTGTGGGTTTTGTAACTCTCGAACAGGTCACGATAGGCCAGGCGGGCGGGCCCCTGATCGCCGGTGAAGACGGTCGCCTTCACCTCGCGAGGCAGCTCCCGCAGTAGGCGGGCGGTCTGCGGAGCGAGCGTGAACCGTTTCGTTTCCGAGAAATCCCAGCGGACGTTGTGGCGCGCGGCGAGAAAGTTGAGGATGCCCAGTATGATCGCAAAGAGGGCGACCATCAGGACGCTGTTGAACCCCAGTCGGCTCGAGCGGCGAAGCGAGAACTCCCGTAGCATTTCGAAGTGCGTGACCAGGAAGACGGTCAGGCAGGTCGCCGCCAGGGCCTCCGACACGGCGATGGCAACGGTGAGTTGAGGAGCGATCAGGTAGATGGCGATTCCGCCTCCCGCCAGCACTCCCCCGAGAACGCCCAATAAGAATGTCAGCCGTTGATTCATCGCCGCCACCGCTGCGAGTCAATGACCCGATGGGTCAGGAAAATGCTGAAGACGATCCCCGCCGCGAAGTACACCAGGTCCTTTGTGTCCACCAGTCCCTTGACGAGGTTCTCGAAGTGTTCAATGGGGGAGAGGTAGGACAGGACTTTGCCGAGGGCTGATTCGCTGAGTACCTGGCCGGCCCACCCGAACAGCCAGAATAGAAGCAAGACCCCGAAGCTCAGAATCACGGCGATGATCTGGTTCTCGGTCAAGCCGGATGCGAGGAGACCGGCGCTCAGAAAGAGCCCGCCCAAGAGTAAGACCCCCAGATATGCCGTCAGGATCGGAGTCCACCGAAACTCCACATACGGGGGCAAGGCTGCCAAGGCGATGGGGGCGGCAGCGCTGAGAGCCAGCATGCCGGCGAGGACCGTCATGGCGGCGATGAACTTGCCCATGACAATGTCCGTCACCGTAACCGGTGAGGTCAGCAGGAGTTCCATGGTTTTAAGCTTCTTCTCTTCGGCAAACAGGCGCATGGTCAGGATCGGAACCACCAGGAGCAGCACCACTGCCATGTTGTAGAACACCGGCCTGAAGACCAGCTCGTTGACGTTCAGGTCGGGCATGCTGCCCTGGAGCCGGAGCATCTGGAGGCTTCGGTTGCTGGCGGTCAGAACAGCCAGGTATGAGAGCAGGCCCATCAGGAGGAGGAAAACGGAGGCGACAACATAGGCGATCGGAGAGAAGAAATAGGTGCGGATTTCCTTCCTGACGACAGCGGCGACCGGGCTCATGGCTGGGTCTCCCCCCCTCCCTCACCCTCCCCCTCGAGGGGGGAGGGAAGGGTAGGGGTGTCCTCTTCCTTTGTTAGTCTGAGGAACACGTCCTCCAACGTCATCGTCACCAGTTTCAGCTCCAGGAGCCCCCAATTGTGACCGACGGCGAAGCGGGCCAGGTCGTCGCGAAGGTCATAGCCGAGTTCCGCCTCGACGAGAAACGTGGCCTTGCCGTCGGGTCTGGCCTCGCCGTCATGGTGGACCGAAAGCACTCCGGGGAGGGCCGCGAGACGCTCTCGCGCGTCTGGCGGGGGGGCCTTGAGCGTGAGGCTGACCTTTTCTGAGCGGCGGAGGCGGGCCGAGAGTTGTTCCTGGGAGTCTTCCGCCACGATCCGCCCGTCGTTGATGATGACGACGCGCCGGGCGACCGCGGTGGCCTCCGGCAGAATGTGCGTGCTCAGGATGATGGTGCGCAAGCCGGCCAACCCCTTGATCAACTCGCGGATTTCAATGATCTGCCGGGGGTCGAGACCGGCGGTCGGTTCGTCCAGGATGAGGACGGGCGGGTCGTGTATGAGGGCCTGGGCGAGACCCACCCGCTGTTGAAACCCTCTGGAAAGGTTGGCGATTAAACGGCCTCGTACCTCTCCGAGGGACAATCGTTCCATCACCTGACTGAGCGCAGTCGGGAGGTGCGCGGGCGCAACGCCCTTAATGCGGCCCACGAACGTCAGATATTCGGTGACCGTCATCTCGGTATAAAGAGGGGGGACTTCCGGCAGATACCCGATGGCACGCTTGACTTCCATCGGCTGGTCGAAGCAGTCGTAGCCGGCCACCTGCGCGGTCCCGGACGTGGCCGGCAGGGAGCCGGTGAGGATGCGCATGGTGGTGGTTTTGCCGGCCCCGTTGGGGCCGAGAAAGGCCAGGACTTCCCCCTTTTCCACGGAGAAGCTGACGTCGGCGATAGCGGTCTTGGGGCCGAATTGCTTGGTCAGATGCTGGACTTGGATCATGGATTTGGAGTCGGACCGACTGTTTCCGGTGCGGGTTGCATCTTAGCCGTTGGTCGGGGGGCAGTCAAGCAAGGGCGCGGGGGGAATTTTCTCGGCCAGGCTAAAAAAATTATTGACAATTGGGAGAGTTCCGCTATATTCACACGCAATTTCGGGGGCACGGGGTAATTACCCTGAGGAGGTGCGATAGAGGATAAATTGGCCACGCTCATTACAGCGAAAGGGGGCAAATCAATTGCACGCACTAGGTAGGCACTTGCTGCTTGAGTTGAATGGTTGCAACCCCAAACTCCTGAACGATGTAAAGAGAGTGGAAGAAACTCTCGTCGCCGCCGCAAAGATCGCGAAAGCCACCATCGTCGGTACCCACTTCCATCAATTCAGTCCATTCGGGATCAGCGGGGTCGTCGTCATCGCCGAGTCTCACCTTTCGATTCATACCTGGCCAGAACACGGCTACGCCGCCGTGGACATCTTCACCTGCGGGGAGACCCTCAGCCCGGAAGTCGCCGCAAAATACCTTGTGGACAAGTTCCAGGCCCGTAATCCATCGCTCTTCGAAATGAAACGCGGGCTGATTCCGGACTCCAAGCCGACCAAGATTGCCAAGGTGGCGAAGGAGGTCTTTCCCTATGACTGCCCCAAAGAACTTCAAGTGGTTTCTTGAAGTCCTGGGGCCGAACGAGGGACACCTTCACGGAATCAAGACCGTCCTCTTCTCCAAGGACACCCCCTTTCAACACATAGAAGTCGTCGAGTTCGGGGACTACGGCCGCTCACTGGTCCTGGACGGGAAGGTCCAGTCCACGCAGGCGGACGAGTTCATCTATCATGAAACGCTCGTGCATCCGGCCATGCTGGCGCACCCGCACCCCAGGCGCGTCATGGTCGTCGGTGGAGGAGAAGGCGCCACGCTTCGGGAAGCGCTCCGGCACCGATCGGTCGAGCATGCCTTGATGGTGGACATTGATCGCGAGGTCGTGGAAGTCAGCCGGATGCTGTTGCCGGACTTTCATGCCGGGGCGTTCGATGACCCGCGCACCATGCTCGCATTTGAGGACGCCCGGCAGTGGCTCGAAACGCACGACGAGACCTTTGACGTCATCATCATTGATCTCTCCGACCCCATCGAGGAAGGCCCGTGCTACCGCTTGTATACCAGAGAGTTCTACCACTTGGTCACCCGGCGGCTTTCGCCTGATGGGCTGATCGCGCTCCAGGCCGGTACGGTCGCGCCCCACAATCTGCTGAACTTCAGCGCGATCCATCGGACGCTCCTGACCGCTTTTCCGGTCGTGTGCCCCTACACGGCGAACGTGCCGTGCTTCGGATTGCCCTGGGGGTTCCACATGGCGTCAAAGCAAGTCATGCCCCAGACGTATTCGGCCACGGACTATGAGGAGCGAATCAACCGGCGGATACAGGGCCAGTTGAAGTATCTCACCGGCGAGTTGTGCGTCGCTCACTTGGCTCTTCCGAAATACCTGCGGACGCGCCTCGAGCGCGAGGAGCGGATCATCGAGGATGATGCCCCGCTGTACATCTACCGCTGATCCCTGTCCCTCTCTGTTATAATCCTTTCCGCATATGCGTATTTTAGTCGTTGAGGACGAGGCTAAGGTGGCGTCCTTTATCCGGCGGGCGCTGGAAGAGGAGAGTTATGCCGTTGATGTGTGCGGCGACGGGGCTCAAAGCTTGGATCTGGTCCGGGGGAGCAGCTACGACCTCGTGATCCTGGACCTGATGTTGCCCGGGTTGCCCGGACTGGAGGTGCTCAAAACCCTTCGAAAGGAAAAACTCTCCGTGCCGGTCCTGATTCTGACCGCGCGTTCGCAAGTTGATCAGAAAGTGAAAGGACTCGATGCGGGCGCCGACGACTACCTGACCAAACCGTTTGCAATCGAGGAATTGCTGGCACGCGTGCGCGTCCTTTTGCGGCGGAGCGGCGGCGAGGCGACGGGTCTTTTGCAAGTGGACGACCTCGTCCTGAATCCCGCCACCCGCGAAGTGACCCGCGGCGGCCGTCGGATTGACCTGACGGCGAAGGAGTACGCCTTGCTCGAATACCTGATGCGCAATGCCGGCCGCGTCCTCACGCGGCCGATGATCGCCGAACATGTGTGGAACTTGGATTTCGACACCTTCACCAACGTTATTGATGTGTACGTCAACTATCTCCGCAACAAGATAGACCGCGGGCGGGACCGCAAGTTGCTCCAGACAATCCGTGGCAGTGGTTACACGTTGAAGGTTGAAGCCTAATGCCCCTTCGCCTGCGTCTCACGCTGTGGTACGGGACAGCCCTGGCTTTGATCCTGGTCGTCTTTGCGGGTGCGCTCTACGCCGTGATGGCCCGTGGCCTGAAGGATCAAGTTGATCGCTCCCTGGAAGACGCGGCGGCCGCGGCCGTCCGCGCGCTGGAGCAACGTGGGGTCGGTCCGTTCCTTCCCTTTACCGACCTTGCCTCGGAGTTTCCCGAACTCGCCGTCCTCGACAAATTCTTTCAGATCTTCAGCCCGGCGGGCAAAATCACCATCCAATCCCCCAACATCGAGCGGCGGGACATCCCCCTCAGCCTGACCGCCTTGAAGGCGGCGCTCAACGGGCAAGCGACGCTGGAGTCCGCACGGTTTCGGAGAGAGTCCCCCATCCGTCTCTTGTCGGTTCCGATCAGGCGCGGAGGGACGCTTGTGAACATCGTGCAGGTGGGGACTTCCTTGCAGCCGGTCGAGGAGACGCTGCACCGGCTGCTGCTGATCCTTCTTGTGACGATGCCTGTTGCATTGGCGGCGGCGTTGGCCGGGGGGTGGTTTCTGGCAGGTCGGGCCCTCCGGCCGGTGGATGCCATCACCCTCGCTGCCCAGCGCATTGCAGCGGGAGATTTGAGCCAGCGTCTCACCGTGCCTCCGTCATCCGATGAAATCGGCCGCCTGGGGGCCACGTTCAATGACATGATCGCCCGCCTGGAGGCCTTGTTTCAGCAGGTACGCCGGTTCAGCGCGGACGCGTCGCACGAGCTTCGCACGCCTTTGACGGTCATGAAGGGCGAGGCTGAGCTGGCGCTGCGTCGGCCCCGCTCGGCCGAAGACTACCGGCATGTCTTGGAGAGCGGTTTGGAAGAAATCGATCGGATGACGCGGATCGTGGACGAACTGTTGTTCCTGGCCCGAGCCGATCTCGGCGAGGTGCCGTTGGAGGCTCTCCCGGTTCGGCTCGATGCGCTCATTGAGGACATCCAACGGCAGGCGGCCGTTCTCGGGCAGGAGTCCGGTGTGCAGGTTGTCGTGGGGACGATAGAGCCCGCGACCGTGTTGGGCGATGAGCTGCGACTTCGTGAACTGGTGCTGAATCTGGTGGACAATGCCGCCAAGTATTCGTATCCCGGAGGGAAGGTCGAGATGGCCCTGATGAGGGAGAAGGGTGGTTGCCGGCTTTCGGTCACGGACCAGGGGATCGGCATCCCGCCCGAGGCGCTCGCCCGCATTTTCGACCGGTTCTACCGCACCGACGCCGCCCGCGCGCATGCGAAGCAGGGCACCGGGTTGGGCTTATCCATCTGCAAGTGGATTGCCGAGGCGCACCACGGGAGGATCGAAGTCCAAAGCACGGTGGGCGAAGGGTCTCGGTTTACGGTCATACTGGCTGTCGCATCCTCGCGTTAGAGACTTCTAATCTGCCGTTAATCCCCCTTTCATCTTCGGCTGCTATCCTCGGGGTCAACGAGGCCGAAATGGCCTTGTACAAGAAGGAGGACGCTATGAGCCTGATTCTCTATCGCAACCTCGGGAAGATCGCGGGACTGATCATTCTCGGGGCTCTCGTATTTGTGGGCGTGGAATATGCCGCGTATTCGCACGCCGGAGCGAACACGCCGATTGTCGCTGGGCCGGCCGTGCCGGCTGTTCCGGCCGTTCAGAGGCATGAGGCCGCGCCCGGGTTTACCGAGATCGCCAAGACCGTTACGCCGGCTGTGGTCAACATCACGACGGCAAGGGTCGCACGCGGGCGTGACTCGCGCGAGCCGCACGATCCGATGGAAGACTTCTTCGGGTCCCCGGGCCGGCCGCGCGGGCCGATGGAACCTCGCGGCGGCGGAATGGGGTCCGGGGTCATCGTGT
>CAZITU010000002.1:81719-114903 GCA_964542245.1 uncultured Nitrospirales bacterium | reverse complement strand
ACGCACGACTCAGGAATATCTCCCGTATGCGCAGCAGTTGTACGGCTGGCTGATCCGCCCGATCGAGCTGGTCTTGGCTTCCTTACCGATTGATACACTGGTGTTCGTGCCGGAAGGCCCCCTTCTGACGATTCCGATGGCGGCCCTGCACGATGGCAAGCATTTTTTGGTCAGCCGGTATGCGGTGGCGATCACGCCCGGCCTTACGCTCACCGATCCTCGTCCGCTGAAGCGGAGCGCCGTCAGAGCCCTGTCTGTAGGCCTGACGGAATCCGTGCGAAACTTCCCTCCTTTGCCGAATGTGGCCGAGGAACTCGAAGCCATTCAGCGACTCTATCCGGGCACGCTCTTGCTCAATAAGGATTTCCTCGTTCCCAGGGTGGAGAAGGAGCTGAAGGAGGGACTGTTCACCATCGTGCACGTCGCTTCGCACGGCCAGTTCGACAGCGATGTCCGGAAGACCTTCCTCCTGACCTTCGACGATAAACTGACCATGGAGCAGCTTAGTCGAGATATCGGATTCATTCGGTTTCGGGAGGAGCCCCTGGAGCTACTGACCTTGAGCGCCTGCCAAACCGCGGCCGGTGATGATCGGGCGGCGCTGGGCCTTGCAGGCGTGGCGATCAAAGCAGGCGCCAGGAGCGCCCTGGCTACCCTGTGGTTCATCAATGACCAAGCCTCAGCAGCGCTGGTTTCGGAGTTCTATAAGCAACTTCAGGATGCCTCGGTGTCCAAGGCTGTTGCGCTCCAGCGCGCCCAATTGAAAATGCTGGATGATCCTGCCTATGACCATCCGGCCTACTGGGCGCCGTTTCTTTTGCTCAACAACTGGTTGTGAGGAGTCACGACGATCATGTGTGGATGGAAAGTGGCGTGCTCAGCTAAGGAGGTGACGCCATGAGAGCCCTCAAGATAGCGGCGGCGATGTTCCTCGGGTTCGCGGTGGCGACACCGCTTCCCGGGAAGGCAGCGGAAAACCAACCGAAAGAGCTCTCCCCGCCGGGTGTCGAAGCTCAAAAGCAGCAACCGGTGCGCGCGGCGATTGACGTGCCCGTGTACAAGCCGCGCAAGCAAAGCACTCCCAGGGGTCGGGTGGGCGGCGGCATCCGCGGCGGCGACGCGCCGGCTCTCTATGTGCTGGCGCCCGACCATGTCGGCTTTACGAAGGATGAGCAACCGCCGTTATACTGGTACCTGTCCAAGACGACGTCCTTGCCGCTCGAATTTACGCTGATTGATACGCGAGCCATTCGGCCGTTGCTCGAAACGCGCCTGAAACCTCCCGTTCAGCCGGGGGTGCAGCGCGTTCAGCTCAAAGACTTTGGGCTCAAGCTCGAGCCGGGCGTGCAGTATAAATGGTTCGTCACGATGGTCCTTGGCCCTGAGGCTTCGTCGAAGGACATCGTCGCGGGCGGCACGATCGAACGCCTCTCGCTCATCGAGGCGCTTCCGCATCTAGATGTGGCGAAAAACGGGGAGGCGGTCTTTCGTTATGCGGAGGCGGGGCTCTGGTACGACGCCATCGCGATGGTTTCCGACCTGATTGAGAAAGCGGCCCCGGATGATCGGAAATACAGAAAGCAACGGGCTTCTCTGTTGCAGCAAGTCGGGCTGTGGGAAGTCGCCAGGTCCGACAGCCCGGAGTAGCAGAGCATGTGACCTCCTCACCAGGAGGACCCATGATTGTCCAACGAGCAGTTTTAACTGCTGCAGTACTCTTCATGATTTGCGTCCCTGCTTTAGCCGAGGCTCCTGCGGATACTCCCGCTGCTAAGACTCCACCAGCCCATGCATCTGGCGAGACGCCACCAACCCGTCCCAAAACTCCTGATTCCCGTGCAACTGCCAGGACTGCTGAAGACTCTACCGTTGATAAGTTTGAGTTTGTCCCGAAAGAACTTAAATTCGTCTTCGCGCCTCCAGACCACATGTCCCTTCCTAAAGCGTTTTTCATCAAAAGCAAGACAGCGTTTGATGCAAACTCGGTTGGCATTATCGTGACGCAGCTCAGCCATGCATCTACTCAGGTGCGGACGGACGGAGTGACTTTCTCAATTGAGGGAAAAGGCACATTCTTGCCGGTGGCGGTCCAATTCGATTCTGCCAAGTTGTCCTTGGCAGGGACTTACGATGGGCTCTTGGTGGTGGAAGACAGAGTCAAGACACAACTTGTTCCTGTCTCTGGTCAGAAATTTACGGTGTTTCGTCCCGAAGCAAAGGTGCATATGGATCCGACGCAAGTAGCTCCCGGCGAGTCAGTCAAGCTTGTCGTCCTGCGTTACTGTCCGCCGTGCCGGATCCTTGGGTTCTGGTACGGGAGAGAAACCTTCCCTGTGAAGCTTTGGAGCAGTGGTGCCTTCGCCAAAATAAATGAGATATTTCCGGCACATCTCTCAAGCCAAGAAGAGGGGGTGACTGATGGTAAGGTCACGACCGATCTAAAGAAGGGACTTACATTATCTCCCGATAAGCCTGTCGACCTGAATTTGAAAGTTGGAGGACTCCCGTATGCCGGGAAATACAATGGAAAACTCACAGTAGTGGGCGAAGGACTTAAGGAACCGGCGGAGATCACTGCCACAGTCATTGTGACAGATTACTGGCTATGGGTGGCGCTGCCGATCGCAATCGGCGTGTTCTTATCATACTTCAGACCCAAGACTGATCTTGATGCTCACCTTAATCGCCAGCTTTCCGTGCTCGCCTTCGTGGTAGCTGTCATCACCGTGGCACTGGCCCAGCAATTTACGGGTGATTACTTCGGCACGTTGAAACATTACTTGACGGCCTTTATCGCAGGATACGGCCTGGACAAAACCGCGAAGTTGCCGAGGGTGCGGCAGTTTCTTAAGCCGGACGCCACAGTGAAGTAACTTTCAACAAGAAAGGCATATGCTGCTCTCCTCCAGGTTGAGACCACCTCTAAGACATGGTCCAATAGGGACCGAGGAGGGTGGCAGTCGCTGTGGGACCTGTTCAGTTATTAGGCCATCGTCACACCTCGGGAACTCTTTTTGCTATGGCCCGCACTTCGTCTTCGTGGCGTTGCCCGACAAGAGCTTTGACTCAGCAAGTTCGGCCACCAGCAATTTCGCGGCTCTGAACAGGTCGTCTTGCTCATAGGGAGACACCCAGAACTTGGTTTTGATTCGCGTGACGCGCGCGACGAAGGCATCGTCCTCATCCGGTAGATCATCGCGATAGAGAAGATGGCGCAACGCCACGTGGCGCACCTCGCATCGGCAGGCGTGAGGGTCGGGCAACTGGACCTCGCCACTGACCTCGCGGTCCACGGATTTAATGCCTGTCTCCTTCAGCAGACGCTCACGCAGGTCGCCGAGCATCACGTCGGTGGCGTCAATGGCGTTCGTGTTGATGAAGTAATCCAGGACCGTCCGGTCCGAGTCGCGGTCGGCGAGCCGGTCGTTGTGTGAGACGGGGCTTGCGTCCACGATGATGATCACGCATCCCTTGGGAAACAGCGTGTCCAGGTTGGTTCCGGCCACTGTGCGGATAAGAAATTCCATCAGCGCTTGGACGCCCAGGTTGTCTTTCGGCCCTCCGTCGTAAAGGTGGAGATATTGTGGAAGGTCGGTATAGTGCTGGAGCGTGACGTCATCCATGATGCCCGGGAAGGCGGACGACGCGTTCACCGCATCGGCGACTTGATACCGGCCCAGGTTGGAGTGGAGCGTCCTGAACCTGTCGTCGGTAAAGGTGAACCTGGTGTGGTCGTTCCGGAGTGTCGCGTTGATCAGGATCTTGGGATGCGACCGGAGATCAGCGAAGGTCTTGTGGCGAAAGAGATGGTCGTTGAAGACCTGGACCATGATATCGGACCGCGTGAAGTCGGACAGCCAAAACCGGAAGATATTTTGTGGGAGGAACCAGCGCCAGAGCCATGTTCCTTGAAAGTCATACACCAAGGCGTCCCGGAGGGCTTGCTCCGTGAAGGGACCGGCATTCGCCGGCCCGAGCCCGTAATACGCTGCGGTCAGCGCGCCTCCCGAGACCGCAGAGATCACGTCCACCTGATCCAGGATTCCCAAACGTTGCAGCTCGAGCATGACCGCGGCGCTGAAATTCGCCGACCGGCTCCCCCCGCCGGAGAGGGCCAGACCAACAAAGCGTCCATCTTGCGTTTCCTGCTCGCTGAGCCTCCAGGAGGCCGCCGTGTCCGGCGGCACGCCCTTGTCTCGCCAGTCCTCGTTCCACCCCGGCCTCCAGTGACCCGGGAGGATCGTGCACCCCAGGGGGAGTACCAAGATAACGAGGAGGACCGCGCCAGTTTTCCTCCAGACGGTCCAATTTGGCGACGCCGTCCCTTGCTCGCTGGTCCTCTTGAGAGCGATCCTAGGAGTCATGGGTGCAGTATGATATACATGCTTACGCGAAAGCGACACATCACCCTAGTATCCAACCGGATTCTGACTGGTATCCAATCGGATACGCGGCGGTCGTATTCAGTCATCTAAAGTAAAGGGAAATCAGGCACTTGAGTTATGGCACCATGCTTGCTGTACCTTGGCTCAAGGAGTAAAGGAGTATCGGAAAACGGCATAGTACGACCAGGCGGGCGTGACGGCCCGCAGCGAGTAAATAGTGCAGGCATGCGCCTGCTCCCGAAGATCGAAGAGCAGGTGCGTGCCTGCGTGCGCTTTTTCGAACTCAAGATCTGAGGACTTCTTGAGACAACCTCGCCCCCCAGGGACGCCGACACCGAGGACAACGACCAGGGCCTCGTCCATCGCCTGTTGGGCGCTGGTTCTCTTGTGTCTTCCGGCGCCGGGATTGGGTGATCCCGCCTACGCGCTTGAGGTGGCCATCCTGAAATCAGCCGACCTCGCCGCATATAATCAGGCGGTAGCCGGCTTCAAAGCTTCGATGCCTCCCTCGACCACCTTCCTCGAATTCGACATACAGGGTGACGTCACGCGGGGCCGGAAACTTGCTCAGAAGATTCGTGTCTCCGATGCCGCGCTCGTGCTCGCCGTGGGATTAAAAGCCGCGCTGGTGGCCAAGCTTGAAGTCGTTGACATCCCCGTCATCTACTGCATGGTGCTCGATCCCGCCAAGAACAGCCTCAACGCCCCCAACATGACCGGGATTATGTTGGAGGTCCCGATTGATCGCCAGTTGTCCACCATGCGCTCGGTGTTGCCGCGCGTGAAGCGAATCGGAGTCCTGTATGACCCGGAGAAAACGGCCGGCCTCGTGGACGAGGCTCGTCGCCAAGCGAAAGCGCTGGGTCTCGAGATCACCGCGCGCCAGGTCCGATCGGAAAAGGACGTGCCGACGACACTCCGCTCGGTCGTGCGGGAGATCGAGGCGTTGTGGCTGATACCAGACAGCACGGTCCTGAGCGAGGAGTCCCTCAGCTTCATGCTGACCACGGCGCTTGACTCCAACGTGCCGGTCGTCGGGTTCTCGTCGGAGCTGGTGCGCATCGGCGCGTTGGTCGGATTGTCCGTGAGCTATGACGACGTGGGGCGGCAGGCGGGCGTGCTTACCAAGAAAATTTTGAGCGGTCAGCCCATCCCGTCCCCGGGGGCCGTTTCCCCCGACCGGCTGCGGCTTGCGTTGAATCTCAAGACCGCCAAGTTCCTCAAGATCCAGATCCCCCCGGAGGTGGTGAATCGGGCCGACGAGCTGTACTGATTTATGAACGACCAACGACTTCACGACATGCCGCGCCGATTCATCAGCCTGAGGACCAAGTTCGTGTTGCTCCTCGCCCTGATTATCATCGTCGCCTGCTCCAGCTTGAGCTGGTACTTCATCCAGAACAAGGCCTCCGCCCTGACCGACCGGTTGATCAGCCTCGGCACCGTTTTGACGAAAAACCTCGCGCATAACAGCCGGTACGGTCTGTTCACCGAAGACCAGATTCTCCTGGGGCAGTACCTTGTCGGCGTGATGGATGTGGAAGAGGTGGTGTACGTCGTCATCAGCGGGCCTCAAGGGAATCCGTTGGCCGCCACGAGCAAGGGAAGGTTGACCGAGAGCAAGCAGTTGACCCGCTCCTTCAACGTTCCGTTGTATCCGGACTCCGCCTATGCCAAGGGCGTGTTCGCCTCGGGCTCGCGCGATCCGATAATCACGTCATTCACGGCCGCTGTCGGCGCGACCGACGTGGTTCATGTGACCCGCGGCAAGGCAGGATCGTTCCCCGTCCCCATCGCCGCCGCCGGCGATGAAACCGTCTATGACTTTGCGGTGCCGGTCACGCGCCGGAGTCAGTCCCGGCCTCTCTTGCCGGAGATGGAGGCGGTCGCCGAGGCCCCCGAGAAGGTGTACGGCGTGGTGCAGATCGGACTGACCAGCGCGAAGATGCAGCAGGCCTTGCACGCCGTCATCTGGAACGTCGCCTGGATCACGGCTCTGATCATTCTGGGCGGGATCGCGGCCACCGTGATGCTGGCGGACCGGATCATCAAGCCGATGAGAAACCTTGCCGCGATCGCAAAACGGGTCGCGGAAGGCGACCTCAACGCCTCGGTCGTGCCGACCACTCACGATGAAGTGGGCCGCTTGACGAGCGCCTTCAACCAGATGACTCGGTCCTTGGTCGAGCGCGACCTCGCCATCTCATCCCACATCCGGACAATCATGAAGCAGGTCGGACAATTGACGGCCTTGAACCAGGCCGGCGCGGCGATCACTTCGACCTTGGACCTCGACAAGGTCTTGACCACCGTGCTGCGTCTGGTCGTCGAGAACTTGGGCTTCACCCGCATGCTCCTGATGCTGTACGACGACGAGCGTCGCATCGCGTACGGCGCGCGCATGGTCGGCGTGCCCGAGGAGATGGAGAGGGCCGCGCGCGACGTGAAAATTCCGATTCAGGACGACGGCAGCCACCATGCCGAGCTTCTCATCCGCGGCAGGCCGATCCTGGTGCCGGACATCACCGCAGTCGAGGACCGCGTGTACCCCCTCTTCCGCGACTTGGCCCGCCAGGTCGGAGTCACCTCCTTTGTCTGCGCGCCGCTGAAAACCAAACAGCGCGTGCTGGGATATGTGGCGGCGGACAAGGCGGGCCGGCCGTGCGCGCAAGAAGACCTGGATTTGTTGGTAACCATTGCGAGCGAAGTGGCGGTGGCCATAGACAACGCCCGGGCCTATCAGCAGCTCGAAAAGTTGACGATAACGCTCGAACAGCGCGTGCGGGAACGGACCCAGGAGCTCGAGGTCGCCAACGCGCGGCTCCACGAACTGGACCGACTCAAGTCGGTGTTCGTCTCGAACGTGTCGCATGAGCTGCGCACCCCGATGACCTCGATCAAAGGATACGTGGAGAACATGCTCGAGGGGTTGGGCGGAGGGATCACCGAGAAGCAAAGTCACTACCTCTCGCGGATCAAGTACAATGTCGAACGACTCACACGGATGATCAACGATCTCCTGGATCTCTCCCGGATCGAGGCGGGACGGGTCGAGTTGTGTGTGGGGCCGGTTTCCGTTCATGAGATCGTAGCCGAGGTGGTTGAGAGCTTTGTGCCCATGGCCCGGGGAAAGTCCGTCAGCCTGAGCGCTCACTTCTCGGGTGTCCTGCCGATGATTCAAGGAGACCGGGATAAGATCCACCAGATCCTGGGTAACCTGATCCAGAATGCGATTAAGTTCACCCCGGCGGGAGGCACGATCCGAGTCGAACCGCAGGCGCGGGATGATGGGTTAATGCAGATTTGCGTGACCGATACCGGGTGCGGAATTGCGCCGCGCGAGTTGGACAGGGTGTTTGAGCGGTTCTACCGAAGCGAGTCCGCACCGGGAGAGACGCGAGGCGCCGGCCTTGGACTGGCCATCGCCAAAAGCCTGGTGGAACTGCACGGCGGCCGGATCTGGGTCAGCAGCACCCCCGGTCAAGGCAGCCGGTTCTTCTTCACCGTGCCGGTTGAACCACGGATTCGCTGATCAGCGCCCCTGTCCTGCCGTTCATTCTTTTTTGCATACCCGCCGGCCTGGTGTATCGGTTCCGATAACCGAGTTATTCAATCGGATACGCGTGCTCTCACCCCACCACCGCTCTTTTTGTTCCTGCCGCGCTTCAGGGAGCTGATTCTTCCATTGGTAAATCATCATGTTAAGAGCATTGGGCGTTGATGCGTTCATCCCACATCGCTCTGGCATAGCGGTTGCTTTTATGACCCGGTATGAGAGCAGAGGTTTCCCTATGACTACGACAACCGGTTCCATCAGGTCTTCTTCTCCTCCCATCCTGATCGTTGATGACGACCCCGACATCCGCGAAGCGTTGAGCGACCGGTTGGTGTACGAAGGGTACGGGGTGCAGGCGGTCGGTTGCGGCGAGGAGGCGATCGAAAAGGTCAGGCAGGAGCACTTTGGGGCCGTCCTGTTGGACATTGAGCTTCCCGGTCTCGGCGGGCTTTCGGTGCTGAAGGTCTTGATGGAGTTGGACCCCAAGCTCCCGATCATTATCCTGACCGGTCACACCTCCGAGGAGAACACGGTTGGGTCCCTGAAACAAGGCGCCTTCGCCTATATGACCAAGCCGTACAACCTGGACGAAGTCAAGGCGATCCTGCGCCGCGCGGTGGACGTCAGGGCTCTCGCGGTCAAGGCGGAACGCGTCGAACACGCCTTATACGCAAGCGAAGAACGGTTCCGCTCCGTGGTGGAGTCGGCGACCGACGCCATCCTGTTGGCCGACGCTCGCGGGAGCATCATTTCCTGGAACCGGGCCGCGCAACGCCTTTTCGGCTACGCGGAGGAAGAGGTGATCGGCAAACCCCTCACGCTCCTGATGCCGGCTCGCTACCGGGAGGCCCATCAACGAGGACTCGAGCGGGTCCGTTCAACCGGCGAGTTCCGTCTGGTCGGGAAGACGGTTGAGTTGCATGGACTGCGCAACGACGGCGGCGAATTTCCGTTGGAGTTGTCCCTGGCCACGTGGAGAACCGATGACGGGATGTTTTATAGCGGCATCATCCGGGACATTACCGCGCGCAAACGGGAAGAGGAACGGCTGGCGAAAATCAATGAGTGCTTACTGCGGTTCGGGAAAGACCCGCATGAAAACATCAACCGCCTGACCGCGCTCTGCGGGGAACTCCTGGCAGGCACCTGCGCGCTCTACAGCCGTCTTGAAGGAACGATGCTCCGCACGGTCGGACGCTGGCGTACGTCTCCGAACTATCCCCCTGTGGACGAGGCCGATGGACATCTCTGCCAGGACGTGATCACCGGGGGCGGGGACCACGTCATGGTGGTGCGCCACCTGCCGGAAACTCCCTATGCGCAGAGCGACCCCGCGGTGATTCCGTACAAACTCCAAACCTATGTCGGGCAGGCCGTCAGGCGCAACGGCGTTTACGTCGGAGCCCTCTGCGTCGTGTATCAAAGGGACTTTGTCCCGAGCGAAGGGGACAAGAAGCTCATGGGAATCATCGCCTCGGCCATCGGAGTGGAAGAGGAACGCATGCAGGCGCAGGATCAGCTCATTCAAGCCGAGAAGCTGGCCAGCCTCGGCACGCTGGTCTCCGGCATGGCGCATGAGATCAACAACCCCGTGCACGGCATCCTCGGGATGGCCGAGATCATTCTGGAGGAGCGCGACCCGGAGAAAATCAGGGAGTGCGCGCAGGACATCGTCAACTTCTCGAAGCATATCGCGACCGTCGTCCGCGAGTTCTCCTGTTACACCCGCCCGGCCTCGCGCGACGGGGAGGCCGAGATTGATCTCGGCGAGCGAATGGCCGAAGCGGTCAAGATGATTCGACGGGGGCCGCAGTTCGGGGACGTGGAGGTGGTGACGCAGTTCCGGCCCATGCCGCACCTTCGCGCCCGGCGGGCGGAAATTGATCAAGTGCTGGTCAACCTCATCAGCAATGCCGTGCAGGCCATGGGCGGACACGGGCGCCTGACGCTGGCCACGCGTTACGAAGGCGACATGCTGACCGCGGAGGTCTCCGATACCGGATGCGGAATCCCCAAAGCGCTGGCCAACAAGATCTTCGATCCGTTCTTCACGACGAAGGAGCCGGGCAAGGGAACGGGCCTGGGGCTGAGCATCGCCTACCAGATCGTGGCCAAGTATGGAGGCAAGATCAGCGTTGAGAGCGCGGAGGGTCAAGGAACGACCTTCACGATCCAATTTTCGCTGGATGGCCACCAGAAGGAGTTGTGTGATGGAGATACCGACGCATCGGGCCGGCGGCAAGAGGCTGGGACGCATACTGGTGGTGGATGATGAGGCGGCGGTCAGGAAGCCGATTCGGATGACCCTCACCGCGGCCGGCTATGACGTGGTCGAGGCCGAGGATGGCGAGCACGCGATCAGGGTCTTGGATTCGGACGATCATCCATGCATGGTGGATACCATCCTCTGCGATCTCCGCATGCCGCGATTGAATGGAGCGGAGGCCATCTCCTATTTCCGGCTGCGGTACCCGTCGGTGCCGGTGGTGGTGTTGACCGGATACCCGGACGTGGAACTGGCCGCGTATGTGATGAAGCAAGGCGTGCAGGACTTCCTCATCAAGCCGGTGCCGAAGGACCGGCTCCTGTCCGTGATCGAGAGGTCCGTGGCGTGGGCCCAACGGTAAGGCAAAGGCAGCGCAGGACTTCAGAACGAACCGATTGACATCGAAAGTCGGGCCGCGTACCCTTGGTTTCGGCCGCCAATTCGCCACAGGAGTCACCCGACCTGTTCATCTGAAACCGGCGCGAGCGCTAGAGGGTTCGAGGGTCTGATTTCATTCCGATTTCATGGAAGGAGAGACTCGCATGCTGACCGAGCAATCGCCATCCTCTCCCCAATTATCCACTCCGAATCGTCGCCACCACCATCGCAGGTCCGTGGACCTCAAGCTCATCCAGCGGGAACGGGAGCTGGACGCCGCCCGCCGCATCTGCCAGGCCCTCTTCCAGCACCTCGACGTGGACGAGCTGGTCGAAAGGGCCCTCCGCACGGCCTTGGACGTGATCGGCGCGGAGGCGGGCTCCGTCATCCTCGCCGACCCTGAGTCCAAGCAACTCGTCTTTCGCTATGTGATCGGCGGGAGAGCGGAGGTGTTGCACGGAGCGGCGATTCCCTGGGATAAGGGAATCGCGGGCGCCGTCTTTTGCTCGGGGGAAGCGGCGGTCATCAGCGACGTGGCGCAAGATCACCGGCATTTGACCGACATTGATGTCTACACCGGCTACAAGACCCGCGACATGATCGTGCTGCCGCTGAAACGCTGGGAAGGGGAACCCATCGGGGTGCTCGAAGTGCTCAACAAGCGGGAGGGCCGGCTCGACCACGATGACGTCGCCATTCTGACCATCATCTCCGCCCTTTCCGCCGAGGCGATCGAGCAAGCGCGATTGTTCGAGGAGGCCAAGCTGGCCCAGGTGGCCCGCCTCATGGGCGACACCGGCCACGACGTCAAGAATCTGCTCCAGCCGGTGGTCTCCGCCACGGAGATTCTGCAGAGCGAGCTGAATGAGCTCTTCGGAGGGCTGCGGGCCACCGACCAGAACAAGGCGGTTGTGAGCCACGAGCTGTGCAACGAGGTGCTCGCCTTGCTGCGCGACACCGTGGGGCGCATCCAGGGCCGGATGAAAGAGATCGCAGACTGCGTGAAGGGCCTGAGCGCCCCGTCGGAGTTCGTTCCCTGCAGGCTGGCGGAAGTGGTGGGGTATGTTGTGAAGACTCTGAGCCTGCTGGCGGAGGAAAAGAGGATCTCGCTGCGCACCGAAGGCCTCGATACCCTGCCGTCAATCCTCGCCGACGAAGGTCGGCTCTTCAACGCGTTCTACAACCTGGTCAACAACGCGATTCCGGAGGTGTCCGCCGGGGGCTCCATCACCATTCGCGGCCGCGCCAAGCCCGAGGATGGTGTTGTCCTCCTGGAGGTCGCCGACACCGGCCTGGGCATGTCGCCGGAGGTCCTTGCGCATCTTTTCACCGTGCGCGCCACCAGCCTGAAGGCCGGCGGGACCGGCCTGGGGACTAAAATCGTGAAGGACGCGGTGGACGCCCACGGCGGGGAGATTACCGTGGACAGCGAGGAAGGCACAGGTACAACGTTTCGCATCCGTCTCCCGCTTCACCCACCCGGCGCCTGAAGAGAACCGAGCCGAAACACACCTGAGCGTCTCGCTCACTTGAAAGTCTCTTCCTCCGCCCTATAGTCTTGCAGTATGGCGATTGATCCGGTCTGCGGGATGACCGTGGACGAGCAGAAGGCCCCGGCGACGGCAGGATTTCCCGTGCTGGACAGAAGCCGTTCAATCAGATAATGTGATTATCAGATTTTACGTGGAGGCGACTGTATGGGGAAAAGCATCACGGCTACCGAGGCTGTTCGGAAGTTTTCAGACCTGTTGAACACCATTAAATTCAGAGGCGGGCAGTACACGATTCTGCGGGGCGGGAAACCAGTCGCCGTCCTAGGGCCGGCCGAGTTTCCCTTTCACGAGCGGACGCTAGGCGAACTGAATGGCCTGTTGAAGAAGATTCCTAAGCTTGGAGAAGAAGCTGCTGCCTTCGAGAAGGATCTCAAGGAAGCGGTCAGGAAACAGCCTGCCGTACCTAGGGGACGCGCATGGGCGTGATGTTCGACACCAGCGTTCTCATCGCCTTGGAACGGGGTGTTGCGGACTCTGACGCCCTGGTTCGGGGGCGGGAGCAGGAATCGTTTGGAATCAGCGTCGTCACGGCCGCCGAGCTTCTTCATGGCGTCCATCGCGCTGAGACTTCGAAAAGACGGATGAAACGGGCGGCTTACGTCGAGAAAGTTCTGGAGCAGTTCACCCTCTATCCCTTTGACCTCGCTGCCGCGAGAGTGTATGCGGATTTGTGGGCCGACCTTCAGAAGCAGGGAATACGGATCGGGGCCCACGATTTAATGATCGCCGCCACCGCACTGTCATTGGGATTCTCGGTTGCCACGCTTGATCTGAGAGACTATCAAAAGGTAGAGGGCCTCACGTTGGAACAAGTTGGTCGAGGCGATTAGGAGTTCGCGTATGGCGATTGATCCGGTCTGCGGGATGACCGTGGACGAGCAGAAGGCCCCGGCGACGGCGGTCCACGAGGGGACCACCTACTATTTCTGCGCGCCGGGCTGCAAGCGGACTTTCGAGAAGGACCCCGTTGCCGTTCTGAGAGGCGATCCCAAGGGCATGAACCCGCCACCCGTGCAGATGGTGACGATGATGCCGGTGCGGTCGAAGCCTGCGGCTCCGGTCCCCCTCACCCCAGCCCTCTCCCTCCAGGGGAGAGGGACAACCAACCTCGTGGAGCCCCCCAGATCCGCCACTCTCACGATTCCGATCGAAGGCATGTCCTGCGCGTCCTGCGTCGCTAAGATCGAGCACGGCCTGAGCGAGGTGTCGGGCGTCCTGCATGCCTCGGTGAACCTGGCGACGGAGAAGGCCACGGTCGAATACCAGCCCGGCGTTGCGGATCTCGCCACGATCCAGGAGGCCATCCGCAGCCTCGGTTACACCCCGGTCATGCCGGCCGCGCGAACGACCACCCCCACCCATCCCTCCCCCCTCGAGTGGGAGGGTGAAGGAGGGGGGGCGAAGGAAGCCCGAAAGCTGGCAGCCTATCGGACACTCCGCGCAAGGTTCTGGGTCGCCACCGCACTCACCGTTCCCGTGATGGTCCTGGGCATGGCGGAGCATCTCGGCCTGCCCATTTCGCAGTCGGTGTCTTTCTGGCTGCAACTGCTCCTGACCACGCCTATTCAGTTCTGGGCCGGGTGGCAGTTCTATAAAGGGGCGTGGGCCGTCGCCCGGCACGGGACCACCGACATGAACACGCTCATCGCGGTCGGCACCTCCGCCGCCTACGGCTACAGCGTGGCGGCGACGCTCGCGCCCGGCATCTTCACGGCCGCCGGCAGCACGCCGCAGGTGTACTTCGATTCGTCCGCGGCGATCATCACGCTTATCCTGTTGGGGCGTCTCCTTGAGGCCCGCGCGAAGGGACGCACGTCCGAAGCCTTGACCAAGTTGATCGGCCTCCAGGCCAAGCAGGCGCGCGTGATCCGGGAGGGACGCGAGCTGGACATTCCGGTCGAGGACGTGCGGGTCGGCGACGTGGTGATCGTCCGACCCGGGGAGAAAGTCCCGGTGGACGGCGTCGTCCTAGAGGGCGCGTCCTCACTGGATGAGTCCATGCTCACCGGCGAGTCCATGCCGGTGGACAAGGGGCCCGGCGATCGGGTCATCGGCGCGACGCTGAATCGCACCGGCAGCTTCCGTTTCAAGGCCACCCAGGTCGGCGCCGACACCGCGCTGGCGCAGATCGTGAAGCTCGTGGAGGAGGCGCAAGGCTCCAAGCCGCCTATAGCCCGGCTCGTGGATCAGGTGGCGTCGGTCTTCGTGCCGATCGTCATCGGGATTGCCCTGCTGACGTTCGGCCTCTGGCTCGCGTTCGGCACGGCGCCGGCCTTCACCCCCGCGCTGCTGAATTTCGTCGCGGTGCTGATCATCGCCTGCCCCTGCGCGCTGGGGCTGGCCACGCCGACCTCGATCATGGTGGGAATCGGCCGCGGTGCGGAGCACGGCATCCTCGTCCGTAGCGGCGCGGCCCTGGAACAGGCGCGCGCGCTGACGACGGTCGTGCTCGACAAGACCGGGACCCTGACGAAGGGCGAGCTTGCGGTCAAGCAGATCGTCGTGCACCGGGAAGGCTGGTCACGCGAAAAGATTCTGCAATACGCCGCGTCGGCCGAGCAAGGGTCCGAGCATCCGATCGGCGAGGCGATCGTCAAGACGGCTCGCGACGCAAACGCCGCCCTGGAGAGGCCGAAGGACTTTGCCGCCGTTCCTGGCCACGGCATTCGGGCGACGGTCCAGGGACAGCCGGTGCGCGTGGGGAATCTCCGGTTGATGGAGGTGGAGGGCCTCTCGGTCGTTGGGTTGGAAGCCGAGGTGACGCGCCTGGCGGAAGCCGGCATGACCCCGATGTTCGTGGCGGTCGGCAAGGACGTCGTCGGCGTCGTGGCCGTGGCCGACCAGGTGAAAGAGCATGCCCGCGAGGCGGTGGCGGCCCTCACGGGACTGGGCCTCGAAGTGGTGATGCTGACGGGCGACAATCCCCGCACGGCCGCGGCGGTGGCCAAGGAGGTTGGCATCGAACGGGTCCTCTCCGAAGTGCTCCCGGACGCCAAGGCTCGCGAGGTGAAGCGCCTGCAGGGCGAAGGGAAGACGGTCGCCATGGTCGGCGACGGGATCAACGACGCGCCGGCGCTGGCCCAGGCGGACGTCGGCATCGCCATCGGCGCCGGCGCCGACGTGGCGCTGGAGGCGGCGGACATCACCTTGGTGGGCGGCGATCTCCGGGGCGTGGCGACCGCGATCGCGCTGAGCCGAGCGACGATGCGCAACATCAGGCAGAATCTCTTCGCGGCATTCATCTACAATATCATTCTCATCCCGGTCGCGGCGCTCGGGTTGCTGAACCCGATCCTCGCGGCGGGCGCGATGGGAGCCTCCTCCGTCAGCGTTGTGAGCAACGCGCTCCGTTTGCGCTTCTTCGATTCTGCTGCCTAGGTAGCTTTTCCCTTTCCTTTTCCGGAAGGGCGTGATACAAGGCCCTCATCCGTTCAGGGGTGACGCATGGATGACCTGCTGAACCTGCTCAATCAGCTCGATCTCCCCGACACCTACCCCTACCTCATGGCCGTCCTGGGCCTCGTCCTCATCTGGAAGTTCCATGACATGCAGGTCAAGGCCGGCCGCATCAAGGCTAAGGACATTTTCGAACGCTCCGGGGTCAGGATGTTCCTGCGCGCAACGCCGAATGACGCGCAGGCCTGCCTGGCCTGCAAGGAGACGCTCAACTTCGTCTTCACGCCGGGTGAAGTGGCGTCGAAAAAATTCTCTCCCCAGGAAAAGCCCTGCACGAATCCAGCCGGCTGCCGGTGCGTGACGGTGGGCCTCTATGGAGGCTGGGCGGAAGCGGGACGGGCGCTGCAGCAACTGAAGAAAGAGGGCGGCCGGATCCGGTTGTCGGACGGGGAGCTGAAAAGTCTCGTGGAGGGCGCCAAGGACGCTCGTGCGGGCGCTACCGCCGATCGGATCTCGATCCGCATGCTGCAGGCCATGCGCGACGCGGGGAGCAATCCCGAAGCCGCCACGGAGCACTTTCGTTACATCGTGGACCGTGCCGAGGAAGATCGCGACCTCCCGTTCATCGTGCCGTCATTCCTCCGGCTGAGCGAGGTGCTGGAGCGAGCCAGGCAACTGGAGGAGGCGCTTGCTGTGATCGAACGGTGTTTGAAAGATTACGGCGAGAAGAAGAAAGGACCCGACGCGCCGACCGAAGCCCAACGCGCCCTCCTTTTGAACCGCAAGGCCTACCTGGTATCGCTGGTCAGGAAATAGACAGAGCCGCAGGTCTCACCCGACCCTCGGCGGCATCCCGTTGGGCGTCCGCATAGCGTTTCGGGGTGCCGATGTCCGACCAGTAACCGCTCATCCTATAGCCGTGGAGTGGGCGGCCCTGTCGGAGCAGACTGATATACACGTCAATGATCGAGCCGGGCCCCGGCGGGATCGCGTCGAGGACGGCCGGCTCGAGCACGTGGATGCCGGCGAACATGAAAGGCTCGCGCAGGGCGCCGGGCGAGCGCGCGATGGGCGGCTCTCCCTTGATCTGCAGGATTCTGGACTGCGCATCCAGCGTGATGGCTCCCCACCGGGCTGCGTCGGCGTCCTCGCGGACGGCGAGCGTAGCCGGCGCCCCATCGGTATGATGGGCGTCGCGATGCGCGGCGATCAGGGCCGTCAGGTCGCACTCGGACAGCGTATCCCCATTTAAGATCAGGAACGGGCCGTCTTTGAGATAGGGCGCGGCCTGTTTGATGCCGCCGCCGGTGCCGAGGAGTGAGGGCTCGTGCGAATAGGCGATCCGCATGCCGTAACGCGAGCCGTCCCCCAGGGCTTCAACGACCTGTTCGCCCTTGTGGTGGAGGTTAATGATGACCTCGGTGATGCCGTGGTGTTTGAGGAGCAGGAGGTTCCAGGCGAGGATGGGACGGCCGGAGATCGGCAGGAGAGACTTGGGCGTCGTCTCGGTCAGCGGCCGCAGGCGCGTGCCGAGCCCCGCCGCCAGCAGCATGGCTTTCATGCCAGTTCCGGGACGTGTCGGGCGAGCGCCTTGCGGAACTGGTGAAGGCTTCGGTACCGCTCAAGGTTTTTCTTGACGTTGCCCAAGGTCCGCGGGACGTAGGGCATGTAACGGTCGTTGTTCTTTTCCAGCAGGATATACACGAACCGGCCGGCCGCCTTGAGGTTACGTTGGATGCTGGTCAGGTCGAACAGGCGCATGAACGTCTGACGATCGAGGGGCGCGCCCGCCCGCGCTCGCTGCTCCAGGTAGCGGACCAGCAGTTCTTCAATCAATTCCTCATCGAGCGACAGATAAGAATCCCGTAACAAGGAGGCGAGATCGTAGGTTGCGGGCCCCATGAGAGCGTCCTGGAAGTCGAGGACGCGAATCCGCTCCTCCAGCACCATGAGATTGCGGCTGTGGTAATCCCGGTGGGTGAAGACGCGGGGTTCTGCGGCCAGTAACGCGGCGATCTTCCGCATCTCGGACCGGATGACGTGGCGATCCGCATCGGGCAGGGCCCGTCCGGATCGTTTCTCGATCCCGTACTCGATGAAATGATCGAACTCCCACATCAGGAGCGGCACGTCGAAGGCCCGGCCAAAAGCCAGGCAGGTCGGATCGGCGGGAAAGGTCGCCTTCAAATGAAGCCGGACCAGCACATCCACCGCTTGGCGGTAGAGGTCCGGCGTGTCGGGGCTTGTCGCGTCCTGGCAAGCCTGGGCCAGCATCACGTCGCCCAGGTCTTCGAGGTAGAGGAGCCCGGCGGCCTGATCGTAGTAATGCAGATCCGGCACGGCCACGTCGGCTTTGGCCAGATGGTTGAGGATGTTGACGAAGGGGAGTTCGGTGATCGGGGAGGCCGCGGCGCTCACGGCCTCTTCCGATTGCTTAAAGGCCTCGGGCGAGGCCAGTTGCATCAGGATCAACGAATGGGGTGGTCCCCCCCCTAGCTGGATCCTGAAATAGCGCCGGTTGGAGGCGTCGCCGGCAAGGGGCGCGAGCTTGGCCAGCTCCACGCGGAACGGGAGTTTGCTTCGAACGGTCTCGGCGACGAGCGCGTGATCGGGCGGAGCGAGCGCCGGCTTGAGCGGAGTCGGGTCCACTGTGGCCATACACGGCGCATTATACCCATGGCCTAACCGCTTGTCACTGTAAGGCAAAGCCGGTATGCTCGCTGTCATGTCCCTCCCCCTCGATGGGGGAGGGTGAGGGTGGAGGTGAATCAAGGTCATGCCCCGCAACGACCAGGTCATCCGCCAGTGGCACATTCTGGAGAAGCTGCAAGCCTCGCGCGGCGGGCTCACTCTCGATGAATTGCTGAGCGCGCTGCCGCAGGATTATCCCAGGCATCCGCGCACGCTCCGGCGGGATCTCAATGCGTTGGGAGCAGCCGGCTTTCCCATCCTGAACGAGCGTGTAGACGGGCGCGTCCGCTGGCGCCTGACAGACGGATTCCGTCACATCCCCATGCGAACCTTTTCGCCGACCGAATTGATGGCGTTGGTCCTGAGCCGCGACCTGCTCAAGCCGTTGGAGGGCACCCAGGTCCAGTCAGCCTTGGAGTCGGCGTTGAACAAGGCGGCGGCCGCCTTGCCGACGGCCGGCCATGAGTATGTAGCCCAACTGCACGGGGTCTTCTCGGTCGGGCTCGGACCCCACAAGCTGTACCGGCAGCATCGTGAGACCATAGACAAGCTGACTCAGGCTATCGACAAATCCCGCACCGTCCAGCTTCGCTACTTTTCGGCATCCCGCGGCAAGACGACGCCCCGGGAGGTTGACCCTTACCGCCTGTGGTACGCCTCGGGCGGGCTCTACCTCATCGCCTACTGCCATCTCCGCAAAGATGTGCGGCTCTTTGCGGTGGAGCGCATCCGGTCGGCGACGCTCACCGATCATCCGTATCAGATGCCCTTGGGGTTCGATCTGGAGGCCTACGTGCAGGACGCCCTCACAGTAATGCGGGGGCCTCGGATCGAGGTCGAACTGCTCTTCGACAAATCCACCGCTTCGTGGGTCAAGGATCGGATCTGGCATCCCAGCCAGCGGCTCACGCCGCTCAAGGACGGGCGGCTGCGAATGACCCTCGCCGTGGCGGATACGCGCGAACTGGTGGGGTGGGTCTTGAGCTTCGGCGGTGGCGTGCGGGCGATCAACCCGCCGGAGTTGCGGGAAAGAATCAGGGGGGAAGCGCGTAGCATTGCCGGGAGCGAGTGATCATTCATGCGATCACTGTCAGGCCAAGACTGCGAAAATCCTCGTCGAAGGAAAGACAGGGCATGTGGTCAAGCAGTGCGGTAATCACAACGAAGGAAATTGCGTCACAGAAAGAGAGGCGGCGCTCTCGTCCATATTGTCTGAAAATCCGCTCGGCCTCGTCACGCACCAGATCGCCATAGGACACGATCCGGAGTCCCGGCTTCACCTCGGTGAGAAAGGCTATGGCAGCGTGGAAGTTTCTACGGTAGCGAAGGAGTGTTACCGGGTCTGTACAGATGCTCTTTGACATGAGACGAGATAAGGGTCTTGCGTCCACGATGCTTCGGCAGCTTCTTCATCAGTTCCAGCAACTTCCTGGCTGCCGCGCCGGGCTCAGGCTCAGGCTGGACTGCACGAAGCTCCGCCGCCACCTCGTCGTGCGCCGTGATCTGCACGCTTGTGCCCGCATCTTGTCGTACCTGGCGAACCAATGCGGGCAGCCGCTTACGCGCTTCGCTGATCGAGAGTTTCATAATCTCCTCCGAGGGCGCGCCTCTTCAGGAGACTGTACATGGTGTACAGATTATGTCAATGATCGAACTCAGAGAAGCCCTTGAATCCTCTCCCCGAGGTTGTTGCTACGGTCCGGCGAAGAGCGTCAGAAGAGAGCGCTTCCATGTAGGATGGCGGATGTTGCGGCCCGTCATTGGATCGGAAACGATACGAGCGTGTTCGGATTAGATACAGATTCGAAGGGGGTTGTCGCACGGGGTGGCTTTTCTTTGTCTCGGCGCCGGCCGAATCCGTTGCGGGATCGCAGTATTCTGCGGGTCGAGGTGCTGCGGGCCTCAAATGGCATCCAGCGGCATGCCGCATGCATGGTTCCGATCAGTCCACCTTGACCTCGGATGTCCAGGCCGCATCGGCAAAGGTGGACAGGCAATGAGACCGCAAGTGGCGACACCGCCGACGATTTTCATGCTCAAAAATTTTCTTCACCGACGTGACCTAGGTTGTCACTAGCGAGTCGTAGTATGGTAAGCCGAAGGCAGAGGTTTCGTAATTGAATTCCTCTCCCCCGAAGGTAGAGGAGAAGGTGAGGGGGGAAAGGAGGAGATTATGGGGTAACCAATCTTGTGCTAGTGTTCGTGTTCTGGAGCGCGACGGCATGGGCCGACATGGGCTTTGATCCCAAGTACGAGCGGGACTACAACATCTTCAACCCGATCACGCGCTATGCGCCCGACAATCCGCTCAATCTGATCAACGCCTACGATCCGCGGAACCCGTTCAACCCGATCAATCGGTATGATCCGGGCAATCCCGCCAACCCGATCAATCGGTACAACCCGAACAACCCGTTCAATCCGATTAATCGCTTCAATCCGGACAACCCGTTGAATCCCGTGAACCGCTACAACCCCGCGGTGCCGTTCGCCCCGTTGGACGGATTCGGCGGGCCGGACAGGTAGTCCGATGGCTCTCACACGAAACCCTGAACGAAGGCCTGGAGCTGACGGATTAACCGCCTGTGGAGGCCGCTTGGAGGACATAGTGCAGTTCTCCCTGAAGGCCCAGCCGGTCCGCCCAGCTCCACAAGTAGGGCAGGTCGAGTTGGAGGCGAGGATTTTTAACGATGCTGATCACGTCGTCAAAGTCCGTAGGACGACCGGCCTTGAGCTTGAGGAGGATCAGGTCTTCTGGACTCACAACCGCGAGCGAAAGCCCGTGCAACATGACCGTCCGCCTACGTTCCAAGGCCGCGCGTTCGTGAGGGTCGGACGCGTAGATGATATCAAGAGGATAGTGAGGGTTCGTCGGTGCGGTAAAGCGGGTGACTCTGCCTTTGGCCATCGGATTTGCCGCCAGCCATTGCTGATTGACCGTAATGTCGGACGACGACAACGTGGCCCTGAGCCTCTCCATGGCTTCCTCGTCGACCAGGACGAGGAAGTCGAGGTCTTGGGTGGCTCGCGGCCGGCCCCAGGCCCCGAGGGCTACCGCTCCGATCACGCAGTGTGGAATGGAGAGAGTTGAAATAGCGGCCTGCACAGTGGCCAAGAACGAGAGCAGATCCGGCTGGAGGGCCGAGGCGTGGTCAAGACCGTGTGCGTTCGGCTCCACGCCGGCACCAATGAATGGAGTTAGTCATGGTCGCGAGCCTCCGCTCGCGGTGGGTGGCTGAAAAGCGCGGCGGCGAACGCCTTTGCCAAGGCAAGATGCTCATCCGAAAGTCGGCAAACGAGGAGAAGACCCTCTTCCGGCGTTGGGGGATAGTCCGTCGGGCTGATCTGGGCCGCGCTCACATGGAGCTTCCGCAGCCAGATCGGTGGGTTGGTGGGGTCAAGGGCCACGGCGGTCATTGTACAGCACCCGCGCGGAAAGGCAAAGCCGGTGCGAGCGGGCGAAAGCGGGTGACAGTGGAAGATCTCGATGTCTTTCTTGTCGCGCCTGAGGACCTGATTCTCTCCAAACTCGAGTGGGCCAAGGACAGAGGTGAGTGGATGAGGGACACGCCGCCGGAGATCGAACGTCGGTTTCGGGAGATGTTACTGCAACGGTCCGGCGAGGACCGATTGAAAATGGGCTGCTCAATGCACCAGTTTGCGAAAATGGTAGTCCGCGCATCGGTGCTGGCGGCGAACCCGCGCGCGACGCCCGCCGATCTGCGCCGCGCGCTCTTTCTGCGGTTCTACGGAAGGGACTTTGATCCCCAGACGTGTCGGAAGGTTCTGTTGGCCTTAGAGTCCGGCGACGATCGGACTCCGTAAGGGAGGGGATATGTGGTACTGGGGGCTGGCACTTGCGGTCTGGTTCGGCTGCGCATCGGCGTGGGCCGAGCCGGGCTTTGATCCCAAGTACGAGCGGGACTATAACATCTTCAACCCGATCACGCGCTATGCGCCCGACAACCCGCTCAATCCCATCAACGCCTACGATCCCGACAGCGCCTTCAATCCTGCGAACCGCTACGACCCCGGCAATCCCTCGAATCCAATCAATCGGTATAACCCGAACAACCCGTTCAATCCGATTAATCGCTTCAATCCGGACAACCCGTTGAATCCCGTGAACCGCTACAACCCGAGCGTGCCCTTCGCGCCATTGGACGGATTGATCCCCTCCCTCCGTTGTTCGGGTTGGGTCGGAGGCAATTACGGTGACTGCTGAGCAACAGTTTGGGGTTGCGTCGTGAAATTGGCGAGCTTTGAAGCCGTCGTTCGCGCGCTAAACGAGGCCGGCGTACGCTATCTGGTCGCCGGTGGGCTGGCGGTGAACGCCCATGGCTATCTGCGCTTTACCAAGGACGCCGATTTTGTCATCCAGTTGACGCCGGACAATATCAAACGGGCCTTTGCCGCTCTCGGGGCGCTTGGCTACAAACCACTGGCGCCGGTCACGGCGGAGCAATTTGCCGATCGAGCCACACGCGAGGGCTGGATACGCGACAAGGGTATGCAGGTTTTGCAGCTCTGGAGCGACAGCCACCGCGAGACATCCATTGACATATTCGTACAGGAGCCCTTTCCTTTTGATGAGGAATATGTCAACGCGCTGATCAAACCCCTGTATGGGTCCATCGAAGTGCGGTTTGTCAGCATCCCCACCCTGATCAAGATGAAGGAAGCGGCGGGCAGGGAACAAGACAGGATAGACATCGAACACCTGCGCATGAGGTTGGAAGACGATGCCGGAAAATGAGTCACAAACAACAGACTTCGACTGGCGTCTGACCAGCTTCGAAGGCTCGCGCCGCGAACAACTACGCCGCTGGGCGCAATTGCCGTTGGAAAACATCCTGCTGGCCATTGAGGAAATGCAGGACATTGCTCGGCTGTTGGGTACAGCACCGGCCGGTGAGTCTGGCGAATCTGCGCGGGGTTTAAGCGTAAAAGAACCGTCAGTTGGGTACGGGAAGAGCGGTGCCAATCATGACGGTTGAGCGACAGTTTGAAGTTTGGTTCAAGAAAGCCACAGGTCATGACCCCTATCCGTTTCAGATCCGTTTCGCCTGCGAGCCTGAGTTGCTTTCAAGTCCCTCGCCTCGCTTGCGGGGAGAGAGTGTGGGTGAGGGGGGCGTGAGCGGTGAAGGGCCTCATCATGATCCCTCTCCCCCGGAGGGAGAGGGCAGGGTGAGGGGGCAGCTCGTGGACGTTCCGACGGGCCTGGGCAAGACCGCGATGGCGGTGCTGGGGTGGCTGTGGCGGCGGCGGTTTTATTGATGACAAGATGTGGAGGGAGGTCTATGACAAACAATTCTCTGACAATTGAGAAGCTAAAGGCTGCGGTGGTTGGCAACCATGCCGCCATACGAATCATCACACGTCTGCAACCAGCAGGTGGAGCAGGAAGCAAGGTGTTCCCGCCGACCCATTCGGGTGGCGTCTATGCCTGGGAAAGGCGCCGGTTGGACAATGGGGAGGTAGTGGAGACAGTGTTGTTGGATTCCGTGCAGTCTCAGGCCAACCGCATGGAGCAGGCTCTACTCGAAGCACAGCGTGCAAACAAGCTTAAGCTGCCGCTGTTACAAGTCGATTTCAGCGAACACTTTCCAGACATTGGGGTGATCACGACACTTGACGCGCCGCATCGCATTGCGGACGCAATCTTTCGGGATAGCACGCACAATGGGAAGAAGTTCCGAGAGTCGGATGTTGGACAGGCCTTTATCAAAGCAAATATCAGAAATGCCACGGCACTGTTCCAGTATTGCCCCCACGCGCTGGTATTTGGAGTATGGGATTCCACCGGTTCAGCGGGCGGCCTTGGCAACAAATTTCAGCGGGCGGTCGATTCGGAAATTGTGGGGATTCGAGCTGAGAAAGGAGTTCATACAAGTTCGAGGATTGATCCCCTGGGAGTCACGAAAGCCGCAGAAGTGTACGAAACCGAGGATGGCGACTGGACCCTCGACCCAAGGAAGGCCAAGAAGAGCAGCAAAGGAGATCCTGTGAAGGCCAAACCGTCCGATTTCGTTCATGGCAATATCCCGCCAACTATTGAAATGGCCGAACGAACCAGTGAGCCCATTCGAGGGGGCGTGACGATCGATCACGCGATTCAGATAACGGTGCTTTCCTTGCCTGCCCTCCGTCGGCTCCGGTTTCCAGTGAAAGGGAAGGAGAAAGAGGTAGAAGAACTCAACAAGGCTGCCCGCACGGTGCTGGCCGCGTTGGCGTTGGTGGCGATCACGCATCAGCGCGAGCAGGGCTGCGATTTGCGATCGCGGTGCCTGTTGGTTCCTGAGGGCGACGCACCTTTCCAGCTAATTTCAAACAATGGTAAGCAGGAAACATTCACCCTGACTGCTGGGGAGGCCGCCAAACTTCTCGAAGAGACTGTAGAGCAGGCCAAAAAGCTAGGGCTGCCTTGGCAGGAAGCACCAATTCGTCTGACACCGGAGGGGAGGCTGATAGAACTGGTTCGCAAGAGCCGAGAGGCCAAGGGAACTGAAGTGGAGTGATGCTATGCTCGCGCTGGAAGTTGAATACCTCCTGAAACGTGTTCTCGCTTCCACCCGTGAGAATCGGCGGGCGGTTGAGTGGCCGCCGCATCCGTCCAGGCTCTTCTCCGCCTTGGTAGCGGCATACGAAGAGTGCGGCCTGGGAGATGACGCACGGGCAGCGCTGGAGTGGCTCGAGGCGTTGCCTGATCCGAGCATCTCTGCGAAGCCTCCTCAACATCGAGACGCGGTTCGAGAGGTGCATGAGGTCTTTGTCCCAGTCAATGACGCCGGTGAGATTCCAGAACTCCGCTCTCGGCAAGTGCGTTGGTTCCCCGCGTTTACACCGCAAGACCCGTGTGTCTGGTTTATTTGGAACGACGCACAAGGCGCTGAGCAGCATGCGCAGGCGCTTCAGCGAATCGCGGAGAACGTGACATATTTAGGCCATTCTATGTCCCCTGTGCGTGTCTGTGTCAGCGACTCGGCACCTGAACCCACACTGGTGCCTGATCATAGGGGAACGATCATGCTGCGGATCACCGGCAAGGGGCGATTGCGCCACCTGGAGGAAACATATGATCTTCGCAAGGCGAACGCCACGATTCAACCTCGCCTGGGACTGGTAGCGCGCTATCGCATAGCGCGCAAAAGTGAAGGTCGGTGTCCGGCAAGCTTGTTCGGTCACGTCTTCGTCTTTCAGCGTGTCGATGGACCAAAGATCCCGCTTGAAGGTGCCGCGAAACTGACGGCAATCGTGCGCAAGGCGGTGATGGATTTGTATCCCGATCCTGTACCGGAGGTTATCTCGGGGCACATTCCCGACGGAAGACCCTCAGGAAAACCGCATCTTGCCGTAACGCCATTGCCGGATGTTGGTCACCAATATGCAGACGGGCACGTCATGGGCTTTGCGCTCTGGCTTCCGGTGGACGTGAGCTCTGAGATTTACGACGCGCTCGAGGAGGCGCTCGGAAACTTTAAGTCACTCACGCTGGGTAAGTACGGCGAATGGAGGATCGAGCCATTGGCAGCGGAAGCTGAAGCCAAGTCTGCGGCCGGTTTGCGGCAGTCAATCTACGTCAGGCCTCATGATACGTGGGCAACCGTGACACCCGTGGTGTTTGGCAAGTTTCCGAAGAGGAATCAGGTCGGTCTAGGGAAAGACGGCGGAAAAGTATTTGCCGATCTCTGCGAGATGATCGGGTTGCCCAAACCGGTTGAGGCTCGGGTCGGTCCGGTCAGTGCTTTTTTTGCTGTCCCCAAAGCTTCTGAATTCCCCTCACCTGACAAACTCCGGGATCGGTATAAGGCCCATGTGTGGGTTCGTTTTGCTCAACCAGTGCAAGGACCGGTCCTGCTTGGGGCAGGACGCTATGCCGGCTTTGGGCTTTGCCGGCCATGGTACGAACGAGGATGACTCAATGGACGTCGCGGACTTTGATGTGTTCTTTGAAGAATTGCACAGCAAAGAGCGGTTGTCGGGTGAACGTGTGTCCCCGTTCCCTTGGCAACGACGCCTAATGAATCGTGTGGCTAAGACAGGTTGGCCGGGCGTGCTGGGTTTGCCTACCTCGGCCGGGAAGACCGCGGCGATGGATATTGCGCTATTTCACCTCGCGCTAGAGGCTGAAAAGCCGCCGCAAGAACGGCAGGCAGCGCGGCGTATCTTCTTTGTGGTGGACCGCCGACTTGTCGTTGATGAGGCATATGAGCGTGCCAGCCGCATCCGGGATCGACTCCACGAAGGGCTTGCCGACGGGCAGGGCACCCTGGCTGAGGTCGCTCACCGGTTAGTCGCGCTGGCGGCCGAGGACGCTGCTGAGCCTCTTGAAGTGATCCGTCTGCGTGGCGGGCTGCCACGCGAACCCGCGTTTCTGCGCAACCCACTGCAACCCGCTGTCGTGCTCTCAACGGTGGACCAAGTTGGATCTCGTTTACTGTTTCGCGGGTACGGGGTCAGTGAGTTCATGCGACCGATCCACGCGGCGTTGGTCGGCGTTGATAGTTTGATCATTCTTGACGAGGCACATCTTTCCAGGCCCTTCACAGAAACTTTGCAATGGACATGTCGCTACCAAAGCGAGGCTTGGTCTGAGCGCATCATTGGCACGCCGGCGAGGGTGGTGCAGATGACGGCCACTCCGTCTTCAGCGGAGGGTGATGCGTTTCATCTTGAAGATCAGGATTGGAACCATCCGATCCTTGGTCCCCGTCTGACACGGGCCAAGTCAGCTGAACTTGTAACTGTTGATGGTGACAAGGATAACCCGGAAGCGACACGGCGCGATTTGGTGCAGCGACTCATGGCCGAGGCACGAGCGCTCATGGCCAGTACCTGCGAAACATGTACGGTTCCTGTAGTAGGCGTGATCGTCAATCGGGTAGCAACGGCCAGGGAAGTCTTTGAGCAGTTGCGCCACGAGGAAGGGGCCGACGCCGTGATGCTCACCGGTCGCATCCGTCCTTTTGAGCGCGATCAGCTCTTAAACGAATATCTGTTCCGCATGAAGGCCGGGCGTGCCAACGGTGCAAATCTGCGACCGCTGTATGTCGTGGCGACCCAGACTGTAGAGGTAGGGGCGGACCTCGATTTCAATGCCCTAGTCACTGAGGCCGCGGCGCTGGATGCCCTGCGGCAAAGGTTCGGACGGCTCAATCGCCTCGGCCTGAGAAACTTTGGCCGAGCCGTCATTGTTTATGTGGACTTCGGGCGGAGCAATGAGCCAGATCCGGTCTATGGAGATGCATTGGTCAACACATGGAAGTGGGTAGAAAAAATAACCTCCAAACCTAAACGCAAGAAGTGCAGCCAGGTGCGGAAGGTGCTCGATTTCGGCATTCGTGCGATGCAGGCGGTACTGCCCCAAGGCGACGAGCTTGCCAAGTTTCTTACTCCGTCAAGGCCAGCGCCCGTTTTGATGCCGGCCCATGTGGACATGTTGATCCAGACCAGCCCACGCCCGATGGTGGAACCGGAAGTAGCTCTCTATCTGCACGGCAAGGAGACTCAGCCCGAGGACGTGCAAATTGTTTGGCGGGCCGATCTGCCTCGAACACTGAAGCCAGAGGACGAAGAGGTGGCAATCACGACGATCGCCATCCTTCCGCCTGTACAGCTCGAAGCCCTTGCGGTACCGGTATGGGTCGCCCGTGCCTGGCTACAAGGAAGTCTTCCAGAAGCGTTTCCCGACGTTGAAGGTGCCATGGAGGCTGGGCGTGCACCCCGGGGTCGGGATGGGCGTTATGCCGTGCGTTGGGGTGGCCCTGACGATAGTCAAGTCATTGCTCCTAATAACATTCGCCCAGGCGACACGATCGCTGTGCCGGCTTCCTATGGAGGCTATGATCGCTTCGGATGGCAACCGAGTTCTGATCAGCCGGTGGAGGATATTGCCGACTTGGCGGCCTGGCAGCAACGCGGCAAGTACATATTGAGGGTACACCCGGACCTCATCCCGCAATGGTTTGAACCGGAAGCCGCACGAGACGTGATCTCGGAAGCGGTAGCAATGCTGGGTGAGACAATCACACGTTACCAAGGAGGGGAAGGCTTATCCGAGCTCTGTGATGACCTGATTGAACGGCTGCTTGAGCTTCCCCATTTGAGAGGGCAAACCCGTGACGCGTTGACCAACATACAGGAGCATCGACGAGAATTCGTCTATCCCTTTATGGATAGTTCTCAAGGGATTCAGTTGCAGGAGCGAAGAACCGTCGCGCGTGAGTTCTCCGATGAAGACGACTCCTCTTCGCTGACACGCCAAGTGCCGCTTGAGGATCACTGCAAGGGCGTGGGCGCGCTTGCGGAGACATTCGCCGCCCAGAGCGGGTTGCCTCAGGGACTGGTGACCTGCGTGGCTCTTGCGGGTAAGTTGCATGACCTCGGTAAAGCCGATCCGCGTTTTCAAGCGTGGCTGTGGGGCGGCGACCGACTTGCTGCGAGGAAGGCCGGGACACTGCTGGCCAAATCCGGGATGTTGGGGGTCAATGACCGGCTCGCGCTTCGCATCGCCCGTGAACGAGCTGGTTATCCAAAGGGCGGAAGGCATGAGTGCTACTCAGTGGCCATTGCGAGCTGCAATGGCCATGTGTTTGAACAGGCCTCTGATCCTGAACTAGTCCTGTACCTCGTTGGCGTTCACCACGGTCGCGGCAGACCATTGATGCCGGCGGTCGAAGACGGGGGCATTCAACACGTCTCGTTCAGCTTTGACGGGACCCAACTCGACTTCAACGGTCCACATGGGCTGGAACAGCTTGACCACGGTTGGCCAGAGCGGTTCTGGCGCCTAATCCGACGCTACGGATATTGGGGGCTGGCATATTTGGAAACTCTCGTGCGGCTAGCAGACCATCGGCGATCGGAGAAAGGGGCGTAACGCATGAGCCAAGCAGAAATTGTCCTGTCCGGTTTGATCGGAAGCAACCCGCTAGGTGCTCTGGCCGCTTTCGGCCTGCTCCGCGTATGCACTGAAACACCGGAATTAAATCATGCGCGGCTCTCTTGGCGGGCTGAAGATGATTGGATTGCAGTACTGACACTGCCCTGCAGCCACAAGGCAGAATCCTTGATGGCCCCTCTTGCCGCCTTTTTGATGCGCAGGAAGTTTGATGTTTTCAACTGGAGCCCTGACGTGAGGGTGCAGCCTCAGGAATACAAAGAGCGACTGATTCAACAGGGTGAGAAGGCTCGGTACTGTGAGCGGCTGGATGCCGATTATTATGTCGCTTATGCATCGGAAATGGCGACCGATGGATCCAAAGGCCTTGTAAAGCCGTCAGCGCTCCATATGACCTCGGGGCAACAGAGGTTTCTCAAAAGTATTTATGAGTTGGGGGAGTCATTGAGAAACAATAGCGAAGCAGCGATCCGGGAGGCCTTGTTCGGCCCTTGGCTTTACAGAGACCATTTCCATTCCCTCGGCTGGGATCCCATGACGGAGCGAATGTATGCGCTGCGTCATCGTGCGCCAACGAGTGAAGCGCCTCTGTGTGTCCGAGCAGCCGTTTGGTTTGCTGTTGAGTCACTGCCTTTGTTCCCAACCGCTATTGTTCACGGCAAGCTTGTAACGACAGGGTTTGCGAAGCAGGATGGCGAGGTGAGATTCGTGTGGCCAATCTGGACCGAACCCATTAGTCTCGACTCACTCAAGACATTGGTTGCAACTTCGGAACTCGGCGGAGTTCAGGAAGCCTGGAGGTCGCTTGGAAGGCGTGGCGTTACGGCAGTTTACGGGTCGGTCCGCTCAGAGTTCGGCCAAGGCTATGCAATTCTTCGACCGGCAACTTTGGTGTGGAGTGCAGTGTGAATGGCAACTCTGTGCGGGCTACGCTTGCCACTTCGGTCTCGGGCAGTTCGTGCCGGTGGAACAAGGCGGTGAGGGGTGAGAGGTGAACCGTAGGGAGTAAGTTGGAAGAATTTTTGCGGGGTCTATCGGCCCTTAGCGGATACCTGGGCTGTATATGACAATTCGGGGGAAGTCCCGCGATTATTGGAGGAAGGCCCATGAAGCCGAAGAATGGCACTCCAGAGACTGAGGCATTTGTACGGACGGTCGGCCATGCGCTGCGGCGGGCCGCCAAAGCGGCTCGGAAAACGGCGCGGGCTCACCATACGCCTATTTATGTCTGGCGGAACGGCAAAGTCGTGGCGAAGAAACCTTGAGGTGGGGCCTCGGCCAGTTCGTGGCGGTGGAGGAAGGAAAGACGGGGCCAATCTAGCCCGTCAACGCTGTTCTTTGACAACTGAATAGCGAAAAGGAGAGGCATCATGAGTACGGAAACCGGTGAGATGATCCGGCCGGTGGAGGAAGAGCCGCTTCTCCCCGTGCGGATGCTGAACGAGTTCGCGTACTGCCCACGGTTGGCTTATCTGGAGTGGGTGCAGGGTGAATTCGCGGACAGCGCCGACACGGTGGAGGGGCGGTTCCACCACCGGCGAGTGGATATCGTGCCGAAGCGAGCGACGGTTACTGAACCGGATGAGCCGGACCAGGACACCGTCATCCATCAACGATCGGTGTGGCTGTCTTCGGAACGCCTTGGCCTCACCGCAAAAATGGATCTGGTCGAAGGGGTGGGGACATCGGTAGCCCCCGTGGACTACAAGCGGGGAAAGCGTCCTCATATCGAGAAGGGCGCCTGGGAGCCGGAGCGTGTGCAATTATGCGCGCAAGGGCTCATCCTGAGGGACAACGGCATGGAATGCGACGGCGGGTTCTTGTACTTCGTCGGGTCCCGCGAGCGCGTGGCAGTTTCATTCGACCAGGAGTTGATCCAGCGGACACTCGCGCTCGTGGACGAGATGCGGAAAATGGCGCGGGAGGGAAGCATCCCGCCCCCGCTGGTGGATAGCCCGAAGTGCCCCCGGTGTTCGCTGGTCGGGATCTGCCTTCCTGATGAGGTAAGGTGGCTGAACCTTCTGTCCCCCGAGGGGCTTGGCGATCTCCGACGGTTGGTCCCGGCGAAGGACGATGCGCTGCCGTTGTACGTGCAGCAGCCGGGAGCGCGTGTGTCAAAAGACGGGGACTGTCTGAAGATACTCGATCACGATGAAGTTCTCTCCGAGGCGCGGATCGTGGAGACTTCTCATCTGGTGGTGTTCGGCCGGGTACAGGTCAGTACCCAGGTAATCCAGGAGTTGTGTCATCGAAACATTCCCATTTCATATCTCTCCACGGGGGGATGGTTTTACGGCCTGACGGCTGGGCTGGCTCATAAGAATGTCGAACTTCGTCGCCGTCAATTTGCGGCGGCGAGCGATCCGGCTCGGTGTCTGGACTTGGCCAAGCGACTTGTACGGATAAAGATCGCGAACTGTCGGACGATCCTGCGGCGAAATCATGCGGCTGCGCCGGAAACCGTGCTGCGTGACCTGAAGGCTGACCAGTTGCATGCCGGGGAGGCGGGGTCCTTGCAGGAATTACTCGGGATTGAGGGGACGGCGGCGCGACGGTATTTCTCGGAGTTCGCCGGGATGCTAAAAGCAGACCAGGGAGTGACGAGCTTTGATTTCGAAGGCCGCAACCGCCGTCCACCGAGGGACCCTGTGAATGCCATGCTGTCGCTGGCGTATTCGCTGCTGGCGCGTGAATGGACAGTCACCCTACAGGCCGTCGGGCTTGACCCTTACCTTGGGTTCTACCATCAACCTCGGTACGGGCGACCCGCCCTGGCGCTTGATCTGATGGAGGAATTCCGTCCGTTAATTGCCGATTCGGTGGTGCTGACGGCGATCAACAACGGCGAAGTGCGTCCTACGGATTGGATCGAGCGTATGGGTGCGGTGGCGATGATGCCGGAAGGCCGACGGCGCTTCATTGCGACCTACGAGCGTCGAATGGGACAGGAGATTACGCATCCGGTCTTTGGCTATCAGATCAGCTATCGGCGCGTGCTGGAAGTGCAAGCCCGGTTACTGGGGCGATATCTGCTCGGCGAGATTCCGGAGTATCCGGAATTTGCGACGCGGTGAGCGATGCGACGGCTCTATATTGTGACCTATGATATCTGCGACCCCAAGCGGCTGCGAAAAGTGTTTAAAACTATGAAGGGGTTCGGAGCGCACATGCAATTTTCGGTCTTTCAATGTGACTTGCCGGATGTAGATCTCGTAAGGATGCGGGCGGCCCTGTCGGATATTATCCAACATGCGGAAGATCAGGTCTTGATCATTGACTTGGGCCCAACGGAAGGGCGTCCGATCAAGAGCATCGAGTCGCTGGGCAAATGCGTGTCGGTCTTGGAAAGACGGGCTCAGGTGGTGTAAGAGTTGCCGCCCCGAATTGCGAGTGGTTCAGTGATGGATCAAACCGCCGAAGCGCTCGCATAATTGAATTGCAGCTATATTCTGAGATGTTGAAGCATAAAGGAGGTGAAAGTTGTGGCTTTCAACGACAGCCGGCGACTGCGGAAGGCGGGTGCTCGCAACATGCACAGATTGATGTGCAGCCATGGCCACTTACAAGATGGCGATTCCACGGCAGCGATGCCGTGGCCCCATTGAAGCGGACAGGGGCCCGTACTCCTTGTCAGCAGGGTCCCGGATTCCACGGCAGCGATGCCGTGGCCCCATTGAAGCCTCTCAGGCACTGTGACGGGCACGGCCGACAATGGATTCCACGGCAGCGATGCCGTGGCCCCATTGAAGCTGGCTATGGACGGCTGGAGCGGCCTTAGTTGGTTCGATTCCACGGCAGCGATGCCGTGGCCCCATTGAAGCCTCCATGCGGACTGTCTGCCCAAACGGGGCGGTATTGATTCCACGGCAGCGATGCCGTGGCCCCATTGAAGCGGCTCGCACCGCAGCCGTTGTAGATAGATCGCCACGTGGGATTCCACGGCAGCGATGCCGTGGCCCCATTGAAGCCGGCGCTCGTGCGCCCGCTTGGTTGCCGTGGCATAAGATTCCACGGCAGCGATGCCGTGGCCCCATTGAAGCTTGTTTTTCTTTTAGTTGC
>CAZITU010000002.1:0-81619 GCA_964542245.1 uncultured Nitrospirales bacterium | reverse complement strand
GATTCCACGGCAGCGATGCCGTGGCCCCATTGAAGCTTGTTTTTCTTTTAGTTGCGTGGATGTTGAGAAAGGATTGATTCCACGGCAGCGATGCCGTGGCCCCATTGAAGCAGGATATGCCAGAGGAAGTGTTCAACCGCGAACACAAGAGATTCCACGGCAGCGATGCCGTGGCCCCATTGAAGCTTGTCGCCGGACGGAGTGAACGTGGAGAGCATGCCCGATTCCACGGCAGCGATGCCGTGGCCCCATTGAAGCGAATCGTTTTGGCCGTTGAAGGAAACAAACATCCAGAGTTTGATTCCACGGCAGCGATGCCGTGGCCCCATTGAAGCGGCGCCGGCGTGACGGTCGGGCCTGACACCTACGTCGATTCCACGGCAGCGATGCCGTGGCCCCATTGAAGCGTTGAACCTGCCAGCGTCCCGCGCCGTAACGCCGTGAGATTCCACGGCAGCGATGCCGTGGCCCCATTGAAGCTGGACAGAGGCCGTGAAACGGGTGGGGCTCTACAACGATTCCACGGCAGCGATGCCGTGGCCCCATTGAAGCCGGTTTGGCTTACACAATACTCACGTCGGTGTGGTAGATTCCACGGCAGCGATGCCGTGGCCCCATTGAAGCACCCGAACTCTGGGGAGTTTCGGCGGCATGAGGCGAGATTCCACGGCAGCGATGCCGTGGCCCCATTGAAGCCTGTGCAAGCGACACACGGAAGTCTCCCGCGACTGGTAGATTCCACGGCAGCGATGCCGTGGCCCCATTGAAGCCACAACCCCCCAAGGGGTGGGCTGCCCAAACTGTTTGATTCCACGGCAGCGATGCCGTGGCCCCATTGAAGCGGTTCAGTACGGAGCCGTTGCAAGTACGTCGCGACTTGATTCCACGGCAGCGATGCCGTGGCCCCATTGAAGCCATGCAGTTCAGCATTAATACATCTAATCCAGGAGATTGATTCCACGGCAGCGATGCCGTGGCCCCATTGAAGCAGTATCCCAACACGGGTGCCCCTTTTGTGGAAATCGATTCCACGGCAGCGATGCCGTGGCCCCATTGAAGCAGGGATTGCGTAATCATGGCCGCCCGGCCGGCCGCTTGATTCCACGGCAGCGATGCCGTGGCCCCATTGAAGCGCCACCGAGCGGGTCCAGTTTGCCCAACTTGCCGTAGACGATTCCACGGCAGCGATGCCGTGGCCCCATTGAAGCAGGCAAAATGGGGCGGGACCCAGGTGCCTCTGTAGATTCCACGGCAGCGATGCCGTGGCCCCATTGAAGCTCCGCTCTTAGGCTGCGAGGAGAGGACTTACTCGATGGATTCCACGGCAGCGATGCCGTGGCCCCATTGAAGCCGACATCGGACATGGCGTTGGCCAATTTCACGACCGTGATTCCACGGCAGCGATGCCGTGGCCCCATTGAAGCTGGTCGCTCTAGGCGCGTGTACTCGCTCGCGTTGAGATTCCACGGCAGCGATGCCGTGGCCCCATTGAAGCGGCAGATACCCGGTGTTCTGCAAAATGGTTTGCTTCGATTCCACGGCAGCGATGCCGTGGCCCCATTGAAGCGCCCAGGCGTCCGCCACGTATTGGTTGCCGACCCCACTGATTCCACGGCAGCGATGCCGTGGCCCCATTGAAGCAACGTTTAGGTTGCTCGCGCGCGCGATAGAGCTATAAGATTCCACGGCAGCGATGCCGTGGCCCCATTGAAGCCTTAATGGTACGAAAGCCTCCAATGACTTCGGTAAAGATTCCACGGCAGCGATGCCGTGGCCCCATTGAAGCCACTGGACACGGTATCAGGGCGAGCAGTTGTGATCGCGATTCCACGGCAGCGATGCCGTGGCCCCATTGAAGCACCAGGGCGGGCAAGAAGACCAGCGGGGGGGCGGCTATGATTCCACGGCAGCGATGCCGTGGCCCCATTGAAGCAGTAATTCCTGAGACATTCTCCAGCAATTAGGACCAAGGATTCCACGGCAGCGATGCCGTGGCCCCATTGAAGCGTTTTGCCGTCGTGCTCATAAGTACCCTCCTCTATTTTCGATTCCACGGCAGCGATGCCGTGGCCCCATTGAAGCTCGGCATTCGGTGGCCGAGGGCGAAACGAAGTGTGCGATTCCACGGCAGCGAGCCGTGGCCCCATTGAAGCGGAGGAGGCGGTGGTGGAGGCGGCACCATTACAGATGATTCCACGGCAGCGATGCCGTGGCCCCATTGAAGCCTCGAAGTCCCCCATGAGCGCCCGTGCCTCCTGGAAGATTCCACGGCAGCGATGCCGTGGCCCCATTGAAGCCGCTTGCGGATGACGCTGCTGCGTGACTTTCTGCAACGATTCCACGGCAGCGATGCCGTGGCCCCATTGAAGCAGCTCGCTGATCGTCATGCCCGGCAAGCGATATTCGGATTCCACGGCAGCGATGCCGTGGCCCCATTGAAGCGTCTCCCACCCGTATAGCTGCCCAGGGCGCTTTTGAGATTCCACGGCAGCGATGCCGTGGCCCCATTGAAGCGCCGAAAACGGGCACCGCTGATGCGGGGAGTTCCGACGATTCCACGGCAGCGATGCCGTGGCCCCATTGAAGCAATGACCGGGCCGTCCTGGAGGGGGCCGTGGACACTCGATTCCACGGCAGCGATGCCGTGGCCCCATTGAAGCTGATATCCCCATCGTTGCTGTCAATCCCTATACTGCGATTCCACGGCAGCGATGCCGTGGCCCCATTGAAGCCTTCTCTCTGGCCTGTTCGCGTCTGGTCAACGCTTCGTGTGATTCCACGGCAGCGATGCCGTGGCCCCATTGAAGCCATCCGGTCGGGGGACAGATTTTCAAATCTGTCCCCGCATTGATTTGTTGCCCCCTCACCTTCGTCCTCTCCCCCGAAGCAGGGGCGAGGAGCAACGGCGCCGTTTCTTGACCCTCACCGAGGGGTCTGCTAGGTTGACGCATGGGTAAAGACCTGGCCGTCGCCCTTCTCTGGCACCTGCACCAGCCCTATTACACCGATCCGCTGACGCAGACCGCCCCCCTCCCCTGGGTGCGTCTTCATGCCACGAAGGGATATTACGACATGGCTGTTCTCCTGGAAGAATATCCTGAGGCGAGGGTCACCATGAATCTGACTCCGTCTCTTTTGCGGCAGATCCAGGAACAGGAGCAGGGTACAGTGAAAGACAGCTTCTTGGTGCACGCCGCCCGCCCCGCGGCCGACCTGACCGAGGAGGAGCGGGCGTTTGTGCTGCGGCAGTTCTTCGCCGCGAACCGGGAGACGATGGTCCGCCCGCACGAGCGGTACTACGGTTTGCTGATCCAGCGGGGTCTGCGCCCTCGCGAGGAAGACTACCCCGGCATTGCCCGCCGATTCTCCGTGCAGGACCTGCTCGATCTACAGGTATGGCATAACCTCGCCTGGTTCGGTCACCGGGCGTTGGCCCGTTACCCCGTGCTGCGCGACCTCATCGCCAAAGGCCGGCACTTCACCGAGTCCGACAAACAGGTCGTCCTGGCGACGCAGCGCGACGTGCTCGGGCAGATTATCCCGCTGTACCGGCATCTTCAAGAGCGGGATCAGATTGAACTCTCCACGACGCCCTTCTTCCACCCGATCCTGCCGCTCCTCATTGATACGGACTCGGCTCGGCGGGCTCGCCCGGACTCCGCCCTTCCGCAGCGGTTCGCGTATCCTGAGGATGCGGAGGCGCAGATCCGTCGCGCGATCGGCCATCATGAGGCACTCTTCGGGCGTCGTCCGGTCGGACTCTGGCCGTCCGAAGGGTCGGTGTGCCCCGAGTTGATCCCGATCCTGGCGTCGCTCGGGATTCGCTGGGCGGCGACCGATGAAGAGATCCTTGCGCGCTCCGTGGACCAGTGGCGCCGGGACGAGCAGCTCTATCGGCCCTATCGGTTCTCGTGCGACGGAGAGGACGTGGCGCTCCTGTTCCGGGACCGCGACCTCTCCGATGCCGTAGGCTTTACGTACTCCAAGAACGAGCCTGAGGCTTCGGTGCTGGATTTCTGCGGCCGGTTGCGGACCATCGCCCAGCGCTCGCCGGAGGCGCGGCCGGTGGTTGCGGTGATCCTGGATGGGGAGAATCCGTGGGAGCATTATCCCGATGGAGGCGAAGGGTTTCTGCGCGGCCTGTACGCGGCGATGTCCCGGAGCGATGTTGACGGCGTGCATGTCCAGACGGTGACCCCCGCGCGCGATCTTGCGGACCACCCGCCGACCGGGCGCCTGGCCCGTCTGCACACCGGTTCCTGGATCAATGCCGATCTCAAGATTTGGCTGGGGCATGCCGAGGACAATGACGCGTGGGATCGGGTGCGACGAACCAGACGCTTCCTGCACTGGCGGGAGCAGGAAGGCGGGCTTCCCTCCGAGGCGGTTCGCGCGGCTTGGGATGAGCTGCATGCCGCCGAAGGGAGCGACTGGTTCTGGTGGTATGGAGACGACTTCGACACCGATCAGAAGCCCCTATTTGATCATCTGTTTCGCCTCCACCTGGCGAATGTCTATCGCCTCTTGCGCGCGGAAGTCCCGGAGTTCCTCAAGATCTCGGTGCTGCGAAGTCAGGCGGCGGAGGTGGTCGTCCGGGAACCGACTGCGTTGATCTCGCCGTCCCTCGACGGGGTCGTCACCGATTTTTACGAATGGCGGGGCTCCGGCTCAGTGGAAGGTCGTGCCTCGTTCAGTTCGATGCACAAGGGTCCGGAGCACTTCAGCCGAATCTACTTCGGCTTCGACCTTGACCAGTTCTATCTGCGGCTCGATCCCCTGGAGGATTCTCCCCCGGCTCTGTCTGACGATGTAGAGGTGCAGATCCGCTTCATCGAGCCGACACCGGCCAAACTGGTCTTCCGCCTCGGCGTGCCGGACCCGCCGCAGTACACGCTCTGGCTGAGTCCGGACGGGACGGCGTTCGTGCCGGTTCGGACCTGCGACCGCATCCGGCGTAAGAAAGTGATCGAGCTGGCCCTGCCGTTCAAGGATCTGAAGTTGAATCCAGGCGTACGGGTTCATCTCGTGATCAAGGTGATGCAGGGCGACCTTGAACTCGAACGCTATCCGCAAGACCGCCCTCTGGCCTTTACGGTCCCGGATCACACGTTCGAAGCCACCATGTGGAGGGCTTGAGATGCACCCCGTCACGCTCCTGCTCGGCATTCACAACCACCAGCCGGCGGGAAACTTCGGCCACGTGTTCCGCCTGGCCTACGAACGCTGTTACCGTCCGTTCCTTGACGTCCTGGAGCGGCATCCCCGGGTCAGGGTGACCCTGCACTATACCGGTCCTCTGCTGGATTGGTTCGAGAAAGAGGAGCCGGGGTTTCTGGACCGACTGGCGAAGCTCATCGTCGCCGATCAGGTGGAAATGCTCGGAGGAGGGTACTATGAGCCGATCTTGTCCGTGATTCCGGACCGCGACGCCGTGGGCCAAGTCGCCCTTCTTTCGCAGCGGCTGCGCGACCGGCTGGGGGCCACGCCTCAGGGGCTCTGGCTCGCCGAGCGGGTCTGGGACAGCGGGCTTCCAAAGAAACTGGCTTCCACGGGGCTCCGCTACACGATCCTCGACGACTCGCATTTCGCCCATGCGGGGTTGGACCCGGAGGACTTGACTGGATACTACCTGACCGAGAAGGAGGGTCACCCGCTGGCCATCTACCCGATCAGCAAACATTTGCGCTACCTGATCCCATTCAGAGTACCGGAAGACCTCATCGCTTTTCTATGGCGGCTCGGTGAGCGGAGAGGTGAGGCGGCAGTGGCCTACGCCGATGACGGAGAGAAGTTCGGACTCTGGCCGGACACCTACAAGTGGGTGTTTGAGGAGAGCTATCTGGAACGCTTGTTCGCCTTGCTGGAACACAACGGCGAATGGCTTCACGTGCGGACGTTCGGTGAGTACCTCGCCGGCCACCCCCCGACGGGCCGCGTGTATTTACCCTCGGCCTCTTACGACGAACTGATGGAGTGGGCGCTCCCGACCCCCGCTGCCAAGGCCCTGGCCGACCGACGTGCCGAGTTGGAACATGAAGGGAGGCTGGCCGTATTCCGCCCGTTTCTGCGCGGGGGATTCTGGGACGGCTTCCTGCTGAAGTACCCCGAAGCTAACCACCTGCACAAACGGATGCTGGAGGTGAGCGAGCGTGTCTCGCGGGTGATGCCCGCCGGTGGAGCGATGTCCGAGCCGACACGACTGGTGTGGCGGGCACAGGGGAATGATGCGTACTGGCATGGGCTCTTCGGCGGCTTGTATCTGAATTATCTTCGACACGAAGCGTATCGGAACCTCATCGAAGCCGAAAACCAAGTCGAGTCGGCGGTCCACGGAGGACGTGACTGGATCGAGACGAGGGCGTTCGACCTCGACAAAGACGGGCATGACGAGATCATGGTTTCGACCCGCACGCTTGGGCTGTTGCTGGCTCCGGCTTGCGGGGGCAGCCTCCTTGAATTGGACTATCGCCCACGGGGGTTCAACCTGTCCGACGTGCTCGCCCGCCGGGAGGAGGCGTACCACAGTAAGCTGGCGGAAGCAGCCCTGCATGGGGAGTCCAGCGGCGGCGCGCCCAAGTCCATCCATGACCAGGTGAGGGTCAAGGAGCAGGGTCTCGACCGGATGCTGATGTACGACCGGCACAGACGGCTCAGCTTCCTGGACCGATTCCTGCACCCCGGAACATCCTGGGAAGCCTTCGAACGGATTGATGACGAGGAGCGCGGCGATTGCTTAAGCGGGGCGTATGAGGTGGAAACAGGTGGGCCCATGACAGAGGGAGGCATCATGACCGTCCCGATGGCTTTTGGCGCGACCGTTTCCTTCGATGGCCGTTCGGTCCCCCTCACCGTGCGCAAGGAGTATCGGGTAACGAAGCGGGAGCCGGCGGTCGGCGTGGCCTATACCATCCAGAACCATGCCGAGGCGCCGCTCAACGTGCGCTTCGGCATCGAGCTGAACCTGACGCTGTTGGCCGGCGACGATCCGCAGCGCTATTATGAATGGTCGGGGTCCGGCCCGGTCCGACTCCATGTGCGAGGCCAGTGTCAGGAGACCGATCGATTCTCAATGGTGGACGCGTGGAGTCGGTTCCGTGTGACCCTGTGCCTTGACCGGCGAGGAGATATCTGGTACATGCCCATCGACACGGTGTCGCAATCCGAAGACGGATTTGAGAGGACGTACCAGGGTTCCGCGCTCCTGGCCTCATGGCCACTGACGCTGCAACCGGGACGCGAGGAACGGTTGGAGGTGCGGATCGAGATTGCCGATCTTTAACCTTTGTAGGGGCGGTTCGCGAGCCGCCCCTGCGCGATCGTCCTTGTCGGAGGACGGCCGATGATGGTGTTTCATGCCTGAACTGAGACGCGATCCAGTCGTGGGCCGGTGGGTGATTATCGCAACCGAGCGTGGTCAGCGGCCGACCGATTTCCGCCAGGTCTGTCCTCCGATGACGGCCGAACCCCTGTGTCCGCTCTGCCCGGGCAACGAGGCCCAGACGCCCCCGGAGATCCTTGCCTATCGTGGGGACGGGCATGGGCCCAATACGTCCGGGTGGAGCCTCCGCGTCGTTCCGAACAAGTTTCCCGCCCTTCGGGTCGAGGGCGACCTCGGGCGAGAGGGTGTGGGGCTCTACGACCGGATGAACGGCGTGGGCGCCCACGAAGTCATTATCGAGTCACCCGACCATAAGGCCACGCTGGCCGGCCTTTCCGAGAAAAAGCTCGAAGACATTTTCTGGGCCTACCGGGATCGGATCCTGGACCTGCGAAAGGACACCCGGCTGCGCTACGTCCTCATCTTCAAGAACCACGGCGCGGCCGCCGGGGCTACGCTTGAGCACACGCACTCGCAACTCATCGCGCTCCCTATCGTTCCGACCTTCGTCGCGGAGGAGATTGCGGGCTGCCACGAGCACTTCAAGGATAAGGAGCGGTGCATCTACTGCGACATCATCCGCCAAGAAGCCGCCGATCGGAACCGGGTGGTCGGGGAGAACGCGGAGTTCCTCTCGATCGCCCCGTTCGCCCCGCGGTTCCCGTTCGAGGTCTGGATCCTGCCCAAGAAACACACGTCTTATTTCGAGGAGAGCCAGAAGTTCCAGTTCGAAGCTCTTGCGCGGGTCTTCTCGGACGCGCTGCGTCGGCTGGACCGGGTTCTTGGCAGCCCCCCGTTCAACTTCATCCTTCATACGTCTCCCCTGCATGAACGGACCGGCGAGTTCTACCACTGGCACTTCGAGATCATGCCGAAGCTGACGCAGGTAGCGGGTTTCGAGTGGGGCACGGGGTTCTACATCAACCCCGTCCCGCCCGAGGAAGCGGCGGCGTTCCTCCGGGACGCGGAGGTATAATTGGGCGGCTCGACGCGATGAAGATCTTGCTGAACCATCCTGCGCGTGAAGTGGAGGTTAAGGGCCCCAAGCGGGTGAAGGAGCTGCTCAAGGAACTGAGCCTTCTTCCGGAGAGTGTCCTGGTGGTGCGCGGCGACGACCTCGTGACCGAGGACGACACCCTCGGGGATGAGGACCATGTCGAGATCCGTCCGGTCATCTCGGGCGGGTAGGAGGGTTCCATGCGTTGCCGCAAGTGCCCGAGTAGAGCCGTCATTGGGATACCGCGTCATCATACCGCCTTCTGCAAGGTCTGCCTGACGGAGTTCGTCCGCCATCAGGTCGAGCGGGCCGTCGACGAAGAAAAGATGTTCGCCAAGGCCGACCGCATCCTGGTGGCGGTCTCGGGCGGAAAGGACAGCCTGACTCTTCTGGACATTCTGTGCAAGCTGGGGTACCGGGCCGACGCATTCTATGTGGACCTCGGCATCGGTGAATATTCGCGGCAGTCCAAAGCCAAGGTGGAGCGGTTTGTCGCCGCCCGCGGCATCGCGCTCCATGTCCACGAACTGAAGGGAGACGAAGGGGCCGGGATCAACGAGCTTGCCGATTTGGTCCACCGTCCGACCTGTTCGGCCTGCGGGACGATCAAGCGCTATCATTTCAATCGCGCGGCGGTGGAGCACGGCTACGATGTCCTGGCGACGGGGCACAATCTGGATGATGAAGCTTCGCGGCTTCTTGGCAACGTGTTGCACTGGCAGACGGAATATTTGGGCAAGCAGGGACCCGTGCTGCCTGCGTCGGTCGAGGGGTTCGCCAAGAAGGTCAAGCCGCTGTACCGCCTGGCGGAACGGGAGATCGCCGCGTACGCCGTCGTCAACAGGATAGATTACATCGTCGAGGAATGCCCGAATGCGAAGGGCGCCAAGATGCTGTTGTACAAAGACATCCTTAACCGTCTGGAGAGCGAATCGCCCGGGACCAAGCAGGCTTTCTATTGGGGCTTCCTGGCCAAGCGGAAGGCCGAAGAGCTGGCCCGTCCTTCCATGTCCGAGAACGATCGGGCCGTGTTACATCCGTGTGCCAACTGCGGCCAGCCGACCACCGCCGTGACCTGCTGCTACTGCAAGCTGATGGCCTGCGCCAAACACACCGGCCCCATGGTGTAGAGGCGAGGCGTCGCCGCGCCCTCTTTCTCTCTCGTAGGGGCGTGTCGCAATGCGCTCCTAGACTTGCGTGAAACCCCTCTGATGCGGTAGAAGGGGAAGCAGCGAACCTGCAGAAGGAGGGTACTGCCATGGCGAAAGCGCTGAAGTGTTTGAAGGAGGAATGCAACTTCGAGGTCCAGGGCACCTCCGTGGACGATGTGCTCGCCAAGCTGAAGATGCACGCGATGATCGCTCACCAGATGCCCCAGTTGCCGCCCGATCTCGTCGAGAAAGCCAAGGCCGCCGTCCGCGACGTGTGAGAGGAGACCGATGCCGCTGCCCGTGAAGCCCTGTCCCTTTTGTGGGAAGCTGATGTGGGTGAAAGACGAGATCATTGAATGGCTCGACGAGGGTACCATGCGCTTCCCCTGCCCTCACTGCCACGCGCTCGTTCGTCTCACGATGGTGGACCTCGGCGCCAACGCGGCCGGGCCCATCAAGCCGAGTTGACGTCCTTCCTTCCCTCATCTTGAGGTGATGCCATGATTGTGCTGAAAGACGGCGACCGGGTCCATCTCGTGGACCGGAAGGGACGCCAGTACGCGTTGACGCTCAAGGCTGGCGATACCTTCCAACTGGGCGGGGAGGCCATCGCGCACGATGTTTTAATCGGCAAGCCCGACGGGTCTCTCGTGACTCTGTCCCGCGGTCGTCGCTTGCTTGCCCTCCACCCGACCCTCTCGGAATACGTCCTCAAGATGCCCCGGGGAGCGCAAGTTCTCTACCCTAAGGACCTCGGCGTGATCGTCCAGTGGGCCGACATTTATCCCGGCGCGCGGGTCTTCGAAGCGGGAACCGGGTCGGGCGCCCTGACGATGACGCTGCTCCGGGCCGTCGGCGAACGGGGGCACGTCGTCAGCTATGAGGCCCGCGAGGATTTTGCCCGGACGGCGATGAAGAACATCGAACGCTATCTCGGCCCGGTCCATAACCTGACGCTCCGGCAGAACAACGCCTATGAAGGAATCGAGGAAACCGATATGGACCGGGTGGTCCTGGACCTGCCCGAGCCGTGGCGGGTGGTGCCACACGCGGCGGCGGTATTGCGGTCGGGCGGAGTGTACCTGAGCTATGTGCCGACGATTCCCCAGGTGATGCAGACGGTGGAGGCGCTGCATCGAGTCCGGGTCTTCTCAATGATCCAGACGTTTGAGACCCTGCTCCGGACCTGGAACATCGAGGGGCGAAGCGTGCGGCCGGACCACCGAATGGTAGCGCACAGTGGCTTTCTCACGGTCGCCCGTAAAGTGGAGCCTGGTGCGTCTCCTATGGGGCTTGCTGAGGCTGGAGAGGAAAGCGGCGAAGCCGTCCGTTCGGGGGATGAACCGTGAAACTGAATGGTAAAGTGGCGCTGATCACCGGCGGCGGGACGGGTATCGGAGCAGCAACGGCCAAACTGTTCGCCGATGAGGGAGCCCATGTGGTCATCACGGGTCGGCGTAAAGAGCTCTTGGAGGGCGTGGCCAAAGTGATCCTGGCAAACGGCGGCAAGGCCCTGACAGTCCCCGGGTCGGTCACAGACGAAGCCCATGTGCTTTCCGCCGTGGAGCAGGCGGTGAGGGCGTTCGGCAAGCTCGACATTCTCGTGAACAACGCGGCGACCGGCGAGTTCGGCCCGCTCATACACGAGATGACGGATCAGGCCTGGGATGAGATTCTGGCGACCAACCTGACCGGTGTGTTCCGGTTTACGCGGGCAGCCATCCCCCACATGCTTGGTCGGGGCGGTTCGATCGTAAATGTCTCATCGGTGGCGGGACTAGTGGGGATTCCTCGAAGCGCCGCGTACAGCAGCACGAAAGGAGCGATGCAAGCCCTGACGCGGTGCTTGGCGATCGACTATGCGAAGGAGAAGATCCGGTGCAACTGTGTCTGTCCGGCCTTGGTGGACACCCCCATGTCGGCCGACGCGATTGCGGACCCCGTAATGAACGCCGCGATGACCGCCGCGCACCCGATCGGGCGGTTCGGGACCCCCGAAGAAGTCGCCCGGATGTTGCTCTATCTCGCGTCGGATGAGTCCTCCTGGGTCACGGGGAGTATTTTTACGATAGACGGTGGGTTTACCGCTCAATAATCAAGTGCTCAATCGTCACCAGTTCCCTTCCGCTAAGTCACTCTAGACCGCATCCGCTCAGAAATGGGCTTGCTCGTTCGGAGCCGTCCGTGTATGTAAGACGACACCATCTTTAGCAGGAGCTTTCCTTATGGCCGAGTTGGACTTCCTACGCGATCTGGTCATTCTATTCGGCGTTTCGATCGTGGTCGTCTATTGCTTCGACCGGCTCCGTCTGCCGGCCGTCGTCGGCTTTCTGGTGGCGGGAGCCGCATTGGGTCCCTACGGTCTCGACTTCGTGCAGGGCGTCTCCCGGGTAGAGGTCTTCGCCGAGGTCGGTGTCGTGTTGCTTCTGTTCACGATCGGCGTCGAGTTTTCGCTGGCGCACATCCCGTCCATTCGTGCGGTCGTGGGTGGGGGAGCGATCCAGATCGGATCGGCGATCCTTGCGGCGATCCTGGTGGGCCTGGCTTTCGGCCTGCCTTTTAACCAAGGGGTGTTCTGGGGCTTTCTTACTGCCATGAGCAGCACCGCGATCGTTCTCAAAACGGTGGCGGATCGCGGCGAGACCAATTCCCCCCACGGCCGCCTCACAATCGGAATTCTGATCTTCCAGGACCTCGCGGTCGTGCCGATGATGGTCCTCACGCCGGTTCTGGGACGTGAGGAGGATGTGGGAATGCTTGCGGTCTTGTGGCCGCTGGCCAAGGCGGTTCTGTTCGTGACCTTGATTCTGATCGCCGCGCGATTCCTCGTTCCTCACCTGCTGATCGCGGTAGTCCGGAGCCGCAGCAGGGAACTCTTCGTGATCACCATCATCCTGATCTGCCTGGGCATCGCCTGGCTCTGCTCGCTTGCAGGCCTGTCGCTCGCCATCGGGGCGTTCCTTGCCGGCCTCATCATCTCCGAATCGGAATACAGCCACCAGGCCTTGGCCGAGGTCCTGCCTTTCCGGGACAGCTTTAACAGTCTGTTTTTCATCTCGATCGGCATGCTGTTGGATCTTCGGGTCTTGCTTGCCCATCCATTGCTCGTGGCAGGCTTGGTACTCGCCATCGTGGCGGGCAAGATCGCCACGGCTGCAGGATCAGCGGTTGCCGTGGGCTACTCGTGGCGCTCGGCGGTGCTGATGGGGATCGCCTTGGCCCAAGTGGGCGAATTCTCCTTCATCTTATCCAAGGCAGGTAAGGAAGCCGGTCTGCTCTCCCCGGAGTCGTTTCAGGTCTTCCTGGCTGTGTCGGTGCTGACCATGTTGCTCGCTCCGTTTCTGATCCAGGCTTCGCCGCGCCTGGCCCGCCGGGCCGAGGCCATCCAACGGCTCCGTCACTGGTGGCCGGCGCGCCCTGCTGATGGCTCAGAAACGCCGCACCTCCATATCCGGGACCACGCCATCATCGCCGGCTACGGCGTCAACGGACGGAATCTGGCCAAGGTCCTTCGGGAAACCGAGATCCATTTCGTGGTGGTTGAGATGGATGGAGAGGTCGTCCGGCATGAACAACGGAAGGGCGTCCCGATCTACTTCGGGGACATCACGCATCCGCAAGTCCTCCGTCGGCTTGGAATTCAGGATGCGCGAGCCCTGGTATTGGCCATCTCGGACCCGTTTGCCACACGGCGGGCGATCCAGGTGGCCCGGCAACTCAATCAGTCCCTTCATATTGTCGCCCGAACTCGCTATTTGAGAGAAATCGACGACCTGCTGGCCTTGGGGGCGAATCAAGTGGTGCCGGAAGAGTTCGAGACCTCGATCGAGATCTTCAGTCTTGTGCTGCTGCACTATCGGATGCCACCTCGGCTGGTTGCCGAAAAGGCCGAACGTATACGCAAGGAAGGCTATGCGCTGCTTCGGCGTGGCCAACCGGAACTAAAAGACGTTGTCACAGAAGGGATCGAGGACAGATATGAAGATAGGTACGTGGACGACTAGAAGATGCGTAGAGTCTATATTTATAATGTTATCAATGCGTTGAATGCACTTATGGGCTGAAAATGTTGTCGGCTCCATTCTTGACAAGCCAGAGTAGTGCGTATTAAAGTGTTCTTGCGATGCTAGAGGGGAATCGGGGAGGTTTCTGGGTCCTTGGGGACCCCGACCTCCCCGATGACTTTCATTGGGGGTGATGGCATGAGCACAGTAAAACTCGACCCACAAGTGGCTCTCGCGGAGTTACAAGAGAGCAAACCGGAACGGGTAACTTTGGTGGTCCTGAGCGGCGACATGGACCGCGTCATGGCGGCCTTTATCATCGCGACGGGCGCGGCGTCAATGGGCATGCAGGTCACCATGTTTTTTACGTTCTGGGGGCTGAACGCTATCAGGCGCCAGGGTGTTCGTGGCACTGCTAAGGATTGGATACGGCGGATGTTCGGCTTGCTAAATAAAGGAGGAGCCGACAGGTTACCCTTGTCACGTTTTCACTTCTGGGGTCTCGGGACCCGCATGATGAAGCTGGTGATGAAGCAGAACCGTATGCCCAGCGTCCCCGAGCTCATGGAGATGGCCAAGGACCTGGGGGTCCGGTTCATTGCCTGTACGACCACCCTCGGCCTGCTGGGCATCACGAAGGACACGTTGATGGATGGGATCGATCAATTTGCCGGAGTTTCGACCTACCTTGCTGAGGCGAAAGACGCCCAGGTCAACCTCTTCATCTAATTTCCACTAGGGAAACTGTATGGCCATTCAGTGTGATGTGCAGCTCGATACGTTAGGGTTGTTTTGCCCGATGCCCATTATCAAGACATCGAAGAAGATAAAGGAACTGGCGATCGGCCAAGTCCTCGAAGTGGTTTCCGATGATGAAGGGATTAAGGAGGACATGCCGGCCTGGTGTGAAACCACGGGCCATGATTTCCTAGGGCTCGAAGAGGAGCGAAGCGACGGCTTTATCCACTACAAGGCCTACGTTAAGAAAACCAAGTAGCCTGCCTTCCTTATATGCGCTCTTCGTGACGCTCTTTGCTTTAAAAAACAATAGGTTTTGTAGCGTACGCCAGTCTTAATCTAGGTTGTACACAACCCATCCCCATCTATCGCACTGTCTGTCCTTGCTCTAGACCCAGACATTTCCACAATATATGCCCCTATCAATTATAAGAATGTCTAGATATGGTATTTTTTCCTTGACAGACGCGAGTCGTTATGGTAGTAGTCGGCCCGTTTTACGAATCAAGATACTGTGATGATGGTTTCAGGCTCCCGCAATATCTAGAAGGCAAGGTACGAGTAAGAGGTACTAGCAAAATGATTACGAGGGTGGAGCAGCCGAAAGGATGGAACCGCAATAATCTTATTGTCGTCCCGCAGGTCCAGGGTGTCTACGTCTTGCGGGATCAGAATCAGAATATTTTATTTATTGGTAGTGTCGACTCGTGTGGCCTGCGTGAACGGTTGATGGGGCATCTTCGGGAAAACGATGTCCCGGGCGTGCGGTACTTTGAGTGGTATCAGACCGACGGTCACGGCAGCGCTCGGAAGAAACAGCGGCATTGGGTCGCTCGCTATAAGCCTCCTTTCGGGCATCGGCGAGGCCATGGTGCGACGGCGATCCTCGGCTGACTTGTGCGCGACGGAATGCGTATGGCCCTGCCGTTCGTTTTCATTGTTCTTACTGTAAGGTCAGGCATCTTGAATAAGGGGGGTGGACCGGAATGAAAGCTGCATCTGTGACTGATTCTGCAGTGAAAGGGGAGAGGCCTCTGCGGCTTTCTCAGAACACGTTGCGCGTTCTGCAGAAACGATACCTGGCAAAGGATGAAAACGGAAAAGTGATCGAAACGCCTGAGGGCATGTTCCGCCGTGTGGCGAAGAACCTAGCCGAGGCCGACGCGCTGTACGGGGCCACGCCGCAAGCGGTACAGGCGACCCAGCAGGAATTTTACGACTTGATGACGCGTCTGGATTTCTTGCCCAACTCGCCGACTCTCATGAATGCCGGTCGGCCCTTGCAGCAGCTTGCTGCGTGCTTCGTTCTGCCGGTCGAAGATTCGATCGGGGGCATCTATGACACGCTGAAACACCAAGCGCTCATCCACCAGACCGGCGGCGGGACAGGCTTCTCGTTCTCCCGTCTGCGCCCGAAGGACGATACGGTGCGAAGCACCGGCGGGGTGGCCTCCGGCCCCGTGTCCTTCATGAAGGTGTATAACCAATCTACTGAACACATCAAACAGGGTGGCACCAGGCGAGGCGCCAACATGGGGATCTTGCGGGTGGATCACCCGGACATTCTGGAGTTCATCACCTGCAAGACCGACACGAAGGAAGTGACGAACTTCAACATCAGTGTTGCGGTCACGGACGTCTTCATGGAGGTCGCGCTCAAGGGGGAGAAGTATGATCTCGTCAGTCCCCGTACGAACAAGGTAGTCAAACAGCTCAACGCCCGCGAAGTCCTGAACAAAATTGCGCAGTCGGCCTGGCGCAACGGCGAGCCGGGACTCTTCTTCATTGACCAGGCCAACCGGACGAACCCCACGCCTCACTACGCGAAGATCGAAGCCACCAATCCTTGCGGCGAGCAGCCCCTGCTCCCGTACGAGTCGTGCAATCTCGGGAGCATCAACGTCGAAACCCATATGAGCTGCACCGAGGACGGACGGTACGAGATCGATTGGGCGCATATGGATCGGTCCATCCGGACCTCCGTGCATTTCCTCGACAATGTCATTGATATGAACAAGTACCCGATTCCACAGATCGAGAAGTGCACCAAGGACAACCGAAAGATCGGCCTCGGCGTGATGGGCTTCGCCCGCATGCTCTTCAAACTGGGCATCCAGTATGACTCGGAGATGGGCGTGGAGATGGGTGCCCGGGTCATGAAGTTCATTTCCGAGGTCGGCTACGACGAGTCCATGCGCATGGCCGAGAAGCGGGGCGTGTACCCCTCCTGGAAAGGCTCCCTCCACGAGGCACGCGGCCAGCGAGTGCGCAACTCCTATGTGACCACTGTGGCCCCGACCGGCACGATCAGCATGATCGCGGATACCTCGGGAGGCTGCGAGCCGGAATTCAGCCTCATCTGGTATAAAAATGTGATGGATGGGGAGCATCTGCCCTATGTCCTCGACCACTTCATTGAGACCGCCAAGCAGGAAAGGTTCTGGCAGGACGGGCTGCTGGATAAGATTCTTGCCAATCACGGCTCGGCCCGGGGCATCTCGGAAGTCCCCGAGCGGTGGCAGAAGATCTTTGCCACATCCCACGATGTATCGCCGGAGTGGCATGTCCGGATGCAAGCAGCCTTCCAGAAATACACCGATAGCGGCGTGTCCAAGACCATCAATATGCCGGCTCAGGCTACCGTGGACGATGTCATGAAGGCCTACCTGATGGCCCATGAACTTGGGTGCAAAGGCATTACGGTCTATCGCGATGGGAGCCGCGAAGAACAGGTTCTGAACGTCGGCGTCTCAACGAAAGAAAAAGAAAAGGCGACGGCCGTGACCGGTGCGCCTTCGCCGGCTAGCGACAAGCACCCGGTGAAGGCGGAAGCGGGCCCCTCGCACGCGGAGGTCTTTGCCCCGAGACCGCAACCGATCAAGTTGGAACGGCCGGTTCGGGTGATCGGCGAGACGATCGCCATCAATACGAGCTACGGCAAGATGTACCTCACCATCAATTCCTTGAACGGGGAGCCGTTCGAGACGTTCGCCACCGTGGCCAAGGCTGGCGGGATGATTCAGGCCGACCTTGAATGCGTCTGCCGCCTCATCAGTCTTGCTCTCCGCTACCGCATCCCGCTCCACGAGATTACCAGGCAGTTGATCGGTATTCAGGACGGCAATCCCTATGGTGTAGGGGCAAATCGGGTCCTCTCCCTCTGGGACGCTATCGCCAAGGCCCTGGCCAGCTATCACCCGCCGGGGCAGCAGCAAGAGTCCACCGTAGGGGTCTTGGCCACGCGCCCGGAGGGCCTGCCGTGCCCTGACTGCGGGGGACCATTGATGCATACGGAGAACTGCGAGAAATGTAGCTGCGGCTATTCGCGTTGCTGGTAGGGTAATAACCGAAGCGCCGGGTCGAGCAAACTTGGTATGGAGGTGCGTATGTCGGGGCCATATAACTTGAAGTACATCCACCTTTTCGTGACTGAGGCATCACCGGGTGCCTTTATTTTGTCACGCAATGGGAGGATGGCCGATCGGGTAGGCCGCGCCGATGGGAACCTCGCCGAGGAACTCCAGCGCATGGCCAGCGAGGGGAAGTACCGGTATTTCTGGTTCGAGTACACCTCGAAAGTCTCTGAGGCGTATGACATGGAGTGCGCCTGGTATCACCGGTATCATCCCACGGATAACTCGGATCATCCCGCCGCGCCGATGGGTGGGGAGACTCCCTGTTCCGTCAAAGGCTGTGCGGTGGCCTCATTGGCCCACGCCCGTATCTGATAACTCCCTGGAGATCCAATAGGTTTGGGTCATCCGGGTATACCTGTCTTCTCGCCTCTTCTGTCACAAACCGACGCCCCAAACCCTTGCTCTTCCTTTCTGATCTGTGCTAGATTGTTTTGCCTTTTAGCGAGAGCAACAGAAGTTGGAGCGACGGGATGGAGATTAAAGTCTTTAATAACAACGTCGAGAAGGCTCTGAAGATCGCCAAGAAGAAGCTTGCCGGCGAGGGCCTCTTTCGGGAACTCAAGCGGCGGCGGTTTTACGAGAAGCCCAGCTTAAAAAAGAAGAACAAGGAACGCGAAGCGCAACGCCGGCGTCAGAAGTGGCTGGCCAAGCACAGGATGGCCTAAGCGCCTCTCTCTCGGCCTGACTCTTTTTCTCCCTCCTTTCGTCCACCGCCTGTCAAAGTGAAAAATCGCGATATCGACACTGCCATCCGGATCCTCAAGCGGGAGATTCGCCGCTGGAAGGAGCCGATCGTCGGTGTCGTGGCGAAGGCCTCGAACGACCCGTTCCAAATTTTGCTCTCCACAGTCCTAAGCCTCCGGACCAAAGACCAGACGACGGCCGAGGCGTCAGAGCGCCTCTTCCGCCTCGCCACCTCCCCGCGGGCGATGCTGGCCGTGCCTCGTCGGCAGATCGAGCGCGCGATCTACCCCGTCGGCTTCTATCGGACGAAAGCGCGCCACATCCACGGCATCTGCCGAGACCTTTTGGAGCGTTACGGCGGTCGTGTCCCTGATGAAATTGAGGAACTGCTGACGCTTAAGGGCGTGGGCCGCAAGACCGCCAACCTCGTCGTGACACTCGGGTATCGCAAGCCCGGAATCTGCGTCGACGTCCACGTTCACCGGATCAGCAATCGGTGGGGCTATATTCGGACTCGAACTCCCGCGGAGAGCGAGAAGGCCTTACGACGCAAACTGCCCAAGCGGCATTGGATTATTTTCAACGATCTGCTGGTGCCGTTCGGCCAGAACCTGTGCAAGCCGGTTTCCCCGCTCTGCACCCAGTGCAAGCTTGCCGGTTACTGCGATCGGGTCGGGGTGGGGAAATCGCGGTGAGGGCTAGATGAACAGGGTGGTCTCGGCGTCGGCGGCCAGATTCAGGATGAGCGGAAGCCCCAACACATCGTCCACCTTCGAGGCCAGGTCCTCATGCTTCACGCTCATGTACTCCAGGCCGGCGCTGCAGGCGATCAGTTTGAAACTGCCGACTTGCTTGGCCTCCGCAAACATCTCGGTGATCTTCGGCACCTTCTTTTCGATCATCATGCGGGCCACCTCATCCGCGTGCGCCTCGTAGGCCGGGGAGAAGTCGATCCGGTCCAGCTCACCCATCGCCAGCTTCTTGATGGCCCAGAACATCAAGAAGACATAGACGTCCTTCCCCATGGCGGCGGCCGTCAGGCCGATCGTCGCAGCCTGATGCAACTTGTCGTAGGTGCCGCCGTGGGCGAAGATGACGAACTTCGGTTTCTTCACGGGTGGACTCGGTCTGGTCAGGGTTTGATCGTGGACTTAATCCCGCTGATGAAATCGTTGATGATCCGGTCAACCTCGGCGCTGGACATCGGGCGCTCGATGATCTCTGGCGTATTCTTCGTTTCTTTGCCCTTGTTGGATTCGGTCCGGATGATCATGGTCCGATCCTGATCAACGTCAATGAGAATGAACCATTCCTTCTCGCCGTGTCGGACCGTTGCCTCTTTTCCCGTCGAATGTTTTTTGATCTCGACCTGAGGCGCTGCGGCGCCAGGCTCTGCGGCTTGGAGGATGTTTCCTGAGAGGGGGAACCATCCCAGCGCTCCTGCCAGGACGGGAATCAGAAGCTGCCTCATAGCCGGTCTCCGTGTTGGATTGCGCTTGTTGTGACTACCCTAAAATCATTATACATGGACCTACGTTCACTAGTAAACCGGCTTGTCCCGATATGAGGGAGGTGCTACGATGCGGTAAATGAAGGACCGCCCGATCCTCTACCTCATTGACGGGAGCGCCTATCTCTACCGCGCCTTTTTCGCCCTTCCCGCTCTTTCCACCTCGACCGGCTTACCCACCAACGCCATCTACGGCTTCACGACCATGTTGCAGAAGATCGTCCGCGAGCGGCGGCCGGACTACCTGGCCGTGGCGTTCGACGAAAAGGGGCCGACCCTTCGCCACGAAGAATTCAAGGAGTATAAAGCCCACCGGCCTCCGATGCCCGACGCCCTGTCGCAACAAGTGCCTTATATCCACCGTGTGGTCGAGGCCTACGCGATCCCGGTCGTGAAGCTCCAGGGCTACGAGGCAGATGATCTCATCGGCGCGCTGGCCGTCCAAGCCGCGTCGCAAGGGCTGGATGTAGTCATTGTGACCGGTGATAAAGACATGTTCCAACTCTTAACGCCCGCGATCCGCATCTTCGACTCCGTGAAGGATAAGACTTTTACGGAAAAGGACTGTCTCGATCGCTTCGGGGTCGAGCCGGCCCGCGTGGTCGAGGTCATGGGCCTTATGGGGGACGCCACCGACAATATTCCCGGCGTGAAGGGCGTCGGCGAGAAAACGGCCAGAAAGCTCATCGCCGAGTTCGGCTCGATTGAAAACCTCCTGACGCGCCTTCCCGATGTGAAAAGCGAAAAGCTCCGGGACCTGTTGGAGGCGCACGCGGAGGACGCGCGCCTGAGCCGGACCCTCGCGACTATAGTGACCGACTGTCCGGTATCTTTCGACCGAGACCGGTTCCGGCTCGGCGAGGCGCGGGGCGCCGACCTGACCGCCCTCTTTCGCGAGCTGGAGTTCTGGGGCTTGCTCAAAGGGATACAACCCGAGGGGGATGAGGAGCGAGACCCCCAGGAACGCGTCGTCGTGCTCGACGATCCGGCGACCATTACGCGCCTTTTGGAGGACATCAGGGCCTCGGGCGAAGTGGCGATCCAGTGCGAATTAACGGGGGCGGATCCCCTGAGGGCGGCCATCATGGGCGTGGGGATGTGCCCTTATCCTGGGAAGCCCGTCTATCTTCACGGGGAGGCGGGGTTGGCGGCCGTCCGAGCGGCTGTGGATGATCCGTCCACGAAAATCTACGCGCACGACTTCAAAACTGCGTGGATCGCCTTGAGACGGGCCGGCATCTCACCGACAGAACCCGGCTTCGATACGATGGTGGCCGCGTTTCTTCTCAACCCCAACCGTCGCGCCCCGGCGCTGGAGATCATCAGCCAGGAATATCTCTCGGAGTCGCTGGGAGGCGTCGCTGGCTCGAAGAAGCCGAAAAAGGGTGATCTCTTCGATGTGGTGGAGATAGAGGAGGCCGCGGCGCGGGCGGGGGCCGCGGCCAATGCCGTTGCCCGCCTGAAGGCGGTCCTGGCCGAGAAGCTGGCCGCCGATGGACTGAGGGATCTCTTCGAGCGAGTGGAGCTTCCTCTGACCGTCGTGCTGGCCGAGATCGAAGCGAACGGGTTCCGCGTGGACACCGCCGCCCTGGCCCGCTTGGCGAAAGAGCTTGGTCAACAGCTCGCAGGGATCCTTGATGAGATTTATCGAAAGGCCGGCGCGGAGTTCAACGTCAATTCGCCCAAGCAATTGAGCGAGGTCCTCTTCGAGCAACTCAAGCTGACGCCCATCAAGAAGACCAAAACCGGCTACTCCACGGACGAGGAGGTGCTGACGCAACTGGCCGTGCAGCATGACTTGCCGGCCGATATCCTGAACTACCGCAGTCTCAGCAAGCTGAAGTCCACATACGTGGAAGCCTTGCCTCTGCTAGTCAGCCCCGAGACGGGCCGCCTGCACACCTCGCTCAACCAGACCGTCACGGCGACCGGGCGGCTCTCGTCGTCGGAACCGAACCTCCAGAACATTCCCATCAAGGGGGAATGGGGCGGGCGAATCCGTGAGGCGTTTGTCAGCGAGGCTGGCTGCTTGTTGCTTTCGGCGGACTACAACCAGATCGAACCTCGCATCCTCGCGCACCTCTCCCAAGACCCTGTCCTCATCGGGGCCTTTGTTCGAGGAGAGGACATTCACACGACCACAGCCATAGAAATCTTCGGTCTGCCGGGAGGACAGATTACGAAGGACATGCGACGGGTGGCCAAGACGGTCAACTTCGGCATCATCTACGGGATCAGTCCCTTCGGGCTCTCCTCCCAGTTAGGGATCTCACAGCAGGAGGCCAAGAAATACATTGACGCGTACTTCGCGCGCTTCCAGGGAGTGAAGGCCTTCCTAGACCGGACGATCGCGGAGGCCAAACAGAACGGATACGTGACGACTCTGCTCGGCCGCCGGCGCCCGATTCCTGAATTGCAAAGCGGCAACCCGACGCAGCGGGGGTTCGGGGAGCGGATGGCTATGAACACGCCGATTCAAGGCACGGCGGCGGATGTCATCAAGCTCGCCATGCTGGCCGTCCGGCGTCGGCTGGTGGCCGAGAAACTATCAGCCAAGATGATTCTCCAGGTCCACGATGAGCTGATCTTCGAGGTGGCGGAGTCCGAACTGGACCCTGTCCGCAAAGCGGTGACTGAGGAGATGGAGAGGGTCATGGAGTTGGCGGTGCCGCTGAAGGTGGATGTCGGCGTCGGCAAGAACTGGCGCCAGGCCCATCCGTAAAGTTGACCATGCTTAAAACCGTGTGCTAACTTGATCAATCCATGAGCGATCGTGTACTCGAGGAAATAGCGGCTCTCAAGGACGAGGACTGGGCGCTTCGGGAGGAGGCCGCCACGCTCCTGGGGGAGTTTGCCGATCCCAGAGCGGTCGGTCCGCTCGTGGAGGTTCTCCATGACGAGGACCGAGCCGTGCGGGATGCGGCGACCGCGGCTTTGCGGAAAATCGGCCAGGCGGCGGTCCCGACCCTGATCTCGGTCTTGCAGGACCCGAATGGCAACGTGCAAGAAGCCGCGGTGTCCATTCTCAAGGACCTGCGGGATCAGCGTGCTCTGGAACCGTTGATTGAATGCCTGGCCAGCCCCAATTGGGTCGTCCGCATGCACGCCGCCAAAGGCCTTGGCGTCCTTGGAGACGAACGGGCCGTTAAGCCACTGATTCCCCTTCTGATTGATCATGTCAAGGCGGTCCGCGCGGATGCGACCGGCGCCTTGGCCCGCATCGGCCGGCCGGCTTTGGCGACGCTGCTCGCGGCATTGCGGCACCAGGAATGGATCTTGCGGCTCCATGCGTGCGAAGCCCTGGGGAAGATCGGCGCGGAAGAAGCGGTTGGGCCGTTGTGTCAGGTGATGCTCAATGACCGCGACGCGGCGGTCCGCCAGGATGCCGCGAAGGCGTTGGGGAGCATCGGGGGCGTCGCGGCGTTAGAGCCGCTCACCAAGGCCCTGACGGATTTGGACGTCAGGCCCTTCGCGGTGGAGGCCCTGGGCAAACTCAAGGACCCGCGGGCCGTGGACACGCTGATTGACGTGGTGACCGGTAGGGGTCGGCCGGCCAACGTCCGCAAGGTCTCGGTCTGCGGAGATGAGTCCGGTGAGCTGGACGTGGAAGAGATGGAAGTGCAGATCTTTGCCATCGGCGCCCTTGCAGAAATCGGGGAGGATCGGGCAATTGATCCGCTCATCCGAGCGCTCAAAGATACACGGCTGCGGGCCAATGCCGCAGGGGCCTTGGGCCAATTAGGCCTCCGAGTGGCGGGTCCTCTGCTGGAGGCCATGAAGGTCGAGACGGATTCGAACATTCTGTTTCACGCGAGGGCCATCCTCTCTGAAGTCGGATGGCGCCCCAAAGTCGTCATGAAATGAAAGAAGAAAGAAGGTAGGTAAGATGGCAAACACTCTTGCAGACTGGCTGGAAGCCCTGACCGACCCGGACGATGCGACCCGGGAGGAGGCGGCCCAGGCTCTTGTCGGGCAGGCAGGCCCCAGCGAGGCGGACGCCCTGATCGAGGCCTTGCAGGACGAGTACTGGTCCGTCCGGATGTATGCGGGCCATGCACTGGCGAGGATCGGAGGTCCCCGTGTCATCGAAGTGGTGGTTCCGATGCTGGGCGATCTGATTAAGGATTGTCGGGATGGGGCGGTGGAGGACTTTGTCACCATCGGGGTGCCGGCCGTCGAACGGTTGGTGGCGGCCCTTCGAGACGAGCGGTGGCGAGTTCGGGAGAGTGCGGCCAGGGCGCTCGGCCTGATTAAGGACAAGCGGGCGGTTGACGGGTTGATTGGCGCTTTGCGGGACCGTGATGGCGCGGTTAAAACGGTGGCGGCCGAAGCCTTAGGGCGGATCGGTGACCCCAAAGCCATCAAGGGCCTGATAGCCCTGTTCAAAGACTCCTCCAAGCTGGTACGTGTGAGCGCGACGATTGCGCTGACCCAGGTCGGAGAGGCTACGGTCGAGCCATTAATCGAAGGCCTCAAAGATGAGAATTTTCAGGTGCGCCTGCATTCGGTCCAGGCCTTGGGGGGGATCACCAGCGACTATCCAACCGGCCGGTCGTGGTTGCGGGACTCACGGCCTGTCCCCGGACTGATTGCGTTGTTGAAAGACAAGGACCGCGCGGTGCGGGAAGACGCCGCCATCGCGCTGGGCATGATCGGCGACCCCAGCGCGGTACCCGCCCTCATCGAGGCCATGCAGGACGGCTCTGTCAGGGTTCGGGCGATCATGGCCCTGGGGATGCTCGCCGACCCACGCTCCGTCGAGCCCCTGATCCGGGTTCTGGAAGGAGTCGGCATTAGTCTCAAAGGCACGCCGATGCCGGGGTGCATCGTCAGCGAAGAGTGGTTCATCCGGGAGCAGGCGGCATTGGCATTGGGTCATATCAATGACTTGCGTAGCGTCCCGGCGCTTTTGCTGGCTTTGAAGATCACACAGCTTCGCGAGAAGGCCGCTATTGCATTGGTGGAGCTCGGTCCTCAGGTCATTGACCAAGTGGTGGAATTTTACAACGATCCCGAGGCGTCCAAGGTGGAAGCGATCAGCGAGAACATTATGTCGTTCGCCACTAACCGTCTGGACGCTCAATCCGCCTTGCAGGCCTGTTTGTTGGATATTCTTGGGCAGTTGGGCTGGACCCCGCCCGAGGAGGGTCAGGAGGGGACAGCAGGCCAAGCGACAGCGGATAAGGCTAAAGGCTAAGCTCGGGCTGAAAGTGTATGGCCAAGAAGGACAAGACAGAGGACCTGGTCAAGGAGCTCATCCACGAGGAAGACTGGAAGCGGATGAACGCCACGGCCGAGTTGTTGAAGCGCGGCCCGGAAGCCGTGAGGTGCCTGCTTGCGTCGCTTTCGGATGAAAACCCGCGCCTGCGTGCCGAAGCGGCGCGCATGCTGGGGCGGATCAAGGACCGGACCGCCGGCGTGCCGGTGGTGGGCCTTCTCAAGGACCCTGATCCAAACGTCCGCGAAGCGGCGGCGGAAGCGATCGGGCATGTGTCGGATGCGGCGTCCCTCGCCACGTTGGTCCAATTGCTGGAAGAAGAGGCTCATCGCGACACCGCCGCCGCAGTTCTGGGGCGTTTAAAGGATCCCGGCGCATTGGAGCCGCTGGTCGCCACGCTGAAAAGCCAGGATCCAACGGCTCGCCAGATGGCCGCGGTGGCGCTGGAACAACTGGCGGATCCCCGCAGCGTTGATGCCTGGATTGAAGCGATGGCCTATCCCGATCTGCGCGAGGCCGCGTCTCGGTCGCTCAAACGCATTTCCGATCTACGAGAGCGGATTGCCGAGATCTTGAACCGGCTGCGGGATAGTGATGACACGGTGGCCCTGGAAGAAGCGCGGATCGGCGTGTCGATGGGTCTGATTGCTCTGGGGCGTCCCGCCGTCTCGGAACTCTTGGAAGCGTTGGAAGACGATCTGTGGGTGGTCCGGGAGGCCGCCGCCCAAGCCCTCGGGATTATCGGAGACCTCCGGGCCGTCGAACCCCTGCTCCACAAGGCGAAGACCGACCGGGATATGGGGGTCCGGGAGAGTTGCATCAAGGCATTGGGTGAATTCGGCGACTCGCGGTCGGTGGATGTGTTGGTGGCGGCCATCGAGGACCGGACGACCCGCCTGGCGGCCACCGAAGCCTTGTCAAAGATCAAGGACGTGAAGGTTTTACTACCCCACGGCAAGCTTATTCAAACGATGAAATCAGACCGGGACGGGCTGGTCAGTTACCTCGGCGGCTTGATGTTGGATAAGTTGGAGAAGCTGCAGGCAGAGGAACACCCTGCAGCGAGTAAGGTAGAAGACGACGACTGGGACAGCGAGGTGTCGGTCACCAACCCCCAGGCTGCAAAAGGACAGCAGACGGATGAATGAGGCCGATCGCCGCATCGAACAACTCCTCGCGGCTTTGCGTGACGACAACGATGAGTTGCGGAATCACGCGGCCGCCAGTCTCGGGCAGATGGGTCCGGCTGCGATCGAGCGCTTGATCGGGCTCTTTGCAGACGAGGATCGAGTCATTCGAGAGGCGGCCCGACAGGCCCTTGTTCAAGTCGGGGCCGAAGCGGTCGAACCGCTGCTTGGAGCGTTGAGGGACGACGAATGGGCGGTCAGGGAGCAGGCTGCGGCGGCTCTAGGGCGTCTGAAAGACGAACGGGCCATCGCTGCGCTCTTGACCGCCCTCAAGGATCGGGACGGTGCGGTCCGGTTGGCAGCCGTCGAGGCGCTCGAGAAGATCGGGGACCCGCGGGCGGTGGAAGGCCTGATGGAGGCGCTGACCGATCAGGCGGTGCGCGAAGAAGCGGCCAGGGCCCTCAAAAAGATCCCGGATCCACGCGCCGTGGATGGTCTTCTGAACGGTCTCGCCGGGGGCAACTGGATGGTGAAGCGCCACGCCGCCGAGGCACTGGGTTTGATCGGGGATAAGCGTGCGGCGGAGGGATTAAGGGAAGCGCTCAGGGACGAAGACTGGCTGGTGCGGCGGAATGCGGCCGAGTCGCTGGCCCGGTTGCAAGACCGCGGGGCCGTGGACGTCCTCCTCCCGCTGTTGGAGGATGAAAACGAAATGGTCCGGGAAACGGCGGAAGGGGCGTTGTCGAGCTTGGGGTGGACCCCGCCGAACGCGTAAGGCAAAGGAGACACAGGCATGGCTGATGAAGCACCGAAATTAATTCAGATCGCGAAAGGCGGCCCCGGGATCAAGAAGGACGGGTTCAATCTGATCTCCGAAAAGGTCGTCAAGGTGGATCTCGAAGCCCGGACCATGGAAATCGAACTCCTGGCTTACGAAGGCAAGACGGTCGTGTTGGAAGTCGGGGAAGAGCTCTTGGAGGAACTCAAGAAGCTCAAGCCTGGAGACGGCGTCACGGTTCGGGTCATCGAAGAAGAGCCGGGCGTCGGGATTCAGGGAACCCTGCACTCGGGGACCGCCAAGCGACGCATCGTCAAGGGCTTCACGATCCGGTCGCGGGATGCGAACAAGACGCGCGCCGAGGAGATGCTTGCTGCGCTCAAGGAGGGCCATTGGCTCACCCGCAAATACGCGGTGGAGGTCCTGGGCACGGTAGGGGACGCGCGCGCGGTGGGCCCTCTCATCGAGGCCCTCACGGACGAGGTCAACGATATTCGGCAACGGGCCTATGACTCCCTTATCAAGATCGGGGCGCCGAGCGTGCCGGCCGTGGCCAGCCTGCTGACGCATGAGGACGACGACCTGCGGCAGGCCGCCTCGGAAATCGTGCGAAAGATCGGGAAACCGGCCGTCGAGCCTCTGACGGAAGTCATGCTGGGCGCGGATGAAGCTCTTCAGGCGAAGATCCGGAAGCTGCTGGACCGGATGGGGTACAAGCCGAAGCCGAAAACCGAAGTGATGTAAGGTGGCTACTCCGTTCCCTTCGGGACGGGCGTGGGGCGGCCGATAGAGGTGTACTGGAAGCCGAGCGCGGCCATGCGGGCAGGCTCATACACGTTGCGGAGGTCTACGAAGACCGGCGACCGGAGGCCAGCCTTAAGGCGTTCCAGATCCAAATTCCTGAACTGATTCCATTCGGTCATGAGCACCAAGGCATCGGCGCTCGCGGCTGCGTCATAGGCGTTGGCGCAGAGCGTGACGTTGGGCAAGAGCGTCCGTGCCTCATCCATCGCGGCAGGATCGTAAGCCTGGATTTCTGCTCCTTCGTGCTGCAACCTCGGAATGATCTCCAGAGACGGGGCGTCGCGCAGATCATTGGTGTTGGGTTTGAACGAGAGACCCAGTACCCCCACCCGCTTGCCTTGCAGCCGTCCCCCGACGGACTCCCGAATCTTATCCACCATGCGCGCCCGCTGTCGGACGTTCGCCCGCGTCGCCGCCGCGGCGACCTCCATCACGCATCCGGCTTGCTGCCCCGTTTGGATCAGGGCCGCAGTGTCTTTCGGAAAGCACGACCCGCCGTAGCCCGGGCCGGGGTGAAGAAACTTCGAGCCGATCCGCTGGTCGAGGCCCATCGCTTTGGCGACCACCTGAACGTCGGCCCCGACCCGTTCGCAGAGGTTCGCGACTTCATTGATGAACGAGACCTTGGTCGCCAAGAAGGTGTTGGAGGCGTACTTGATAATCTCGGCGGTGGCGACATCCGTGAACACGAACGGGGTCTCGATCAGGTAGAGGGGGCGATACAGGTCGCGCATGACGGCCACCGCTTGGGGACTGCTGGCGCCGATCACCACCCGATTCGGTCGCATGAAGTCCTCGATGGCGGATCCCTCACGAAGAAACTCCGGGTTCGACACGATATCGAAGGAGGCCTCCTTTCCTGCGTGACGGCCGATGAGGTCGCGCAACCGATCTCCGGTCCCGACCGGGACCGTGGATTTGGTCACGACCACCTTGTAGCCGTTCAGGTTGGCGGCGATTCCACGTCCGACATCTTCGACGAACGAGAGGTCTGCCGATCCATCCTTACGGGAAGGAGTCCCAACGGCAATGAAGATCACCAGGGCGCTTTCGACGGCCCGCCCCAAGTTGGTCGTGAAGGCGATACGTCCCTCAGCGAGCCCCTTCTGGACAAGTTCCGACAGACCGGGTTCGTAGATGGGAATTTCTCCCTTCTCCAGCGCGGCGATGCGACGCTCGTCCTTGTCCATACAGGTCACATGGATTCCGAACTCGGCAAAACAGGCCCCGGTCACTAGTCCGACGTACCCCGTGCCGATGACGCTGATGTTCACGTGTCCGCCTCCAGTCCTATAGCGCCTCGCATTGCAGTGGAGTATAGCACATGCCCTGCCCTATTGACTGCGGACGGAGGCTCCTCTAGAATCCGCCCGTCATGGTCATGGGGGGATCGGCCATCCAGAGACCGCTGGCGGTAATGATGAGCCGGCAGATCCTGAGCGTGCTCCCCACTGCGCTAGTCGTCGAGGCTGCTCGGACCATGCGGGACGCTCGGGTCGGCGCGCTTCTGGTGGCCGAGGGCTCTCGGTACATCGGCGTGGTCAGTGAGACCGACTTGGTCCGCAAGGTCTTGGCTGGGGAGGGGGACGCCCGACGCGTCCGTGTTTCAGAGGTGATGATGGCTCCGATCATCACCATCGAGATCGACCGTTCGGCCCACGAAGCGAGCGATCTGATGGCGGAACGGCACATCCGGCACTTAGTCGTGACGGAAGATGGCAAAATAGTTGGAATTCTGTCGGTTCGAGATCTGCTGCGCTATTTTAAAAACTGGGGCACGCTTTAGACCAGCAAGCATCCTCCGGTGTCGTGCACCCGACCCGATTTCATCACAACCACATCTTTCTGTTGATAAGCAAAACCAAAGGAGGAAGCCTGTATGAAGAAGTTGACTCTGTTGTTGATGCTCTTGTTCATCGCGATCGGATTCTTGTCGGGAACGCCTGCGCAGGCGCAGGATGGTAAATTCGTCGCAGTGGAGATTCAGGGCGCCAAGTTTTGGCTTGGCGGGGGCGATGTGGAATTGCGGTCAGGCCAGCGGACGGCCGGGCCTCTCGTGTTCAAGCTGATTAATAAGATGGATGCAGACCACGGGTTCGCCATTGATGCAATGAAGGTCAAGCAGGTCGTCAAACCGGGCGAGGAAGTGACGGTGTCGGTCCCCATGGGCGACCTCGATCAGGCGCTCTCCGTGTACAAGTTTTACTGCCACTTGCACCCGGGGCACGTGGGCGGCTCGATCGTCATCGTGAAATAGAGAACACAAGCGGTTGGTGAAAACAAAGAAGCCCCCTCTTCCTGATGCGAGGAAGAGGGGGCTTCTCTATGGCTAGAGAGACACGGTGAGTTAGTTGCGCACGCCGCTCCAGACTTTGTTTTCATCAATGGCCTTATCTGGGTTCAACCTCTTGGCCCGTTCAAGGAGAACCTGCGTTGCTTCCGGGTAGGTCGGATCCGAGATGCAGCAATTGTCCACCGGGCAAACCGCCGCGCACTGGGGCTCGTCGAAGTGCCCCACGCATTCCGTGCATCGCTCGTGGGTGATAACGTATATGCTGTCGCCGACGCCTTGGCCGTCTCCGACATGGTTGCCCTTTGACTCGGCATCGCTCCGGGTCTCGAAAATAGCCTCGTTGGGACACTCGGGGAGGCAGGCCCCACATGAAATACATTCATCGGTTATGAGTAACGCCATACACTCGCCTCCTTCTTCTAGCGTACAGTAACGCGACGGCGCTCCTTACTCTCTCAAGAGAAATATGATAAAAGCAAAGCTCATTCTAAAAGGCCTCCAAGGGGGTTGTCAACGTGATTTTTGGCGATTGACATAGGCCTGAAGGCCTGTTTTTATAGGCACAAAAGCCCTAATTTAGCTTCCTCGTCCCCGAGGCCTCGTCACCTTACCGGGGGCTGGACTTTCTGGACGGGCTGAACTCATGGAGAAGTCACAAGCGACCCGGTTTGGCGTGCTGGCTTTCCTCGCGCTTGCCTTGCTGATGGCAGGCAGCTATTTTATGACGACCAATCAAGGTTCGGAGTCCATGGTGGTCACATTTCCGTCCGGAGCCCAACTGCACGTAGAAATCGCCGACAGCGACAGACCGCTGATGCTGATCTCCGGGCTCGCCTTCCGGGATTCCCTCCCCTCTGACCGGGGGATGCTGTTCATCTTCGAGCGAGCGGATTTTCATCGCCGAAACACACGCCAATATCGGTTCCCTGTGGACATCATCTGGCTCGATGAAGCCAAGCGCGTCCTGCTGATCACGGAGGACGCCAAGCCATGCCTGAGCGAGACATGTCCGAGTTACGGCCCGCCTCAAGAGAAGGCGCGCTATGTTATCGAAACTCACGCCGGGTTCGTACGGCGGGAACGGCTGGCTTTAGGGGCTGACCTTCGGTTTACATTGCGGCTTTGACTCTCCCCGTCGTCTCTCGTAAGATACCGCACCTTTTGTAAGGAACCCTCGATGTCCGTCATGACCGGTGAAGGCTGGAGACAGGAAAAGGCTCTGGAGACCCGCGTGGGGACGACTATCACCATCCGGTTGTGGGAAGACCGGACCCGGGGGGAGATTTACGTTCCCTCCTATGAGGCTGAGGTGCTGTCTTTGGTCAACGACGATTATGAGCGCACGATCGGTGAGAGCGCGAACGCCGTGGACTCCGGGAAACGCGCCTTCGAGTTTCGCGCGCTCAAACCCGGCGTCCATCGGATCGTGTTCGAGAAGCGGATGGGGTGGAAGTTTACGGCCGAGGACCGTCGCGTGTACGTTGTGACGGTCGGCGGCGAGGATGGACCCCGGTAACCGATTGCATGAGACCCAGGGGTGCCTGATATCGCCTTCGTCAATGATGCCTTCATGCCCCTATCCGAGGCCCATGTCTCGGTCGAGGACAGGGGATTTCAGTTCGGTGACGGGGTGTACGAGCTTTTGCGCGTTTACGCCGGGGTTCCCTACCGGCCTGCGGAGCACTTTGCGCGACTCGATCGGAGTGCGGCTGCCTTGGGGATTCCTTTGCCTTACACCCGGGAACAGTGGGCGGCGTTGGTTTCCGAGGCCGTTACGCGAAGCGGTCATCCCGCAGCAAAGGTCTATATTCAGGTGACCCGCGGGGTCAGCCCGCGGGACCATGTCGTCAGCGGACCCTTGAAGCCAACGGTTGTATTGACGGTCCGCGCTTTAGTCCCTCCGGGTGCTGCCTTCTATGCCGGTGGCGCGAGCGTGGTGACCGTGCCCGATATCCGATGGACTCGATGCGACATCAAGTCGGTTTGCCTTCTCGCCAATGTCCTAGCGAAACAGCAGGCTCGCGACGCCGGAGCGTTTGAGGCGTTGTTCGTGCGTGACGGGTGCGTTCTGGAGGGCACGACAAGCAACGTGATGGTTGTGCAAGGGGCGACCCTCGTAACTCCACCGGAGGGACCGTGGCTCTTATCCGGGGTGACGCGACAGGTGGTGCTGGCATTGGCCCAGGCGGCGGGCATCCCAGTCAAAGAACAGAGGGTGACAGAGGCCGACCTTTTCGCCGCCGACGAGGTCTTCTTGACGGGGACGACGATCGAAGTGCTGCCTGTCGTGCGAGTCAACGGTCGCCGGATCGGAACTGGGACCACGGGCCGTGTGACCGGCCTCCTCATGAGCCGTTTTGGTGATTCGCACGCCTAGTTACCCCTTGCTTTATCGTAATTGTTTGTGGTAGGGTAGGCACCTGGAAAGTGGGCCAAAACCCACTTTTTTCGTTTCATGGCGGGTCGAAACCACCCTGACGGGCTGACCGAAGGCGTTCCCCCAGGATCCGCCCGAGCGTCTGAAACGGTTCGCTCCGCAGTCGGGCGGATCGTGGAGCCGATCCTTGCCTCACTCGGGTTGGCACTCGTCGATGTGGAGGTACGGGGACGCGACCCGAAATCCCTGGTCCGGGTCGTGATCGAACGGATGCCGGAGGACGGGGGAGCAAGCGGGGGCATTTCCATTGAGGATTGCGAGCGGGCCCACCTCCTGCTTGGGCATGCGCTGGATGTGGAAGATCCAATTTCACACGCGTACTTGCTGGAAGTGTCGTCGCCGGGGTTGGACCGTCCGATCCGGAAAGCGAGTGAGTATGATCGTTTTCGGGGACGGTTGGCACGGTTCAAACTGATCAAACCGATTTTGGGGCAGTCAGTGCTGATCGGGAGGATTCAGCAACTGCAAGGAAGCCAGGTAAGGGTGGAAGCGCTGCTCCCCGGGCGGCGTGGGGAGGGCGAGACGCAGATCGTCGCACTCCCATTGGCAGAGATCGTGGAGGCCAGGCTGGAAGTCGAATTTTGACGGAATCCGGAGACGCGTGAATATGGGGCGTGAACTCCTCACAGTCATCGAGCAAATCGGGCGGGAAAAGGGCATTGACGCGGGACGCATCTTTGAGGCCGTGGAAGCCGCCTTGCTCACCGCTGCCAAGAAGCGGTACGGGGCGGCGGAGAATATTCAGGTCAAGATTGACCGTAAGAGTGGTGAGATCGAGGCCATCTCGCTGAAGAAGATCGTGTCTCAGGTGACCAACCCCAAATCCGAGGTCGCGCTGGAAGAGGCCCGCAAGGTGGACAGCGAGGCCGAACTAGGCGACGAGATTGGGTCCATGATTGAGACGGAGGAATTTGGTCGTATTGCCGCGCAGACCGCCAAGCAGGTGATCTTTCAGAAAGTTCGCGAGGCCGAATGGGAGGTCGTTCTCAGAGAGTATTCGGCGCGGCAGGGTGATTTGGTCACCGGAATCATCCTGGGCCAGGAACGACGCAACTACATCGTGGATCTGGGCAAGACGGAAGCGATCTTGCCGGCGCACGAGCAGATACCACGCGAGACCTACCGGCGCGGGGACCGGATCAAGGCCTACCTTCTCGAGGTCAAACGGACTCTTCGCGATGTGCAGGTGATTCTCTCCCGCACCCATCCGAACTTCATCATCAAGCTGTTTCAGATGGAAGTTCCCGAGATCGCTGAAAAGATTCTGGAGATCAAGGCCGTGGTGCGCGAGCCCGGCGATCGGACCAAGATCGCCGTGGTGTCCCGTGATCGCGCCGTTGATCCGGTCGGGGCCTGTGTGGGGATGAAGGGATCGCGTGTCCAAGCCGTGGTGCGCGAGTTGCGGGGCGAGAAGATCGATATCATCGCGTGGACCCCCGACCCGCGGGTGTTTATCGCGGAGGCCTTGAACCCCGCCGTCATCGAAAAGGTCGGCGTGGACGAAGAAAAGAAGTCGGCGCTTGTGGTGGTCGCCGACAACCAGCTTTCCCTGGCCATCGGGCGCAACGGGCAGAACGTGCGGCTCGCCGCCAAGCTGACCGGATGGAAGATCGACATCATCGGCTCCAGCGAGTACGAGAAGGAAAAGATCGTGCGGGACCAAGAAACTCGCGCCGCCATCGCGCAGCAGTTGCAAGATCAACACGCTCGGATGGTTGAAGCGGACTCGGCTGCAGCGACCGCGGAGCAGGACGGTAACGACGCCAACGGGAACGAGACGGTCGAGGCGGACCATCCGATCGAGGGCGGGCACGCCGGGGCAGCCACGGGGTAGAATCAAGTGAGTGTAGGGCATGCGGGTTTTTGAGCTAGCAAAGCAACTCGGAGTCCCGAGCAAGACTCTCATCGGTGACCTCAGGGGCATGGGGGTGACGGTCTCGAACCACATGACCGCTCTCGAGGAAGAGACCGTCAAGCAAGTCCTGGCGAAGCCCACGTCGAAGGCCACAAAGGAGACGGCTAAGGTCCCCAAGGCGAGGGGGAAAAAAGAGGACAAGGCGCACTCCTCCTCGGTGAAGACCAAGGGGCCATCCCTCCGGGCCACCGCGCCGACGAAAGCAGCTCCTCCGCCGGCCGAGCCGGTGAAGGCGGAGAAGAAGCTGATTCTGGTCAAGCGGCGACAGAGCGAGCTGCATGCCGTCGCCGACCTGGCCGCGTTGAAGGCTGAGGAAGAGGCAGCCCCGATCAGCACGGATCTTCGCGAGCCCCCCAAGGTTGCCGCAGCCGCTGCGATCGCCCCAACCCTTTCAGAGCCCCCAGCGCCGGCTGTTCTCTCAAGAGGCCCTGAGCCGCACAGCACGCCCGTGCCTCCCCCACCTCCAGCCGCGCCGCCCAGCTTGCCCAGCTTTCCCCCCACGACCCCATCGGCGGTTGAATCCGACCGCCGTCCGGGTGGCAAGAAGGGAACGGTCATCGAGCCGCCGCCAACTGATGTGAGCGGCCTGAAGGACAAAAACAAGAAAATCCGCCGTCCCGTTCGCGGCCGGGAAAGCGAGCCGGTGCCGACTCGGGATGACGCTACCCGTTGGCGGGACTTGCGGGCGATGCCTATGCACCGGCGTGAGGAGAAGCCCCGGCATGCAACGACCAGCGCTCCCGCCGAGGTCACCAAGCCACGCCTGAAGGCGGTCAAACTTGCGGAAGGGCTCACCGTCAAGGATTTTGCCGAAGCCGTGGGTCAAAAACCCGCCGACGTGATCCGCAAGCTGATGGAGATGGGATCCCTGCTGCCCCTGAATCAGCCGATCCCCCCTGAGGCGGCCACTCTCGTCGCTGAATCCTTCGGTGTCAAGATCGAGATGGTGGCCGAACGGCCCCCCGAAGAGTTGCTCGAAGAACCGGGTGAACAGGAAGACAGGCAGGTCCCGCGTCCGCCCGTCGTCACCATTATGGGCCATGTTGATCACGGCAAGACGTCGTTGCTCGATGCGATCCGCGAAACCAAGGTGACGGAGGGCGAAGCCGGAGGAATCACGCAGCACATCGGCGCGTACGTTGTGCAAGCGCACGGCAAGGCGATCACGTTCTTGGACACGCCGGGCCATGAAGCCTTCACGGCCATGCGAGCGCGGGGAGCCAAGGTGACCGACATCGTGGTTCTGGTTGTGGCGGCCGACGACGGCGTCATGCCGCAGACCCTCGAGGCGATCGATCATGCGCGCGCCGCGGACGTTCCGATCCTTGTGGCCATCAATAAGATGGATAAGCCTGAGGCCAATCCAGACCGCATCAAGAACTCGCTGGCGGAGCGGGGGCTGGTCCCGGATATCTGGGGCGGGGAGACCATCTACGCTGAGGTCTCCGCGAAGAAGAAGACAGGCCTGGATTCGCTGCTAGAGATGATCCTGCTTCAGGCTGAGGTGCTGGAGTTGCGCGCGAACGCGGATCGGCTGGCGAAGGGCATTGTCGTGGAGGCCAAGATCGACCGCGGACGAGGGCCGGTTGCGACCGTCCTTGTGGAGGCGGGAACGCTTCGGGTGGGGGATCCCTTCGTCGTGGGCACGTTCAGCGGCCGGGTCCGGGCTCTGTTCGACGACGCCGGGCGGTCGGTCAAGGAAGCGGGTCCCTCGATCCCCGTCGAGGTCGTCGGGCTCCTCGGCGTCCCGATGGCGGGCGAGGAATTTGTGGTCACCAAAGACGATCGGATTGCCCGCGAGATCGCCGAGTCGCGTCTTCGAAAGCAACGGAGCGCCGAGATGGCCCCTGTGCGGAAAGTGACCCTCGACGATCTGTTCGCTCAGGTCAAGGAAGGGACGGTGAGGGAGCTAGGGGTCATCATCAGGGCCGACGTGCAGGGATCGGCTGAGGCGATCGCCGATGCGATTGAACGGCTGGGCACCGAGATCATCAAGCCGCAGGTCCTCCTCGAAGGGGTCGGTGGCATCACCGAGAACGACGTCCAGCTCGCTTCGGCGTCGAATGCGATCATCATCGGTTTTAACGTCAGACCGGAAGCCAAGGCGGCCGCCCTTGCCGAGCGCGAAGGGGTCGACATCCGTACGTACAGCGTCATCTACGAGGCGTTGAACGACATTAAAACCGCGATGGAAGGCCTCTTGGAACCCACGCTCAAAGAGCGGGTATTGGGGAGGGCCGAGGTGCGACAGGTATTCATGATTCCCAAGGTGGGAGCCGTGGCCGGGTGCTACGTGACGGATGGGACGATCGTGCGCTCCAACGCTGGCATTCGTGTGGTCCGTGACGGCGTCGTCGTATACGAGGGCAAGCTGGGGTCACTCCGGCGTTTCAAGGACGACGTCAAAGAAGTGCAGTCCGGGTACGAGTGCGGCATCAGCGTGGAAAATTTTAACGATATCAAACCCGGCGACCGGTTCGAAGTGTACACGTTCGACAAGGTGGCTGCGAAACTCTGATCTCCCCCCAATGGTTGTCGGCGTCTGCACGATCGATCTGCATCTGCCGGGTGTCGGGTCGCTCAAGGGCAAACGGCAGGTACTTTTGAGCCTGAAGGAACGCCTCCGGGGAAAGTTCAATGTGTCCGTTGCGGAAGTTGACGGCAACGATCTCTGGCAACGGTCGGTGTTGGGGGTGGCCTGCGTGGCGAATGACGGGCATCATGTCAACCAGGTTCTGGATGCGGTGCTCAACGTCGTCCGCGCGAACCCTTCCGTCGAGCTCGTGCAACATCACGTGGAGCTGATGTAACCGATGCCCGGGCATAAGCGGACGGACCGTGTCGGAGACCAGATCCGAATGGAGATCGCCGACATCTTGATGCGCCGGGTCAAGGACCCGCGTGTCGGCTTCGTGACCGTAACGGCCGTGGATGTGACCTCGGACCTGAAGCATGCGTGGGTGTACCTCACGGTTCTACAGGAGGGCGCCCAAGAGGCCGACACCATGGCCGCATTGGCTCGGGCCGGTGGTTTTATCAGGGGCGAGTTGGGTCGGCGGCTGAAGCTCCGGTACGTTCCAGAGTTGACCTTTGTAAAGGACACCTCGGTAGACCGGGTGTCGCGGGTTCTGCACCTGCTCGACGAGTTGCGCCCGAAACACGAGGCCTCAAGCGAAGGGGCGGTGGGTGGGGTCTGACGTGGGGGTGGTTAATCAATCTGAACGCCAGGTCGGCTTGGCCCTGGATGGTGTGTTGGTCCTCGACAAGCCGCCCGGTTGGACATCTCATGATGTCGTGGCCAAAGCGCGGGCTCTCTTGCGTGTCCGCAAGGTCGGCCACACGGGCACCCTGGATCCGTCCGCGACCGGCGTTCTTCTGCTGTGCATCGGGAAGGCTACCCGGATTGCGGAGTACCTCATGAACACCGACAAGGCTTACCGGGCAGTGCTGCGTCTCGGGGTTTCGACCGATACCCAGGATGCGACCGGGTCCGTGGTCGGTCGGAACGTGGGTCCTCTGCCCGATGAGGCCACGATCAGAACGGTGATGAGTCGCTTTGTGGGGATTCACCGGCAGGTGCCCCCGATGTATTCCGCGGTCAAAGTCAAGGGCGTTCCGTTGTACAAATCGGCCCGGGCCGGTCAGACCGTGACCCGGACGTCCCGAGAATGTAAGGTCCGTGGGCTGGAGATTCTGTCAATTACCCCCGCCCAGCTTTCGGAAGCAGCTGGGAGCGGCACGACGTCCTCTTCCACTCTTGATGTCGCATTCGACGTCGTCTGCAGTAAAGGAACGTATATCCGGACGCTCTGTGCCGACATGGGGGACGCGTTGGGCGTCGGGGGGCACCTGGCCCATCTGGAGCGGCGGCAGGTGGGACGGTTCCGCATCGAGGAGGCCCTCAGCCTCGATGAACTCGCGGAGTTGGTGGAGCGGGAAGCCGTGGGCACGCGCCTCTATTCGCTGGCCGCCGCCTTGGCGGATCTGCCGGCGCTCACCCTCGACGACGATGCGGCTGAGGAGGTCCTCCACGGCATCCCCGTCCCGACGGCCCGAGTGGTGCGGGTGGAGGGGAGATGGGTGCGGGGAGCCCCTCTACGGCTGCATGCCCAGGGCGGGCGGTTGCTGGCGATCGGCCGGGCACCCTGCGGGGCGGAGGAATTTGAGCAGGTTGCTCCCGGGACCGTGGTTCGCGTGGAGAAAGTGCTGGCATGAATCATCACGGAGGAGGTAGAACTGCATGGCGCTGACAAAAGAGGCGAAGAAGACTTTGGTTCAGGACTACAAGACGCATGACACGGACACCGGCTCGCCCGAGGTCCAGATCGCGGTCTTAACCAACCGTATTGCGTATCTTACGGAGCATATCCGTGGACACAAGAAGGACCACCATTCACGGCGCGGGCTGCTGATGATGGTCAGCCGCCGCCGCCGGTTACTGGATTATCTGCGTCGGTACGATGAGGAGCGGTACAAGGCTCTCATTGCGAGGTTGGGTATCCGTCGTTAGGCATAAGGAGAATCAAACGGACATGGCGCATATCATCGAACTCGAACTGGCCGGGCGTACGCTCAGACTGGAAACCGGGCACCTGGCCAAGCAGGCCGATGGGGCCGTCCTGGCCACATACGGAGATACGTATGTTCTGGCCACCGCGGTGGCCTCGCAGACCGCCAAGAAGGACGTCGATTTCCTGCCGCTGACGGTAGACTACCAGGAGAAAGCCTATGCAGCGGGCAAGATTCCCGGCGGCTATTTCAAACGCGAGGGCCAGCCGTCTGAGAAGGAGAAACTGAGTAGTCGGTTAATCGACCGACCGTTCAGGCCGTTGTTCCCGGAGGGATGGTATTTCGAAACTCAGGTGATTGCGACGGTGATCTCCGCCGATCAATCCGGAACCTCCGACGTGATCGGCATCATCGCGGCCTCGGCGGCCCTCTCCGTTTCCAATATTCCCTTCGGTGGGCCGGTGGGCGCCGTGCGGGTAGGCCGCCTGAACGGGGAGTTTGTCATCAATCCAACGCTGGCGGTGTTGGAAGAGTGCGACCTGAGTCTGGTCGTGGCCGGCACGGCGGATGCCGTAATGATGGTTGAAGGGGGGGCGGTCGGTCTCCCGGAGGCTGTCCTGATCGCTGCGATCGAACGCGCTCACCAGGAAATCAAGCGGGTCGTCGAGGCCATCCAACGGCTCGTCGCGGCAGGCGGGAAGCCCAAGCGCGCGGCGGTGACCGAGCAGATCGATCCGGAACTAACGGCGGTGATCGAGACGCTGACGGCCGCAAAGATCAGGGAGGCGATCTTCATTCCGAACAAGACCGCCCGGCAGGAACGGTTGGATGCGGTGCTGGCCACCGCGGTGGAGGCCCTTCAGAAAGAGGATGACCCCGACCGCACGCGCCACGTCAAGCTGGTCTTCCACGAGCTGGAATACACGGAAGTCCGGAAGATGATCATCGAGAACGGCAAGCGCGCCGACGGGCGCGGGCCCGCCGACATCCGGCCGATCACATGCGAGGCGGGAATTTTGCCTCGGGCGCACGGCTCCGCTCTCTTCACCCGCGGGGAAACCCAAGCCTTGGCGGTCGTGACCCTGGGCACCTCCGAGGACGAACAAAAGATCGACGCGCTCGAAGGCGAATATTATCGGACCTTCCTCCTCCACTACAATTTTCCCCCATTCAGCGTGGGCGAGGCCCGTCCGCTGCGTTCACCAGGCCGTCGTGAGATCGGGCACGGCGCCCTCGCGGAGCGGGCGCTAAAGTCGATCCTGCCGACCAAGCTGGAGTTTCCTTATACCCTGCGCCTGGTCTCCGACATCCTGGAATCCAACGGGTCGTCTTCCATGGCGACGGTGTGCGGCGGGAGCCTGGCGTTGATGGATGCCGGCGTGCCCATCAAAGAACCCGTGGCCGGTATCGCGATGGGCCTGATCAAGGAAGGTGACGCGGTCATGGTCCTCTCCGATATTTTGGGTCTTGAGGATCATCTGGGGGACATGGACTTCAAAGTGTGCGGAACCGCGCAAGGCGTGACGGCCCTCCAAATGGATATCAAGATCGCCGGGATCACGGCCAAGCTGATGGAACAGGCCTTGGCGCAGGCGCGTGAGGGGCGGATGCACATCCTCGGACGGATGCGCGCCTGCCTTGCGGCACCGCGAGCCTCGATGTCCCCTTACGCTCCCCGCATTTATACCCTCAAGATCAAGACGGAGAAGATCCGCGAGGTGATCGGACCAGGCGGCAAAGTCATTCGTGATATCGTGGCTACCTGCGGGGTGAAGATGGACGTCCAGGATGACGGGACGGTCACCATCGCGTCGAGCGATGAAGCCTCGGCGCAAAAGGCCATCGAGCGTGTGAACCAGATTACCGAAGAGGTGGAAGTCGGCAAGCTCTACCTCGGCAAGGTCAAAAAGATCATGGATTTCGGCGCGTTCGTCGAAGTCCTTCCCGGTGTCGACGGGCTGGTGCATATCTCGCAGTTGGCCCATCATCGGGTGAAGGCTGTGGCGGATGAAGTGAAAGAAGGCGACGAGTTTCTGGTGAAGGTGTTGGATGTGGACCGGCAGGGGAAAATCCGGCTCAGCCGGAAAGAAGCGATGCCGAATCCCAATGCCTCGGCCCAGTCGTAGGCGTCGCACCGCGCTATGTTTCGCAAAGAAATTTTAGACAACGGCGTTCGGGTGGCCGCCGAGAAGCTTCCCTCGGTCCGATCCGTCTCTCTCGGAGTTTGGGTGGACGTCGGCTCGCGGGACGAGCGACCCGGAGAGGAAGGGCTTTCGCACTTCATCGAGCATATGTTCTTCAAGGGGACGCGCCGCCGCTCCGCCGAGGCCATTTCGCGCGAGATTGATGCGTTGGGCGGGGAACTCAACGCCTTCACCTCGCGTGAGTGCACGACCTTCTACGCCAAGGTCCTGGATGAGCACCTCGGACCGGGCATCGACCTGCTGGCGGACATCTTTCACCACTCGCGGTTCGATGCCAAGGAACTGACCAAGGAGAAGCAGGTCGTCCTGGAAGAAATCCGGATGGTCGAGGACGATCCGGAGGAGTACCTCTATGATCTGCACACGAAGAATGCCTTTTCGACCCACCCGCTGGGACGGCCGATCTTAGGGGAGGCGTCCACCATCGAGACTCTCCGGCGGGACCAGTTGCTCGCGTACCGATCCAGTCACTATCGCCCGTCGCAAGTCGTCATCGCGGTGGCAGGGAATTTCGCCTTTGGCCCCATGCTCAAGGGGCTCGCGTCTGCGTTTGGGGGGAAGTGGGGCGGGACGACCGCCCCGGACGGCCGGATGCCGCCCACCATCGATGGAGGGATTCAGGTCCGGCCGAAACCTCTGGAGCAGGTCCATCTGTGTCTGGGCATGAAGGGCGTCTCCCATTCGGATGCTGACCGGTACGGCGCATACGCCTTGAACGCGATTTTGGGAGGAGGCGTCAGTTCCCGGCTGTTCCAAGAGATACGGGAAAAGCGGGCCTTGGCCTATTCGATCTACTCCTCCCTCTCGTGCTTCACGGATAGCGGCTTATTCACCGTGTATGCCGGGGCGCGGCCCGACTCGGCGCCGCGGGTGCTGGAGCTCATTCGGGCGGAACTCCGCCGGCTGAAGGCCGGGCCGGTCGGAAGCGCCGAACTGCATCGTGCCAAGAGCCAGTTGAAGGGCAATCTCATGCTGGGGCTGGAGAGCACCAACAGCCGAATGAGCAAAGTCGCCAAGGATGAAATGTATTTCGGTCGTCATATCCCCCTCGGGGAAATCATGACTGCCATCGACCGTGTCTCGGCGCGCCAACTCTGGCGCCTCAGCCGGGACCTCTTCGACGACCGCTATCTGACGGTGACCGCGTTGGGACCTCTCAAGAAGGGGGTTGTGGAGCGGGTCATGCATTAACCCGGAGGGTCCGATGGAACTCGGTCGGTCGCGACGTGGCCTTCAGAAGAAGTTCGTCGCCTCGCTGTTGATCGTCGGATTCACGCCCGGGATCGTCGCCCTCTTCGCGACCTACCTCTATAGTACCCAGACCCTCAAGAACGCCATCGGCGACAGTTTCCAGCAGATCGCGTCCGCGACCGCCCGTCGGATCGAGGTGATGATTGACGATGAGATCGACGGGGCGCGCCATATCGCGACCGCTCCCCTGGCGGTCCGCGCTTCGGTGGATGCGGCAAACCGGTCGTATCGAGGAGACTCCCAAGCGGTTCGCACCAAATTGCTAGAACGAAGCCGACGGTGGGAACGGTATCGAACCGACTCGGACGCCGTCATGCCGGGTTTTATCAATCGCGGCACCCTCTCCTTCCTCCGGGAATGGGCTCTCATCCGGGCGGACAACTATCAGAATATCTTGGTAACGGATGAACGCGGGGCGCTCGTCGCGAGCGTGACCCCGGTCGTCGGGTTCCTACACGGCGAGGAGCTGTGGTGGAGCGAGGCCTATGATGGAGGGCGCGGCCGCACTTACGTCAGCGATCTTTACGAGCAGGCTCCGGGTGTGTATCTCTTGGACATCGCGGTCCCCGTCCTGGACCCGACCGGAAAACGGGCCATTGGGGTGGTCAAGCTTGAACTGCGGCGGAACAATCTCATGAAGACCATCATGGAAATCCGAGTGGGGAAGCTAGGCCATGGCATGCTGCTCAATACCGAGGGCACCCCGCTGATCTGCCCGGTTCTCCCCCCCAAGGCGCATCTGATCAACGATCCCTTGATGCGCCAGTTGATGCAGAAGACGCCGGGGTGGGTGGTGGCCGAGGACGACGCCCATGGCGGGTACAATTCCATCGTGGGCTACGCACCGGTTCGGTTCTCCCATGCGTTCTCGGAGGCCAGTTTCGGGGGACACGAGTGGTACGCCTTTGTTCGGCAAGACCCCGCCGAAACCTATGCCCCGGTCTATACCCTGCTGCGGACGGTCGGGATGATCGGGTTCGGGATGGCGACGGTGCTGGCCTCGCTGGGGTTCTTTGTCGGCCGTCTCATCGTAAAACCCATCGTGATGTTGCAGGAACAGGCCGAGGCCATCCGGCGAGGCATGCGGGATCTGGCCTCCGCGGCCCGGTTTAACCGGGTCCTTGTCGGAGCGGCCGACCGACAGGTCGTGATCCGGACGGGAGACGAACTGGAGTCGCTTGCGCTGGCCTTCAACCAGATGGTGGAGACCTTGGACGAGAGTCTCAAGACCATCAACGATCAACATGATGAGCTCGTGCGCAAGGAAAAGTTGGCCTCGGTCGGCCAACTCCTGGCGGCCCTCGCCCATGACATCAAGAATCCTCTCGGCGTGATCCGTAGTTCCGCCCAGCTCGTTCTGGACGAGAAGCAGACCGATGGCGTCAAGCGCGAGGTGGCACAGTACGTGATTGATGAAGTGGACCGGCTCACACACCGGATCAATCATTTCCTGCGGTTCGCCAGGCAGAAGCCTCCTGAAATACACCCCATCGCGGCCAAGGGGTTGCTCGATGCCGCGTTACGAGAGTGGCAAGCCCTCGGGAAAGGCGAACCCATCACCCTACAGTTGCGGGTGTCGCCCGATATCCCGGAATTGATGGTGGACCCGGACCAGGTCAAAGAAGCGTTGGTCAATCTCCTGATCAATGCCCGGGAGGCCATGCCTCACGGAGGCACCCTCACCATTTCGGCTCGCCCGGCCGGTGCAGGTGGCCCCCCTCCGATGGCGGAGATCCTGATCGCCGATACCGGCACCGGAATCACCCCCGACCACATGAAGCAGATCTTCGATCCGTTCTTCACTACCAAGGAGTACGGAACCGGGCTTGGATTGACCAACGTGAAGCGTCTGGTAGAGGATAACGGGGGACATCTGGAGATTCACAGCACCGAAGGGCAAGGGACCGAGGTCACGCTACGGCTGCCGGCCATGAAGCGGTAGGGGGGCGAGGAGGCGCATGCGGGAAGCGACGATTCTGATCATTGAGGACGAAGAAAAGATGCGCAGGCTCGTGGACCTTGTCCTGCGACCGGAAGGGTATCACCTGCTCGTGGCTGACTCGGGTGAGGCCGGTATCAAGTCGGTGGACGAGGGCGGGGTGGATCTGATCCTGACCGATCTCCAGATGGGAAAGGTCGGCGGGTTGGACGTCTTGGGATACGTCACCAAGGAATGCCCTGATGTTCCGGTGGTCATCATCACGGGGTTCGGGACGGTCAAGTCCGCCGTGGAGGCGATGAAAAAAGGCGCCTTCGATTACATCAGCAAGCCCATTGACAACGACGAGTTGAAGATCGTCGTCAAGCGGGCGCTGGACATGCGTCGGTTGACCCAAGAAAACCTCGGGCTGAGCCAAGGGCTTCGGGAGCAGTTTGGATTCGATAACATCGTCGGGCGGTCGCCCGAGCTGGCGACCGTCAAAGCGCTCGCGCGCGACGTCGCGGCGACGGACTCGACGGTCTTGATCACCGGAGAGAGCGGGACCGGGAAAGAACTGTTAGCCCGGGCCATCCACTATGCGAGCCCTCGAGCCGGAAGACCGTTGGTGGCGATCAATTGCGCGTCCATCCACGAACACCTTCTCGAATCCGAACTGTTCGGCTACGAGAAGGGGGCCTTTACGGATGCCAAGAAGGCCAAGCCGGGCCGTTTTCTCCTGGCCCACCGCGGCACGCTCTTCCTGGACGAGATCGGCGAGATGAGCCCGGCCACGCAGGTCAAGCTCCTGCGCGTGCTGGAGGATCATACGATCGAACCGCTGGGCGGCGTTAAGGGAGTCAAAGTGGATCTGCGGCTGGTGGCGGCCACCAACCAAGACCTCCGTGGCCTGGTGAAGAAGAGCAAGTTCCGGGAGGACCTCTTCTATCGTCTCAGCGTATGCCCCCTCCACTTGCCCCCGCTTCGGGAGCGAACCGGCGACATGCAAATCCTGTTGGAGCACTTCCTGAGCCGCTACAACCGTGAACGGGGGACCCGGATCGTAGGCTTGACCCCGGAGGCCAAGCGCCTTCTGGAGACCTACGAGTGGCCCGGAAACGTCCGGGAATTTCAGAACATGGTGGAATGGGTCACGATCACGTGTAAAGGGGAACGGGTCGGCGTGGATAATCTACCGGGTTATCTCAAGGCGGGGAAGGAGGCCCCGGTCCATGCGGATAAGGAGGAATTGCCGGCTCTCCTCTCGTACGGCCTGTCGGTTGAGGAGGTCGAGAAGGTCATGCTGCGGGAGGCGCTCGAGAAGGCCAAGGGCAACGTTTCCGAGGCCGCCCGCCTGCTCAAGGTCACCCGCAACACGCTGCGCTACCGCATGGCCAAGTACAACCTCAAGGCTCCGGAAGAAGCCGAGTAAGTCGCCTCCCTCTGGTCCGTCCCTCGCTCCATCTTTGCTGTTGGGCACCTATTGCTGGTGGTTACCGGCCAAGGCCGATCTCGTTCAAAGGCTGGACTCCCCTCATAACCTCAAAGAAAACCTTGCATTTTGTGGAATCATCCAGGCGGCGTAGGTCTTGCTATAGCTTGAGGTGGGTTGGTATTGAGACCTACCCAACACGTACTTTAGCAAGAGGAGGGAAAGACGATGAGGTCGTCATGGGACCACCTGGATGTCATTGTAACGGTGGGCGCCTGCGCCACAATCCTCGGGGCGGGGATCTTCTTTTTCGCGTTCGGGGGGGCGCCTACTGGGCTACTCGACCAACAGCTTACGGACATGGGTGCCCTGTCCATAGATCCCCGTGAGGTGACGCAGACCAACCTAGGAGAGGCGATCGTGTCGGCGCAAAGAATCCGCCGCATGGAGGACACTGAGTTCGGTCCTCGCCAGGAAAGTCTCGGCGAGGCTATCGTCGCGGCGACACGAGCGCAGCAGGCCCGCGGCGCATTGGTCCCGGGCTTCCGTGTCGCGGCGCGCGAGTCGCTCCTGCGAATGCACGGGATGATCCAGCAATCGGCCGGACGTGCGGTGGTCCATGCGGCCCAACGCATGTGGCGGGCGGGGAACACCGAGACCGCGCAGTTGCAGTTCATAGAGACGCTTGGGCGCATTAAGGCCGGCACGATACTCAGAGAACAAGCTGCAAGCCCGCTCCGCGAGGAAGCGTTGGGCTGGAGCGTGGTGGGAGGGCTGCTCGCCATGGACAGGCACGAGGGGCAGGTGCAGGAACTGCTCGGCTCTGCGCTGCGTGATACCGGGACGATGGCGGCGAGGATCAACACCGGCATGCCGCTCGCGCAGGAAGCGCTGGGTTCCGCCGTCTTGGTCGCCGCTCAGGCGGCTACGTCCCCGATCGGCGCCTCCTCGGTCCTGACGGCTTCCGCCGCAGGTGGCACTGGGACCTCTGAGATCCCGTATCAGGCGGGTGTCATTCTCTTCGCGGCCCTCTTTACGATCGTCTGGGGCGTTCGGACGGTGGCGCAGAGCGGGACAAGCCTCCCTGTGTACGAGACCGCGCCATCTCCTGAGGAACAGTACCGGAAGGCAGGCTAGCGAGGCCGTGTTCGCGCCTGTTGAGTTCTCCGGGGCCTCCCGGCTATCATGGAGGCTCCGGAGGGGATCAAACGGTGTTTTGGGGAAGTAATAAAGGGAACCGTTCCTCAAAGGAATTGTTTTGTTCCTTCTGCGGGAAGTCCAAGGCAGCCGCTCTCGATCTGGTCGAGAGCCCTGCGGCTTATCTCTGTGAGAAGTGCCACGCCCCCGCCACGCTCTGGATCTGCAACGAGTGCGTGGCTCGGTGCGAGAACGTGATAGCCCAGGGGCATCGCGCAAGCGGGACCTCCGCGTTCCCATCTTTTAAACTCCTCAATCCGCCCCAAATCAAGCGCATCCTCGATGATTACGTGATCGGCCAAGAAAAGGCCAAAAAGGTGCTGTCGGTGGCCGTCCACAACCATTACCGCCGGGTCCAGACGAACGCGCGGGTCGGTGATGTGGAACTCCAGAAGGGCAATGTCTTCGTGATCGGACCAACCGGCACCGGTAAGACTCTCTTGTGTCAAACCCTGGCGCGTATCCTCGAGGTACCCTTTGCCATCGCCGACGCCACGACGTTGACGGAAGCCGGATATGTCGGCGAGGACGTCGAGAACGTGATCCTGAAGCTGCTTCAAGCGGCCGATTGGGACGTGGCCCGCACGGAGACCGGCATCATCTACATTGATGAGATCGACAAGATCAGTCGCAAGTCCGAGGGGCCGTCCATCACTCGGGACGTTTCCGGGGAGGGCGTCCAGCAGGCGCTGCTCAAGCTGGTCGAAGGAACGACGTGCAGCGTGCCGCCCAAGGGAGGCCGCAAGCATCCCGAACAGGAATTCATCAAGGTAGATACGTCGAATATCCTGTTCATCTGCGGCGGGGCCTTCGTCGGGCTCGACCACATCGTCCGTCGTCGGACCAGGGAACGCGCAATGGGCTTTGGTGCCGATGTCCGTCCGGTTGATGGAGATGGAGAGGGGGAATTACTCTCCCAAGTTCAGCCGGAAGACCTCCTTCGCTTCGGCTTGATCCCTGAATTCGTGGGTCGTTTTCCCGTCCTGGTGAGCCTTTCCGAGCTCGATGAGTCGGACATGATGCGCGTTCTCACGGAACCGCGCAATGCGTTGTACAAGCAGTATCAGACCATGTTTGCCCTGGAAGGAGTCGATCTGACCTTTACCGACGACGCCGTCAAAGCGATCGCCAGGCGGGCCGCGCGGCTGCGGACCGGGGCACGGGCGCTTCGTGCCATCATGGAAGAGGTCATGCTCGATTTGATGTATGAGATTCCCGCCAAGCCCCATGTCCGGACGGTCACGATCACGGAGGGTGTGATCGAGGGTCGCTGTGCTCCGGAGATCCGGACCGGGTGAGCGCAAGGGGCTGAGGTCTACGCGCGTGACGCCGAATCCGCCGAATATCCTGGTGGTGGAAGACGAAGTCAGACTGGCGCGGGCGATCGAACTGTACCTCGGCCAACGTGGCTGCGTCGTACGGACCGCCCTCAATGGCGCCGAAGCCCTGCGGCGAATCACCGAGACCAGGCCCGACGTCATCATCGCCGACATCATGATGCCGGTCATGGACGGGTACACTCTCTGCCGCCGTCTCCGGACTGATCCGACCACCTGCACGATCCCGTTCCTATTCATGACGGGGAAAGACGACGACCTCGACCGTATCAGAGGTCTCAAGATTGGAGCGGACGACTACCTGGCCAAGCCCTGCGATCTCGGAGAAGTTCACGCACGCGTGGATGCCCTTTTGGCCCGTGTCGAGGCAGCACGGCGAATTCCTTTGGACACGATCAGCATTGCCGGCCAGCTCGCCGACACTGATCTTGTGGAGCTGATCCAGGCGCTTGAGATGCAACAGAAAACCGGCGCGCTCATTCTGAAGCGGGACAGTGAATCAGGGACGATCTACTTTAAGGACGGAGCGATCGTCGGCGCTGACCTCGGAACCGCCGAAGGTCGGGAACCGCTTGTCTCACTCCTGGCATGGAAAACGGGCACGTATGTTTTCGTTCCCGACGTGGTTCCTGAAGGGTTGCGTTTGACAAGCGGAATCGCCAATGTCGTGATGGGCCAAGTTCGCGATAAAGATTAGAATATTCAGTGTGTTGAACGATTGTCAGCGACATCCAAAATTTTCTTGACAAAGCTGGGTGCCTCTAGTAGCATCGGCCACCACAGTAGGATAGTAATGCGCTTTTGTATAAGAAATTTCAGAAAAATATACGCGAGCGGGTCTGAAGTTTCACGGTCTTAAGTCATACGTCGTTCACGCTTACTTTCAAGGAGGGGACAGCATGAAACGAGGCATCATCATTGCTGCAGTCTTTGCCCTGTTGGTGGTAGGTATATGGCCGGCCGATGAGGCGGCGGCTGATACCTTGAAGGGTCGAATTTGGGCGGCATGGGCGGAAAATCCTGACGGAGAAGTGTTGTTCGGGATCCAATACTGGAACACGGGCGCTCCGGGTTCCGGGACTCCGGGTGGACGGACCTCCGTGACGACCACCGAAGTGCCGGATGGGTGGCAGGCCGGTGGAGCTTGGGGGTTCCAGGGCGGTCCGGAGAAGAACGCTCCCTATGGCGGTTGGTATCACGCCCAGACGACCGTGCGCATCGCCGTCAAGGACAAGGCCTTGATGGACCAGATGATGAAGGCGAACCAGGAACTGGTGAACTTCGAAGTGAACGTCGAGGACATCGGTGGGCGGCCGACGATCACGGCCTTCAAGGTGCTCAAGTAAACTTATCCTCAATAATTGTAAGACTTACGAAGGAGGGAGTCTCATGAAGGCTTATTCCAGGATATTGGGGGTCGGTGCCGCGCTCTTGCTGTTGGGCGGCGTGGCGAGTTCCGCCCTAGCCATCGAGGCCTTCTCGGAGCGGTTCGAGGAGGACTTCAGCTCGCCCAAGACAGTTCTCGCCCGCGTGATCATCGTGGATCCTTATGAGGACGCAGTCTGGGTCAACTGGACATGGAAAGGGGTCATGAACAGCGGCGAGATCGATCAGTTCTGGGGAAAGATGCTACCGGGGAAAAACATGCGCGTCTTCGCCAGCGGCGCGGATCTGGCGGCCTTGAAGGCGAAGGCCCGCTCGGCCCCGGGACCGGCGGCGGCGGAGAAAGTTGCGCCTGGCACGAATGCCGATGTGGTTGAAATGACCGTGAGTGAAGTGGAGCAGAACAAGCGCGTGGCGTCCAACGTGAAGGATGTGGACGACAAGATTTGGGCCGGCCTCAATCCGGGCGGATTTAAGCAGGGCCCGGTCGTCATGGCGCCCAATCCGGGACGGCCGACTCAAGAGGCCAAGTGCGGCGTGGTCAAGGGCAAACCCGGTGTGCCGACTGCCGTATTCGGCGAGGACCTTCCTGGCGGCAGCACGAAGTACGGAAAGCACGTCCGGTTCAGGGACCATGTAGGCTGCGAAGCCGGTCCTCCGGCGGATCCTGCTCCCGCTCCTGCGGCGGCGCCTGCGAAGTAGGCATCAGTAACTACAGAGAGTTGGATAAAGGGGCGGCAGGTTCTGAAAGCCTGCCGCCCCCCTTTTTTTCTCTTTACGCACTCGCGTCTTTTTCCAACCGTTCTTTGATCTCCGCCAGTTTATTCATGGCTTCCAGTGGCGTCATCCCGAAGAGATCCATCTGCCGGACTTCCTCCAGTATTGGGTGAGGCAGGGGCAAGGTGGGATCGTTGGGGGCGGAGGGTGGTTGGGAGGAAGCCGCAAAATCCAGTTCTCCGGTGGTCTCCTGAGGCATCCCGCTTTCAAGCCTTGCCAGGACCTCTTTGGCCCGCGCGATGACGTCACGAGGTAACCCGGCCAAGCGGGCCACCTGGATGCCATAGCTGCGATCGGTTCCCCCTTCCACGATCTTCCGCAGGAAGAGAATCTCGTCCCCCCGTTCCCGGACCGCCACATTGTAATTTCGGACACCTGCGTGGGTGCGCGCCAAATCGGTCAGTTCGTGGTAGTGCGTCGCAAACAGCGTGCGGGCTCCGAGCCGGGTGGAGTCGGCAAGGCCCTCGGCCACGGCCCAGGCGATGCTGAGGCCGTCGAAGGTGCTGGTGCCTCGTCCGATCTCGTCGAGGATGACCAGGCTCCGGGCTGTGGCGTGATGGAGGATATTGGCGGTCTCGGTCATTTCGACCATGAACGTGCTCTGGCCGTCCAACAGATTATCCGAGGCGCCGACGCGGGTGAAGATCCGATCCACCAGCCCGATCACGGCGGACTTGGCCGGAACGAACCCTCCCATCTGGGCCATCAACACGATCAAGGCCGTTTGCCTGAGGTAGGTGCTCTTCCCGGCCATGTTGGGACCGGTGATGATCAGGAGTCGGTGGTCCGGCCTGCCGAGGTGGACGTCATTCGGAATAAACCCGCCAAGGATGCGTTCCCGTTCCAGGACGGGGTGGCGGCCGTCCTTGATCGTCAAACGGTCGTCGGCCGTCAGCTCGGGACGGCAGTACCCGCCGTCCGCGGCGGCCTCGGCCAGGCACGCGGCGACATCGGCGTGCGCCAGCGTACAGGCGAGAGCCTGGACACGGCCCGCCGCACCGGCGGCATCCCGCCGACAGGCATCAAACAGGGTAAATTCCAGCGCCCGCATGCGGTCCTCAGCCCCAAGCACTTTGTCCTCCAGCGCCTTCAATTCCGACGTCGTAAAGCGCTCGGCATTGACGAGTGTTTGCTTGCGGATGTAGTGGGGCGGGACTCTGGACAGATTCGGTCTTGTGACTTCGATGTAGTAACCGAATACTTGGTTATACCGCACCTTCAAGGACTCGATGCCGGTGCGTTGCCGCTCCTGCTTCTCGATGTCGGCGATCCACGTCTTGCCATCCCGGCTCACGGCGCGCAGCTCATCGAGGGCCGCGTCGAAGCCGTCCCGGATCAGGCCGCCCTCCTTCACCGTGGCCGGCGCGTCCGGACGGATCGTCCGCTCGATCCGGGTCGCCAGCTCAGCAAGATCGTCCCACGGCTCGTATCGCTTGCGCAAAAAAGGCGCGGTGCACGTTTCAAGCAGACGGTTGATTTGGGGAACGGCCGTGAGCGAGTCCTTGAGCGCGCAGAGGTCGCGCGCGTTGGCCGTGCTCAGCACGATCCGGCTCATCAAGCGTTCAAGGTCCGAGATCTCTCGTAATGCGGTCCGCAGCCGACTCCGCCGTTGGAGATCGCCGTGCAGTTCGGCGACGGCCTCCTGCCGCTCGGCAATCATCCCGAGGTCGGTCAATGGGTGCAGGACCCACTCACGGAGGAGCCGCGCTCCCATGGGGGTGGTCGTGCGGTCGAGGGCGCCGAGGAGAGAGCCTTCGACTCGGCCGTCGGCGGCTCGCCGCACCAACTCAAGGTTGCGTTGGGTGGCTCGGTCCAGGGTCATCACGCTTCCCCCGGAAAATATCTGGAGCTTCGTCACATGGGTCAACGCAGCGGCGGGTTGTGTCTCTTTAACGTAACGCAGGAGCGCTCCGGCGGCGGCGACCGCGAGGGGCTTGTCCTCGCACCCGAATCCGGCCAGCGAGGCGACCCGCAAGTGCTCCATCAGGAAGGTTCGAGCGGACGGAAGGTCGCGTGGGGACCCCGGCACTGGTGTGAGGGCGGGAAGGGCCGTGCCGAGAAGTGTGCGGAGGCGCTCGACGTGGTCCTCCGGCACAAGGATCTCACGAGGCTCGATTCGCGTCAGTTCGTCGCGGATGCGCTCCATCCAGGAGGCGCCGGTCTCCAGCGCCCGGAATTCCGCCGTGGACAAATCCAGCCAGGCGAGCCCCGCTCCTGCGGGGGCCGGGATCAGCGCGGCGAGGTAGTTTGGTTCCCCCGCGGCGAGCAAGTCCGGCTCGATCAGGGTGCCGGGCGTGTAGACGCGGACCACTTCGCGCCGGACGAGTCCCTTGGCCATCCGTGGGTCCTCAACCTGTTCGCAGATGGCGACTGAGCGACCTGCCCGCAGGAGTTTGGCGATGTATGTGGTGGCGGCATGGTACGGGACGCCGCAGAGCGGAACATGGTGCCCTTCCTTGCGCTTGTCCCGAGAGGTGAGCGCGATTTCGAGAAGTTGCGCTCCATCCACGGCGTCCTCGTAGAACATCTCGTAGAAATCCCCGACACGGAAGAATAGAAGGGACTCTGGATGGCGCTGTTTGGTCTCCCGATACTGCCGCATGAGCGGAGTGAGGTCAGGAGGCATCCTCATCCTCCGCGTCCATGCTCTTGGGGAATGGAAAGGGCGCCCTGCCGGCCGGCGTGCCAAGATTGCCGCGCAGTCGGTCTCGCTCCTCTTCTGCAAGATGGAGGGCGGTACGCGTGCGCCGAAGTTCGATGCGTAGCTTGACCCAGGCAGGAAAGAGCAAGATGCCCGTGATCAGCAGGCCGGTGCCGAAGGCGCTCAAGATGGGTTTGTAGATCGGCGTCGGCTTCGACGTGACGCCGAAGTAATGCAAGATGGCCTCTTCTTCTCGGTTCTGCAGGAAGAAGGTCATCGAGAGGGCGAAGAGGATGACGACTAGTATCAGGCGTACCATGCGCTATGACGCCCGCCTAGAACCGGTGCGGGGAACCGGGAGGCGCCCGCGGCTTGCTTCGTGTCTGCGAGCTTTGTGTCGAGCGGCGTTGGAATTGAACGCCGCTTTCAACCGCGCAAAGGAGGCCTTCAGGTGTTGCGGCAACACACGCGTCTCCCCAAGCAGAGGCATAAAGTTGGTGTCGGCTCCCCAGCGCGGAACGATATGCAGGTGGATATGGTGCTCGATCCCGGCGCCCGCCACCCGCCCTTGGTTGATGCCGAGGTTGAACCCCTCTGGGGCATAGGCCAGGCGGATGGCTTTGATGGCCCGTTGCACGAGGCGCATCATGTCGAGCAAGACCGACGGTGGCAGGTCTTCGATGTTCGCCAGGTGTTGATAGGGAGCGATCAGGAGGTGACCGTTGTTATAAGGATAGATGTTCATCATCACATAGGCGTGGCGGCCCCGCCATACGATATACGTTCGGCGGTCGTGCTGCAGCGCCGGTTGCTCGCAGAAGATGCACCCGGCATCGTGATTCGCCTTTTCGACAAAAGCCAGGCGCCAGGGTGCCCACAGTTGCTTCATGCTAGGACCCTCGCGATCAGCGCTTCATACCTGGCCCCCTGCGGATGCAGTGCGATGCGCCGGCGATCGCCTCCGGCGTGTTCTAACGTAATCCTGAGGTGGTCGCGGGGAAGTACTGCGGGAGCCTTATCGGCCCACTCGATCAATGTCACGGTCGGCGGTTGTGTGTACTCCTCCAGGCCAAGCCCGTTCACGGCGTCGTGTTCGTCGAGGCGGTAGAGGTCGGCATGGCAGACCGGGACCCGCCCCGCATATTCGTGGATCAAGGCGAAGGTGGGGCTGGCCACGCGCTCGGGAGAAGCGCCGAGGCCGACGGCCACGCCTCGGGCGAGGCACGTTTTGCCCGTTCCCAATTGGCCGATGAGCGCCATCACTTCCCCGCCTTCGCAGGTACGCCCGATGATCTCGCCGAGGGCGTAGGTCTCTTCCGCTGAAGTGGTTTCCCACACGGCGCCCGGAGCTTGCGGTATCGGCTGCTGGTGGATGGCAGGGTCGGTCATGCTTACGATGTGCGATGGGAGGGACATTATCGGGCCGGGGCCTCGTCTGTCGTCAGCACGTGGTGAATCGCTCTGGGGATCGCCCGGATCACATCACCGGCGATCAGCCCCGTCTCGCCCTGGTCTGACGCCGCGAGGTCTCCCGCCAGGCCGTGGAGATAGACTCCCGCGCACGCGGCTTCCCAAGGTGAAAGTCCCTGTGCCATCAATCCGGTGATCATGCCGGTCAGCACATCTCCAGTGCCTGCCGTGGCCATCCCGGGATTTCCCGTGGGATTGACGGCCAGACGCCCGTCCGGCCCCGCGATGACGGTCCCGGCTCCTTTCAGTACCACGCAGACCTTCTGCTCTTGTGCCAGGCGCGCAGAGACTCCCAGTCTATCCTCTTGGACATCGGCCGTGCTGCACCCCACGAGGCGGGCCATTTCACCGGGGTGCGGTGTTACGACCAACGGGGCGTGAATCTTGCCCAGCACCTCCCTATGGCCTACGACCGCATTGATCCCATCGGCATCCAGGACGATGGGTCGTGCCACGTTTCCCAGCAGCTCCTGAACAAGAGCGCGGGTCTCAGGATGGGTCCCGAGCCCTGGTCCGATCGCGACTGCCGTCTTGCCCGCCGCAAACGACAGGAGCGCTGGCAGTGCTTCCTTGGACAGCGTGCGTGCCTCTGTCTCCGGGACGGGGACGGTCATGGCTTCTAGGAGCTTGGCCTCCAGCACATCGTTCAGACTGCAAGGGACGGCGACCGTGACCAGACCGGCGCCGGATCGGAGCGCCCCCAGGGCCGCCATGGCGGCCGCGCCGGTCTTGCCGACCGACCCGGCGATGATCCCGACATGGCCAAACGTCCCCTTGTGGGCGACGCGGTTTCGGACGGGCAGCACGGAACGAAATCCGGCGGGCTCCAAGAGAGCCACGGGGATCTTGGCCGCGACGATGAGGTCCGGTGGGATGCCGATATCGGCGACACGGATCGCCCCGGCATGGTTCGGACCGGCGCCCAGATAGAGCCCGCGCTTGGGGCGAGCCAGGGTCACGGTCAGGGATGCCGCCACGGCTGTCCCCCACACGGCGCCGGTATCGGCGTCGAGGCCTGAGGGGAGATCAACCGCGACGATGGGACGACCCGAGGCATTCATGAGCGTCATGACGGAGGCCGGCATACCTTCGACCGTCGCGTTCAGTCCCGTTCCGAAGATCGCGTCTACGAGAATATCGCTGCCCTGGATGAACGGATCGAGCAGGGTCGCAAGATCCGCCCCGCTTTTGATCGGATGGCACCGGCCCCCGGCTCGCTGGAAGCGGCGCAGGGTCACGGCCGCATCGCCTTTCAACGCGGACTGGGGGGCGAGCAGGACCACGCGGGCCCTGCAGCGTCGTTCCCGGAGGAGCCTCGCCACCACGAACCCGTCTCCTCCGTTCTGCCCCTTCCCGGCCACGACAGTCACGGTTTTTCCCCGGAGCGACCCGAAGTGCCGTTCCATCTCATGCACGACCGCCTTGCCGGCGTTCTCCATGAGCCGGAGGCTGGGAATCTTCCGCTCCTCGATGGCGATGCGGTCCAATGCGCGCATCTCGGAGGCAGTTACGAGTTCCATATTACTTCACGAGTTCCTTCATTTCGCGCACCGCCCGGTCGAGCCCGACGTATACCGCGCGGGCGATGATGCTGTGACCGATGTTGTACTCGACGATCTCCGTGATGTTCCGAAGTCGGCGCACGTTCCGGTAGTTGAGACCGTGACCGGCGTTGACCGCCATCTCCAGCTTGTACGCGGCGCGGGCTGCCTGGGCGAGGGCCTCGAACTCGCCGTCCTGTTCCCTGAGTCCCAGCGCGTTGACGTACCGGCCGGTGTGGATCTCCACGCAGTCGGCGTCCGCGCGGCGGGCGGCCTTGATCTGGTCAAGTTCGGGGTCCACGAAGAGGCTGACGGCGATCCCCGACTGATGGAGGAGCGCGATGACCTCTTTAAGGCGCTGGAGCTGGCCGGCGACGTCCAACCCGCCTTCGGTTGTGAGCTCTTCCCGTCGCTCCGGGACCAGGGTGACGAGGTGGGGCTTGATCTCCATGGCGACGCGGGTCATCTCGTCCGTGGCCGCCATTTCCAGATCGAGTTTGGTTTGGACGATCTCTCGGAGAAGTTTGAGGTCGCGGTCCTGGATGTGGCGGCGGTCCTCGCGCAAATGCACCACGATGCCGTCGGCCCCGGCCATCTCCACAAGCACGGCGGCCGCCACGGGGTCCGGGTCCTTGCCTTCCCGGGCCTGGCGTAAGGTCGCCACATGATCCACATTGACGCCTAGTCTAGCCACGGGTTCTCCCTTCCTGGCGAGGCTTCATAACCGACCGGCATTATGGCAAAACAGGTGAGGTGTCGCAAGCGACGCTTCGGTCCGGGGGCCTTCGGAGAAGCTCTCGGTTCTTACACCACGAGCTTGGTGAGGGCGGAGACCCCGATGAAGAACGCGACGGCCCCGCCGAGAGACAACCAGAAGCCCAGTCGATCAATCGTCGCCAGATAGAACCCCACGTAGGCAAGCCACGGGACCACAAAGTAGAGGAGGTTTCTTGCGTACGGAACCGTCGGCTCCACTCCGCCATTGAGATACATCAGGATGAACGTCAGCCCGGTCAGGGCCGGAAATGTGGTGATGAACGCGGCGAGCCAACTGCGCCCGAGACTTCCCAAGTAGGTCGTGAGACTGACGACCGCCCCGCCGATCACGAAGTAGAGCGCGTATTTCATTATTTATTATTTCCTCATGCAAACCAGAGTTTGAGCGAGACGTATAGGATCCAGACTTCCATGGTGTGCGCGGCCATGGTGGCATAGAGGCTTCCGGTCCGCAACATGAGAATCCCCCAGACGAGGCCGTCCCACAGGGCGATCCAGTGCAGGTGCCGGAAAACCTGGACCAGAAATGGATCCCAGGCGAAGACCAGGGCAGCCAGCACGGTGGCAGCGATCTTGCCGTTGGCTTGATCACCGAGCAAGGTCAGCAAGCGGCCCATCTGAAAGCCGCGGAAGTTCAATTCGACCATGACCCCGACTACGGCAATCCCCAACGGAAACATCACCCACACAGGCGCCTGGGCATGGGGGGTCTCACGCAGGAAGGCGATCTCGCCACCCAGTGCCGGTATGACTATTAAGATGAGGCTGAGATTGACTGCACCGAGGGCCACGCCCACGAACGTTCCCCATCGCAGGCCGGATATGATCCCACTTGGATCAAGTCGCAGGCACTGGTACGGTTTGGTGTTGGAGATGGCCCAGGCCGCCAGGGCGGCATAGGCCACCACCTGTGGGCTGAACGTCACCCACAGGTTCTGCTGAAGCGAGGAGGGGAGCGCGTAATAACCGAGCGTCGCAAGCGCGGGGAGGAGCGCCAGCCAGGCCGCTCGCTCGGGCAGCAGGGTCGTGTGGGAGATCATCCGCCGGGAACTTCCGCCTCCGAGTGACACACGGTATTCTACATGCCTTCCCCAAATCCATCCAGATCGGGGACGTCTACAGGTGATCACCCGTCTCTCGTCAAGCGGGACTCCCCTGTGCTAGGGTCTAGGCTGGTGGAGCCTGAAAACAGGGGGGCCAAGGGTGGGAGCGTTTAAGCTCGCCGCTGAGTTTCAGCCTCGGGGGGATCAGCCGCAGGCGATCGAGACTCTCGCCGAGGGGCTCGATCGCGGGCTCCCGCACCAGGTGCTCCTGGGCGTGACGGGGTCCGGCAAGACGTTCACGCTCGCGAACGTCATCGCGCGCGTCCAGAAGCCCACGCTCGTCATCGTCCACAACAAGACCCTGGCGGCCCAGCTCTATCGCGAGTTCCAGAGTTTCTTTCCGGAGAACGCCGTCGAGTACTTCGTCAGCTACTACGATTACTACCAGCCCGAGGCGTACATCCCCTCCACCGACACCTATATCGCGAAAGACGCCTCGATCAACGACGCGATCGACCGGATGCGGCACTCGGCGACCCGGTCGCTGTTCGAGCGGGACGATATCATCATCGTGGCCTCGGTCTCCTGCATCTACGGCCTCGGCTCGCCGGAGGTCTACCACGACATGCTGCTGTATCTGGAAGAAGGCATGGAAATCCGGCGCGAGGCGATCCTCAAGAAGCTCGTGGAGATCCAGTACCAGCGGAACGATCTGGATTTTCACCGTGGGACGTTCCGGGTGCGGGGGGATGTCGTCGAGATCTTTCCGGCCGCATCGGACGATCAAAGCCTGCGCGTCGAGCTCTTCGGCGACCAGGTGGACGCCATCCACGAGATCGATCCGCTGACCGGCACGTCGCTCCGCCGCCTGTCGAAAGTCCCGGTGTACCCCAATACTCACTACCTCATTCCGCCGGACCGGTTCGACCGCGCGCTCAGCGGGATCGAGGCCGAGCTGGACGAGCGGATCGCGACTTTCAAGCGGAACGGGCAACTGCTGGAAGGCCAGCGCATCGAACAGCGGACGCGCTTCGATCTGGAGATGATCCGGGCGATGGGCTATTGCCACGGGATCGAGAACTATTCGCGTCACCTGAGCGGCCGGCAGGCGGGCGAGCCGCCGCCGACGCTGCTGGATTACTGTCCCAAGGACTATCTCCTGGTCGTGGACGAATCGCACGCGACGATCCCGCAGGTGCAGGGGATGCAGGCCGGCGACTACTCGCGGAAGAAGAGCCTGGTGGACTATGGCTTCCGCTTGCCCTCGGCGATCGACAACCGGCCGCTGAAATTTGCCGAATTCGAGCGGTGCGTCCGGCAGGCGATTTACGTGTCGGCCACACCTGGTCCCTATGAGATGGAGAAGGCCGGCGACCGTGTCGTGGAGCAGATCATTCGGCCGACGGGCCTGATGGATCCAGACATCGCCGTGAAGCCGGCCAAGGGGCAGGTGGACGACTTGCTAGGGGAGATCAAGAACCGGGTCTCGCGTGGCGACCGGGTGCTGGTGACGACGCTTACGAAGCGCATGGCGGAGGACCTGACCGAGTACTATCACGATCTCGGCGTGAAGGTGCGGTACCTTCATTCGGACATCGACACGCTGGAACGCACGGAAATCATCCGCGACCTGCGCCGGGGGGTGTTCGACGTGTTGATCGGCATCAACCTGCTCCGGGAAGGTCTGGACATCCCGGAGGTTTCGGTGGTGGCGATCCTGGATGCGGACAAGGAAGGGTATCTGCGCTCGGAGCGGTCCTTGATCCAGACGGCCGGCCGCGCGGCTCGCAACGTGAACGGAGCGGTCATTCTCTACGGCGACGTGGTGACGGAGTCCATGAAGCGGACCGTCGAGGTGACGACGCGGCGCCGCAAGCTTCAGGCGGCCTTCAATAAGGAGCATGGCATCACGCCGGAGACCATCAAGAAGGGCATTCCGAAGACGCTCTACGAGACTTCGGAAGGCGACTACGTGACCGTCCCCATCGCGGCTGAGGTCCATCCGGACTATCGGTTCGAGGGCAATCTGAGCCCGCTGCTCAAGCGGTTGGATGCGGAGATGAAGGCGGCGGCCAAAGAGTTGAACTTCGAGCGTGCGGCGCAGATCCGCGACCAGATCAAGGCACTCAAGCAGCAAGCACTCGAACTCGGGGTGAAAGAGTAGAGTTCATCGGGGACAGATTTTAAATCTGTCTCCGCGCAGATTCAGATCTGCTTGTAGACGAAGACTCCGAACAAGATCCCGATGAAGCTGAGCAGGTTCATCTTCACCGTGAAACCCACCGTGAACTTCAGGAGCCACAGATCAATCGTGACGGGCGGCGAGAGACCGGGATGCACGGCCTGGGTAAAAATGTTCTGGATGATGCCTGGCGGGGTGACTGCCATGAGGATTTCCCCGAGCAACCCGCCGAAGAGACCGCCGACCAAGACGCAGGTGACTAAGATCCAAGGAGATTTACGCACGCCTCGATCTCATGCCCAGGGGAGTGGTGAAATGATCGCACTCTACTAAGGTGTAGGCGATGAAGTCAAGCCAAAACCCTATGCAATCACCATAGTTACCAATTTTGACCCAGAAGTCCGAGGCCCCCAATCCTTGACATTCTCGCCATAGTTCCAGTACACTCACAGTTCCAAATCTCCAATGTTTTTCAATAACTAGAGGTGGTCGTGCTCAGTATCCTATCGGCCAAACTCGACGGTATTTGTAAACGCCTGCGAGGCCATGGAGTCCTCACCGAGGCGAATATCACCGAGGCTCTGAAAGAGGTTCGCCTGGCGTTGCTCGAGGCGGATGTGAACTTCAAAATCGTCAAGGAGTTCGTCGAACGCGTCCGGGCCAAGGCCATCGGCCAAGAAGTTCTCCAGAGCCTGACTCCAGGCCACCACGTCGTCAAAGTGGTATGGGAAGAACTCTGCGCGCTTATGGGTCGGCAACAGACGGGGCTGAGCCTTTCATCCGTGCCGCCGACGATCATCATGATGGTCGGGCTTCAGGGAGCCGGGAAAACGACGACCTGTGGGAAACTGGCGCGCTATTTCAAGGCCAACGGCAAGCGGGTCTTATTGGTGGCGGCCGATCCTCGGCGGCCGGCGGCCGTGGACCAGTTGGTCGCCTTAGGAGCGTCGCTCGACGTGCCGGTGCATCGAGCCGAGGCCGGGGGCGGCGATGCCGTTGCCCTCTGTGCGGAAGGTGTCGAGAGGGCACGGAGGCAAGGGTTCGATGTGGCGATCCTGGATACCGGCGGGCGCCTGCACATTGATGACGAATTGATGGACGAGTTGGCGGCTATCCGGACCCGAACGGCGCCGCACGAAGTGCTCCTGGTTGCCGATGCGATGATCGGCCAGGACGCAGTAGCCATGGCCGAACAGTTCGACCGTCGGATCGGCCTGACCGGCGTCATCCTGACCAAGACCGAGGGTGATGCCCGTGGCGGAGCGATCCTCTCGATCAAGGCGGTGACCGGCAAGCCGATCAAGTTTCTCGGCACGGGCGAGAAGCTGGATGCCTTAGAGCCGTTCCACCCGGATCGAGTGGCGTCCCGCATTCTCGGGATGGGGGACGTGCTCTCGCTGATAGAAAAGGCGCAGGAGACCGTCGCTCAGAACCGGGTCGAGGCGATGGCCAGGAAGCTCCGGTCGGAGAGTCTGACGCTGGAGGATTTCCGGGAGCAGCTGAAGCAAGTCCACAAGCTGGGCTCCTTGGATGAGCTCCTGGACATGCTGCCGGGAGGCCAGCGGCTGAAGGACGTGGTCGTCGGTGCGAAGCCGGAGAAAGAAATGGCCCGTGCGGCGGCCATCATTGACTCTATGACACCACGGGAGCGGCGAGATCACACGTTACTAAACGGCAGCCGCAAACAGCGGATCGCCAAGGGCAGCGGAACGAGCGTGCAGGATGTGAACCGTCTGGTCAAGCAGTACCTTGAGGCCCGGAAGATGATGAAAAGGTTGTCCGGGCGGGCCGGGCAAAAGTGGTTCGGCAAGCCGATGCGGTCGTTCTCGTAACATTCACCAAGAGAGGAGAAGCATACACGTGGTGCGACTCAGACTGACGCGAGGGGGCCGGGTCAAGAGGCCCTTCTATCGGATTGTGGCAGCGGACTCCAGGATGCCGAGAGACGGCCGGTACATCGAGGTCCTGGGCACGTACGATCCCCTGAAGACACCGGCCGTCATCACGGTGAAGCAGGAGCGGGTGCTGGAATGGCTCAGCAAGGGAGCCCAGCCGTCGGTGACGGTGCACAATCTGCTTCGCAAGACCGGTGTACTGAAGCAAATGAAGGGGGCCTCAGCCAAGGCCTGACCGACATCTTGGTGTGTCCGCATCCCTGCCAGGAGGAGGTGCGGCAATGGACGAGCTCAAGGCGCTCATCGAACATATGGCGAAAGCCCTGGTGGACAAACCTGATGCCGTGTCCGTCCGGGAGACGGACGGTGAGAAGACCACGATCATCGAATTACGGGTTGCGCCTGACGATCTTGGGAAGGTCATCGGCAAACAGGGACGGACGGCGCGATCGATGCGTACGATCTTGAACGCGGCGGGGACGAAATTGGGCAAGCGGTGCGTGCTGGAAATCTTGGAGTAGACGGGCGCGTCATGGTGACGATCGGAAAGATCGTGCGCGTTCACGGAATATGCGGTGAAGTGAAAGTCGTCTCCTTGTCCGATGCACCGCGCCGTTTTGAAGAACTCAGACGGGTCACCGTTACGGGTCCAACGGGAGGACAACGAGAGGTCGCCGTCCTTGCCTCACGGAGGACGGCAGGCGGCTATCTCATCGCCTTCGAAGGGCTCGAGACACTAGACGCTGCGGCGTCGCTCGTCGGCAGCCTGCTGCAGATCTCGCAGGAAAGCGTGGCGCCGTTGCCGGACGGCCAGTACTACGAGTGTGACCTCTTGGGGATGGACGTCAGGACGGAGGATGGGGCGTCGCTGGGAACGATTAAGGAAATTCTCCCGACCGGAAGCAATGCGGTCTTTGTTGTGCGGGAGCCCGAAGGCGTGGAGCATCTGATTCCCGGAACGAAAGAGGTGGTCCGCACGGTGGATGTGCCGGGAAGGCGGATGACCGTGCGGCGGGTGGCGGGATTACTGGAAATGGGAACGAACGATGCGGTGTGACATCCTCACCCTGTTCCCGGACATGGTCGAGGCGGTCCTGAGCGCCAGCATTCTGAAACGGGCGCGTGAGAAAGGCCTGCTGGAAGTCCGGGTGGTGAACATCCGTGATTTCACGGATGGGCGGCACAAAGTTGCGGACGATTATCCGTATGGCGGGGGAGCGGGAATGGTCCTGAAACCTGAGCCGATCTTCCGCGCTGTGGATCACGTGTGCGCGGAAGGGGATGACCGTCGTTTGGTACTGTTGTCCCCCCAGGGCCGCCCGTTCACGCAGGCGGTCGCAGAGGAATTCGCCAAGGAATCGCGGCGGTTGGTGTTTTTGTGTGGGCACTACGAAGGGATCGACGAGCGCGTTCGGCTCGGTCTGGCGCCGGAAGAGCTGTCCGTCGGTGATTACGTCCTGACCGGCGGAGAGTTGGCGGCGCTTGTTGTTGTGGATGCCACGGCTCGTCTGATTCCGGGTGTTCTGGGGGATCGCCAGTCCGCAGAGACGGATTCCTTCTCAGGGTCACTGTTGGATTACCCCCACTATACCCGTCCTCCGGTGTTCCGCGGCATGGACGTCCCGGATGTCCTGCGCTCCGGCGACCATCAGGCGATCCAGGCCTGGCGCCGGGCGCAAGCCCTTCGGAGCACTTACGCCAAGCGGCCTGATTTGCTGGAGCAGGCGAAATTGACGCCGGAGGATCGGCATGTTCTAAACGAGTTCTCGCGCCGGAGCGGAACCTAAGGGACGGGGCGGGAAAAGAGAGGAGAGCGGTCATGAATCGGCTCGAGCGGTTGCAAGCGACCTTGGTGAAGAAGAACGTGCCGGTCTTTGAGATCGGGGACACGGTAAGGGTTCACGTGAAGGTCGTAGAGGGTGAGAAGGAACGCGTGCAGGTGTTTGAAGGGGTCGTCATCAGCCGCAAAGGGGGGCGCAACGCAGAAACCTTTACGGTCAGGAAGTCCTCTTACGGGGTGTGGGTGGAGAGGATTTTCCCGGTGCATTCGCCGGTTGTGGGGCGGATCGATGTAATCCGTCAAGGTCAGGTCCGCCGAGCCAAGTTGTACTATCTCCGCACCAAGAAGGGCAAACTGGCTCGGGTGGCTGAACGGGAATATCTGGCGGAGGGCAAGCTCAAGCCCGGCCCTGTGCCCGTCGCGGCTACGCCTGAGGTTCAGGCCGGCGTCTGAGGGCGTGCAAGGACGGCGTGCTGCTGGAACCGGATGATCGCTTTGAGCGCGAGGCATGGACTCGCGGGTTCCGGCGGGTGGCCGGTGTGGACGAGGCGGGACGCGGGCCTCTGGCCGGTCCCGTTGTGGCGGCTGCCGTCATCCTACCCAGGCGATGGCGGCAGGAGGGCCTCCGGGATTCGAAACTCCTGAGCGAGGGGCAGCGCGAGCGGCTCTACGCGCGTATCGTCGATACGGCTGTGGCCATTGGGGTAGGGATCGTAGGTGCCCAGATGATAGACACCCATAATATCCTTGAAGCCACCCGCCTGGCTATGGAGCAAGCTGTCCGGCAATTGTCCCCTCCATCCGATTATCTCGTCCTTGATGCGTTGGTACTCCCGGCGGTGCTGGTGGAGCAGAGGCTGGTGGTTAAGGGTGACGGCTTATGTGTGTCCGTCGCGGCAGCCTCCGTGGTCGCCAAGGTCACCCGGGACCGCCTGATGGCTGAGGCCCATGCCAGGTATCCGGAGTACGGGTTCCTTACCCACAAGGGATACGGGACGGCTGAGCATCTCCGTCAGTTGCAACGCCTTGGACCGTGCGAGTTGCACCGGCGGAGTTTTCGTCCGGTGCGGGAGGCTGGAGGCCGGTGAGCACCCGCCGTGCTCGCGGGGCAGAAGGCGAGCACCTAGCCGCCGAGTTCCTGGAGGCCCGTGGATATCGGATACTGGCGCGTAACTACCGGACGCGGTGGGGCGAGGTCGATCTTATCGCGGAGGACGGCCAGACCATGGTCTTTGTGGAAGTCAAGGTCAGGCGCGACGACCGGTTCGGCGGTCCCGGAGCGTCCATCACGTCCGCGAAACAGGTGCGGATCGCTCGCTTGGCACAGCGATACCTGGCGGAGCGCCGGCTTGGTGACCGGCTCTGCCGCTTCGATGTGGTCTTGATCTGGGGCGACGATCCGAAGACCCGACGGATTGAACTGCTGGTCGGGGCCTTCGAGGCCCCGGCCGCCAGCCACCGTGCTCCCGCATGATCGAGATCTTTCATGTCTCTAAGACCTATCATGGCCGGTCGGCGCTCAAAGACGTCAGCCTTAAAATCGAAAAGGGTGAGTTCGTCTATCTGACCGGTCCCAGCGGGGCGGGTAAGACGACGCTACTCCGCCTGATCTTTCTCGCCGATGCTCCGGATGAAGGGCAGATCTTGGTGAACAACCGGAACCTCGCACACGTCAGGGCGTCTGCCGTTCCCCACCTGCGCCGCACGATGGGGTTCGTCTTCCAGGATTTTCGGCTGCTTCCTAAAAAAACGGTATTCGAGAACGTCGCCCTGACGCTCAAGGTCGTCGGCGCTCCGGCAGCTTTGATGCGTAGGAAGGTCAACGATACCTTGGGGGCGGTCGGGCTCGAACACAGGCAGGGTGCGCTGCCGTCTTCGCTGTCCGCCGGGGAGCAGCAACGTGTGTGCCTGGCGCGTGCGATCGTGAACGATCCGCAGATACTCCTTGCGGACGAGCCGACGGGCAACCTAGATGCCCACCTTGCCGGAGAGATCCTGGAACTTCTGAAGACCGTCAACGCACGCGGCACGACGGTGGTCGTGGCCACGCACAACCGTGATTTGGTGCAACGGGTGCGGCGTCGCGTGGTGGCTTTGGACCAAGGTCGTGTGGTCGAGGATGGAGTAACGGAGGCATGACGCGGCTACGCTATCTGCTGAGCGAGGCGGCAGACAATATCCGGACCAACCGGACCACCACCCTGATCGCTCTCGTGACGACGACGTTTACCATGCTGGGAATGGGCGTGTTCCTGCTCCTCTACTGGAACGTCCAAGGGGCCCTTGGGTCCCTGCGTGAAGAAATCAAGGTCAGGGTCTATCTCCGGGACACCGCGTCATTGCGGGACATTGCTGAATTGCGCGTCCGCATGAGTCGGGATCCTGCTGTGGCGGGGGTCGAGTTCGTATCCCGCGAGCAGGCCTTAGCGACGTTCCGAGCGCAGTTTCCCTCGGAAGAACGGTTGCTCAATGGACTCGGAGAGAATCCGTTTCCGGCTTCGCTTGTCATCAGCGTCGGCCCTGCGTACCGCTCTCCGGAAGCGGTGGGAACGCTCGTCCAGAAGCTCAAGGCCTTCACCGAAGTCGAAGAAGTGCTGTACAGCCGGGACTGGATCGAGAACCTGGCCGCCGCCCTACGATATCTGGAGATGTTGGGTATGGGGGTCGGGGCGGTGCTGGCGGCATCAATGGTCACGATTCTGGCGAATACGATCCGTCTGGCGCTCTATGCCCGCCGGGAGGAGATCGAGATTTTGCGATTGATCGGGGCCACGGCGGGATTCATCAAGACCCCGTTTGTGCTGGAAGGGGCCATCCTGGGCGGCGCGGGCGCCGCATGCTCGCTGGTCCTCCTGCGGGGCATGTTCGAAGTTGCCGGGTCGAAGATGCTCTTGCAAGGACTCTTCTGGGGACTGGGAACAAGGATGGCGTTTCTCCCGGTCCGCGTGGCGGTCGCCATCCTTATTGGGGGGATCGCGTTAGGGTGTTTGGGGAGCTTGGTCTCGCTGATCCATCTTCGCGACGTGAGGAATTGATGTGGGTGTCCGCGCTGACCCTGCTGGCTGCGGTCGTTCTGAACACGCCCGCGTTCGCCGCGCAGCCTGATCGGAGCGATCCGCTACCCGAGAGGATCAAAAAGGAGCGGCAGACGCTCGAGCAACTCAAAGGGGAGATCAAAAAGAAAAAGCGAAAGTCGGATGAAGCCCAGCGCCAAGAAGCGTCGGTGCTGCAGTCGATCGAGGAAATGGACCACCGGCTCAAGCTGCGCCGCGAGGAGCTGGCTCAGGTTAATGCGAAGCTGAAGCAGAAGGACCGTGATCTCGATGCGACGAACGCAGCTCTTCAAGACCTGCGGAGCAGGATCATTGAACGGCATGGCTCAATTCGCAGCCGCTTGCGGGTGATGCATAAGGAAGGTCCTGCCGGACACTTGAAACTTTTGCTGGCTTCGCGCGACTACAATGATCTGCTGACCAGGTTCGCGCTGCTGTCCTGGGTCTCACGCCGGGAGTTCCAGATGCTCGAAGGGTACCGCGCTGACGTGGTCGGACTCGAATCCGTCGAGGCGCGTCTGCAAGGGGTTCGCGGCGAGCTGCTTGGAAGTCAGCAGGAGATCGCCGACAAGCTGGCGGAGATCCGGATGGAACGAGCCAAGAAGGACCGCCTGCTGGGTCGCGTCCGGAGCGAGCGGGTTGTGTATGAGAAGGCCGTGGTTGAGCTCGAGAGGTCCGCTCAAAGGATCGAGGCGTTGCTCCGGGAATTTGAGGCCCGCCGGAAAGCGACCGCCTCGGCACGCCTTGAATCGGGAGGGGAGGGCCTGGGAAAGCTCAAGGGCCGGCTGGGATGGCCCAGCGAAGGAGCGGTCGTGGCTCTGTTCGGCCGTCAGAGGCATGCGAAATTCGATACGTACGTCCAGCGGAAGGGAATCGAGATTCGCGCCAGCCAGGGGAGCGTCATCCGGTCGGTCTTCGACGGGGTTGTGGCCTTTGCGGACTGGATGCGGGGGTATGGGCTGTTGGCGATCGTGGATCATGGTGAGGGGTATTTCTCGCTTTACGCATACGCGTCCAAGCTTCTGGTGAATGTCGGGGACTCGGTGCGTGGTAACCAGCCGATTGGTGAAATCGGCGATACCGGGCTGACAGGCGAGAGCAGGCTTTATTTCGAGCTTCGGCAGGGAGGGGAAGCCTTAGATCCCCTGATCTGGCTGGCGAAACGGCGATAGGCGCGTGACCGGGAAAAGGAGCATGGTGATGAACGGCATGATGCAGGCGAAGCGGACGTGGGCGGGATGGGGGCTGGTGTTTATCGTGACCTTGGTCATGGGGGTGCTCATCGGGAAAGGATGGGACAAGGCCGTGATGGCCACCGAAACCTATGAAGAGCTGAAAACATTTTCCGAGGTGCTGACCCAGGTGCAGAAACATTACGTCGAAGAGGTCAAGTCCAAGGACCTGATTTACGGTGCGATCCGAGGGATGCTCTCGACGCTCGATCCGCACTCGGCTTTCATGCCTCCCGATGTCTATAAAGAAGTCCAGGTTGAGACAAAGGGCGAATTCGGAGGCGTGGGGATCCAGATCGGGATGAAGGAGAATCGTCTGACGGTCATCGCCCCGATTGACGGAACCCCGGCCGAGCGGGCGGGCGTGAAGGCCATGGACACCATCATTAAGGTGAACGCGGAGTCCACCAAGGACATGACGCTGATGGACGCCGTGCAGAAAATGCGGGGACCGAAGGGGACGAAGGTGACGCTGACGATCCAGCGCGAGGGTGTTGCGGAACCGCTGGTGTTCGTCTTGACCCGAGAGATCATCAAGATCGAGAGTGTCCGGTTCAAGTTGCTCGACGGCAATATCGGGTACATCCGGCTGACCCAATTTCAGGACCAGACGGCCAAGGATATGGCGGCAGCGATCCGCAAGCTGAGGGAGCAGAAGATGCAGTCATTGATCCTCGATCTCCGCAATAACCCGGGCGGCCTGCTGACCTCCGCCGTGGAGGTATCGGAGCAATTCGTCGGGATGAACCGCCTGATTGTCTACATCAAGACCCGTGAGGGTCGGAAGGATGACTACGTGTCTCACATCAAGGATCAACCGGACGACTACCCCATCGTGGTGCTGGTGAACGAAGGGAGCGCCAGCGCCTCCGAGATTGTGGCCGGGGCCCTCCAGGACTGGGGGCGGGCGGTGGTGGTAGGGGTGCAAACCTTCGGGAAAGGGTCCGTTCAGACGATCCTGCCACTCGGAGATGGGTCGGGACTTCGTCTCACGACGGCCAAGTATTACACCCCCAAGGGACGGAGCATCCACGGTGTCGGCATCGGGCCGGATATCATGGTGAGAGGCAAGCCTACTGCCACCCCGCCGATCCGCGAGCGAGACCTGGATAAGTCGTTGCGAGATCCCAATCGCGAAGGGTCCGTGACTCCCCCGGCCCCTCCGGGGGAAAGCCAACCGGTCCCGAAGCCGGAGTCCAAAGACGGGAAGAAGGACAGAGAGGCGACCAAGGATACGGAGACACGGGATAAGGATGAGGATGACCTGCAGCTCCAAAAGGCCGTGGAGTTGTTGAAATCGTGGATGATTTTCAAGGAGTTGCGACCGCTGCAACGTCCCGACCGGGCGGAAAGCGCCATAAAATAAAAAAGAGCTCGAGCTACAGGGGTTGATTGAGCCGAAAGCGGAGTTACTTCCCTGCCCATTGTTTGTGCCGGCCGGTTCGGTCTGCCGGCTTGGGAGTAGGCAAGGGGATCAAGGGGCCTATGGTGAAGGGGGCAGTCGGGCAGAAGCAAAAAAAGCAAAGGAGGAAGGACATTATGGCAGTGGATACAGTCGAGAAGAAGAAGGCAGCCGTCACAGGGTTCAAGCCTCTCAAGGATCGATGTTTTGTCAGCTACACCGAAGAATTGGAACGCACGGCAGGAGGGATCTACATCCCGGATGCCGCCAAGGAGAAACCCCAGCGCGGCAAGATCGAGGCAATCGGCGCCGAAGTCAAGGCCGTCAAGGTCGGGGATATCGTTCTCTTCGATAAGTATTCCGGAAGCAAGATCAACGTCGACGGCTCGGACTACTTGATCATCAAGGAAGAAGACATTCTGGGCATCTTCGACAACTAACACCAAACTGGGTTCTTACGTCTTAAGGGCTTGAAGGATGAGACAATAAGGGAGGACTGAAATGGCAAAGCAGATTGTGTACAGCGAGAGCGCGCGGGCCTCGATTTTGAGAGGCGTCAATCAGTTGGCGGAAGCCGTCAAGGCGACGCTGGGGCCCAAGGGACGAAATGCGATTCTCGACAAGAAGTTCGGCGCGCCCCTCATCACCAAGGACGGCGTGACCGTGGCGAAGGAAATCGAGCTCAAAGATCCGTACGAGAACATGGGGGCGCAGCTCGTGAGAGAGGTCGCCTCTAAGACCAGCGATGTGGCGGGTGACGGCACGACGACCGCCACTGTCCTGGCCCAGGCGATCTTCCGGGAAGGCGTCAAGAACATCACGGCCGGGGCGAACCCCATGGATATCAAGCGAGGGGTTGACAAGGCCGTTGACGTCGTGGCGGCCGAATTGAAGAAGCTCAGCAAACCCTGCAAGGCGAAGAAAGAGATCTCGCAGATCGGGACGATCTCAGCCAATAATGATCCCACCATCGGTGAGCTCATCGCCGAGGCGATGGAGAAGGTCGGCAAGGACGGCGTCATCACGGTGGAGGAGGCCAAGTCCATGTCCACCTCGCTTGACGTGGTGGAAGGAATGCAGTTCGATCGTGGGTACATCTCTCCCTATTTCATTACCGACGCCGAGCGGATGGAAGCGTCGCTTGAAGACGTGTTCATTTTGATCAACGAAAAGAAGATCAGCAGCATGAAGGACTTGCTCCCGATCCTCGAGCAGGTGGCCAAGATGGGGAGGCCGCTGGTGATTGTCGCGGAGGATGTCGAGGGCGAGGCCCTAGCGACATTGGTCGTGAACAAGCTGCGGGGGACCCTGAACGTCGCCGCCGTTAAGGCCCCTGGCTTCGGCGATCGTCGCAAGGCCATGCTGGAGGACATTGCGATTCTGACCGGCGGCCAGGTGATCTCGGAGGACCTTGGCCTCAAGCTCGAAAATGTGAAGCTGACGGACCTGGGCCGGGCTAAGCGCATCACGATCGATAAGGACAACACGACGATCGTGGAGGGCCATGGCGACGAGAAGAAGATCCAGGCCCGCGTCAAGCAAATCAAGTCCCAGGTCGAAGAGACGACGTCCGATTACGACCGCGAGAAGCTCCAGGAGCGGCTGGCCAAGATCGTCGGCGGGGTGGCGGTGATCAACGTGGGCGCATCCACGGAGACCGAGATGAAGGAAAAGAAGGCGCGGGTCGAAGATGCCCTGCACGCCACCAAGGCGGCGGTCGAAGAGGGCGTGGTGCCGGGCGGTGGCGTGGCGCTGCTCCGGTGCCAGTCGGCGCTCGAGAACCTTAAACTGGAGCACGACCAGCAGGTCGGAGTCAGCATCGTCAAGCGTGCGCTGGAAGAGCCGATTCGCCAGATCGCCCAGAACGCCGGATTAGAGGGCTCTGTGGTGGTGGATCGAGTCAAGAAAGAAGCGGCCACGGTGGGATTCGATGCCGCCTTGGAAAAGTATGTGGACATGCTCGAGGCCGGGATCATCGATCCGACGAAAGTCACCCGGTATGCGTTGCAGAATGCAGCCAGCGTTGCTGGCTTGATGCTGACCACGGAGGTCATGGTCAGCGAGATCCCGGAAGAGAAGAAAACCCCGGCGATGGGCGGCCACTCGCACGGCGGCGGGATGGAGGGCATGTACTAAGTTCCGTTCGGCCTTGAAACACGAAGGCCCTCGGGGGAATCTTCCTCCGGGGGCCTTTCTCTTTTGTTGGCCCTCACCCTTGCCTTCTCCCTGTGGGAGAGGGTGGACGTGAGGGGCTAGACGTTGAGCACCATGCAGGTCGTCGTCTTGGTGACGCCATCCACGGCTCGGATTTTCGACAACAACAGGTCGCTCAAGGCCTCCAGGCTTTCGGCTTCGACTTGGACGATGAGGTCGTAACCACCGCTCACGGTGTAGGTCGCCTTCACCCCGGCTATACGCTGGATCGTCTTGTAGGCGCTTTTGGTGTGATCGCCTACGACATCAATGAGGATAAATGCGGTGACAGCCATTCGAGGTGCCTCCAGTGGGGCGGGACGTTAACAGAGGAGTCCTTCCAAGTCAAGACGGTGTCGAGTCGGCGCGGAGGCGTACGATTCCTTCCAAGATGGCTTCATCCGTCGCCTGCACATTGGAGAGCGTCCTCATCATCCGCGAGCGGACCAACGCCTCGAGGTCGTCGAGCGTCCGGATGGAAAGATGTTCGACCAAATAGTGTACGAGTGAGGGGGTGAGCCCTGGGAGCGCCAACCATGCGGCGACCTCCGGGGGGAGCGGCCGCTCCTCCGGAGTGTGCAACTCGACCCGGCCTGTTTCACAGAACATGACGACCTTGCGGGCCAGCTCCTTTCCGATCCCGTGCATTTTAATTAAGTCTCCGCGGCGGGCAACGTCCCCGACGTCCACCGTGAGGCGTCCGATCAGCCGGGCCGCCTGTCGGTAGGCACGAATACGGTAGGGATTGGCATGCCGGTCTTCGAGCTCTGCCGCGATGCGGAGGAACTCGGCGGCGATGGCTTGGTTGCGGGGATGTGTCATGCCCCATTATACGACAGCCGGGAACGTCACCCGCAACCTGCGGACCCGCTGTTGACACGGTTTCGAAGACATGTGGTAAGATGCCCTTGGTCCATGCGCATCACGTTGAATGGCGAGGCTCGCGAGGTCACGGAGGGCCATTCGGTGGCGTCCCTCCTGGCCGATCTGGGCATCCAGGCCGAGCGGGTCGCCGTGGAACTGAATCTCAAGATCGTGGACCGTCAGGCGTTCACGGGAACCTCGCTGAGCGACGGCGACCGGGTGGAAGTCATCGGGTTTATCGGCGGGGGGAGGCGCGACGACGATGAGCGACGATCGGCTGACGATAGCCGGGATCGAGTTCGGCTCCCGTCTCTGGGTGGGGACGGGCAAGTATAAGGACTTCATCGAGACGCAGAAAGCGATCGAGGCGTCGGGGGCGGATGTCGTGACCGTGGCCGTGCGCCGGGTCAACATTACGGACCGGAAGTCCGAGAACCTCCTCGATTACATCAGCCCCAAGAAATACAAGATTCTTCCCAACACTGCGGGCTGCTACACCGTCGAGGACGCGCTACGCTACGCCCGGCTCGGCCGCGCAGCCGGCGTCTCCGACATGGTGAAGCTTGAAGTCATCGGAGACGAGAAGACCCTCTTCCCCGACACGGCCGCCTTGATCGAAGCGGCGAAGATCTTGATCAAAGAAGGATTCATCGTCTTCCCTTACACCAACGATGATCCGATCGTGGCCAAGCGTCTGGTGGACATCGGCTGTCCGGCCGTGATGCCGTTGGCCGCCCCGATCGGATCCGGGCTGGGCATCCGCAACCCGTATACCCTTAAGATCCTCATGGAATCCGTCAACGTGCCGGTCATCGTGGACGCTGGAGTCGGCACGGCCTCCGATGCGACGCTGGCGATGGAATACGGCGCCGACGCCGTCCTCATGAACACCGCAATCGCCGGAGCGAAGGAGCCCATCAAGATGGCAGAAGCGATGAAGTATGCGGTGTGGGCGGGACGCATGGCGTATAAGGCAGGTCGGATTCCCCGAAAGCTCTACGCCACCGCCAGCAGTCCCATCGAAGGAATGCTGTAAGCATCCTACATGGCCCGGGTTGATTTTTCCCTCTACCTGGTCACCGACCGTCATCAGACCCGCGGCCGCCCCCTCCAGGATGTCGTGAACGCCGCGCTGCGTGCGGGGGTCCGCGCCATCCAGCTCCGCGAGCAAGATCTGGCGACGCGTCCGTTGTTGGCCTTGGCGCGCGATCTGACCGAACTGGCGCGCGTGTGGGGCGCCAGGGTGGTTATCAACGACCGGGTGGATGTCTGTCTCGCCGCGGATAGCGGCGGGGTCCATCTGCCCGCCATCGGATTTCCCGTTTTCGTGGCCAGAGGGTTGCTGGGTCCGGACCACCTGATTGGCGTTTCCACGCATTCGGCGGACGAGGCGGCTCGTGCGGACGCGGAGGGCGCCGATTTCATTTTGCTCGGGCCGATCTTCGAGACTCCATCGAAGCGGGCCTTCGGTCCTCCGATTGGATTAGACGAGTTAGAGCGCGCGCGGAGGCGGTGTCGGACCCCGCTCTTCGGCATCGGGGGCATAACGAAAGACCGAGTGCGCGATGTGATCCGAGCGGGGGCTCGAGGCGTTGCGGTCGTCGGAAGCGTGATGGCAGCCGAGGACATCGAGCGAGCGTCTAGCGAGATCCTGAGCGCGCTCGAAAGCCAGCATCACCTGCATCTGCGCGGAGAGGCTGGTTGACCCATGCAGGTGGCAATGCTAGAATGATCTTGTGTTTGTGCGCTTCCGACTTAACGAGGTCGCCGGAGAGACGCACCAATGGCCGAGATGAAAAAGACTCCGGGACGGCTGAGTTCGATCCGAAACACGGTCAAGAAACTGACTGAGCGTTTGTCCGAGGAGCATCCCGCAGAGGACACCATGCAGGACGCGCAGGGGAGAGAGAAAGAAAAGCTGCTCGTCCAGATCCGCTCCCTGGAGGAAGAAGTGCGCCGACTCCACCAGGCCAGGCATCAGTTGGAGCAGGCGCACAGACAGAATGATCGGCTGACCGAGGCGCTGCAGGAGGCTAAGGCACGAATCGAGGCGATGCGGGCTGAGGTGGAGAAGCTCACGGCCCCTCCCTCCACCTACGGGATCTATTCCAGCGCCAACGAGGACCAGACCGTCAACGTGTATGTGGGCGGGCGGAAGCTGAAGGTGAACCTCCACCCGGCCATTCAGGCGAAAACCCTGCGCAAGGGCCAGGAAGTGATCCTCAACGAGGCGTTGAATGTGATCGAGGTGCGCGGGTTCGATCTGCAAGGCGAGGTGGTCCGCCTGAAGGATAATCTGGACGAACGGCGGGCGATGATCACGTTGCGCACGGATGAAGAGCGGGTGGCCGAGCTCGCCGAGCCGCTCCTCAGCCAGCGGCTCAGCGTTGGGGATCACCTCCTCTATGACGCGCGGTCGGGCTACCTCCTGGAAAAACTCCCGAAGTCCGAGGTCGAGGAACTGGTCCTGGAAGAAGTCCCGGACGTCAGCTACAGCGACATCGGCGGGCTTCGTGATCAGATCGAGCAGATCCACGACGCGGTCGAACTGCCTTTCCTGCACGCCGACTTGTTCCGCGAGCATCACTTGCGGGCGCCGAAGGGGGTCCTGTTGTACGGCCCTCCGGGATGTGGCAAGACCTTGATCGCCAAGGCTGTTGCCAACTCCATCGCCAAGAAGCTGGGACATCTGACGGGCAAGGACATTCGGAGCTTTTTCCTGCACGTCAAGGGACCCGAACTCCTCAACAAGTACGTGGGCGAGTCGGAGCGTCAGGTCCGGGAGGTGTTCCAAAAGGCCAAGGAGAAGGCGGATGACGGCTATCCGGTGATCGTATTCTTTGACGAGATGGACGCTCTCTTCCGAACCCGTGGAAGCGGGATCTCGTCCGACATTGAGTCCACGATCGTTCCCCAGTTCCTCTCGGAGATCGATGGGGTCGAGCGACTGCGCAATGTCATCGTCATCGGCGCCAGCAACCGGCAGGACCTCATCGACCCGGCCGTTCTGCGCCCGGGCCGACTGGATGTGAAAATCAAGATTGACCGCCCGGACAAGGCTGCAGCCAGGGACATTTTCTCCAAGTACCTGACGGCGGACCTGCCTTGGCATCCGGAGGAACTGGCGCGGGATACGGACGATGGCGCGAAGGTCGTCGAGCGGCTCATCACGCTGACCGTGGAGTCCATGTACGCGCTCAGCGAGGAGAACCAGTTCCTGGAGGTGACTTACGGGAACGGCGACAAGGAGACATTCTATTTCAAGGACTTCGCCAGCGGGGCTCTGATTGAGGGGATCGTCTCGCGGGCCAAGAAGTACGCCATCAAGCGGCTGCTCGCGACGAGTGAGCGGGGGATCAGGTCCGATGATCTCATCCGGGCGGTCCGGGACGAGTTCAAGGAACACGAGGATCTCCCCAATACGACCAACCCCGACGACTGGGCGAAGATCGCGGGCAAAAAGGCCGACAGGATCGTCCACGTGCGGACGATCACGGCCGGATCTCAAGAATCGCGACGGATCGAGACTGTGACGACCGGCCACTATCTCTGACAGCGGTTTGCCCATACCCGAGACCAACACATGACAGCCAAGCGGGTTCTAGGAACAGAGACCGAGTTCGGCATCGCCTCCCGCGATGCTGACGCCGTGGATCCTGTCTCCAACTCCCTCTTTTTGATCAATCACTACCCACACTTCCCTTCTCCCAAATCGCTCTGGGATTACGAGAACGAAAACCCTTTGCTCGATATCCGGGGCTTTGAAGTGGAGGGCGAGCGGGAACGGCCGGGGCCGGATTACAACCGGCTTCTGAACAAGCTGCTGGCGAACGGGGCGCGCCTGTATGTGGACGGCGCGCATCCGGAGTACTCGACTCCGGAATGCACGACGGCGCGGGATGTGGTCCTGTACGAGAAAGCGGGAGAGCGCATCGTCGCGGCGGCCCTCCGGGCGGTGGATCAGGTGCGGGGGCCGAGTAAGTTGCTCGCGTACAAGAACAACGCAGACGGCAAGGGAAACAGTTACGGGTACCATGAAAATTATCTAGTACCTCGCGGCGTTCCGTTTGAACGCCTGGTGCGCATCCTCGTGCCCTTTCTCGTCACCCGCCAGATCTTCGCGGGGGCCGGCAAAGTAGGGGCGGAGAATCAGACCGCGCCGACGACCTATCAACTTTCGCAGCGGGCCGACTTCTTCGAGTCGCTGGTGGATCTCAACACGATGGTCAAGCGACCGATCATTAACACGCGGGACGAGCCCCACGCCGATCCGGCCAAGTACCGGCGGCTGCACGTCATCGCCGGGGACGTCAACATGGCGGAGTGCTCGACCTATCTCAAGGTGGGCACCATGACCATCGTGCTGGATATGGCGGAAGAGGACTGGCCGATTCCCTCACTCGAGCTGGAGGATCCCATCCGCGCGATCAAGGCGGTCTCTCGCGATCTGGAGGTGAAGGAGGACCTGCGTCTGGCCGGAGGCAAGACCGGCACGGCCATCGCCATGCAGCGGGCGTATCTGAAATCCGCTCAAGACTTCTACGCGTGCCACGAACTCACGCTGCCGATCAAGGATGTCCTGGTTCGCTGGGAAGAGACGCTGGACAAGCTGGAACGCGACCCCCGCGAGCTGGTGCGCGAGCTGGATTGGGTCGCCAAGCGGGCGTTGATCGAGTCCTACTTGGAGCGGAAGGGGTGTGGCTGGGAGGATCCACGGGTGCCGATGCTGGATCTGCAGTATCACGATGTCCGTCCGGAAAAGGGGCTCTACTATACGCTTGAACGCGGCCACCGCATTGACCGGATCGTGTCGGATGCCGAGGTCCAGCGGGCCGAAACCGAGGCGCCCCTCGATACCCGCGCCTACTTCCGGGCGGCCTGTCTCAAGAAATGGCCCCAGGAGGTCTACGCCGCAAGCTGGACCTCCGTCCTGTTTGACGTCGGCAACGCCGCCATTAAGAAGGTCCCCCTCCTCGAACCGCTTCGCGGAACCGAGTCCCTCACGAAAGGCCTGCTCGACGAGTCCGACACCGTGGATTCCCTGCTGGCGAAATTGAAGGCCTGACTGCAGTGCCGCTCTTCAACGACGATCCGGGTTCCAGCTTCTATGACCTTCTCCTGAGCCGACGTCCTGACTTCTCCGGAGTGCTCCCCCAGGGGCCCCCTCCTGCCCACGCCCCCGGGATGCCGACCGCATCGGGGCTGCCTTCCGTTTCTCACGGCACCACGGTCCTGGCGATTCGGTTTCAGGACGGCGTCCTGATGGCGGGCGACCGCCAGGCGACCGAGGGATTCCAGGTTTCCGGTCGCCGCATCGAGAAGGTTTTCAAGGCCGACGCCCATTCGACGATCGCCATCGCCGGGGCGGCGGGTCCGGCGCTAGAACTCGCCCGTCTGTTCCAGATCGAGCTGGAACATTATGAAAAGCTGGAAGGCGACATCCTCTCGTGCGAAGGGAAGGCCAATAAGCTGGCTCAGATGGTGCGGGGGAACCTGCCGATGGCTTTCCAAGGGTTGGTGGTGATTCCGATCTTTGCGGGGTATGACCTGAAGCGACGAGAGGGCCGGATCTTCAAATACGACGTGACCGGGGGCCGCTATGAGGAGACGGATTACCACGCGACCGGATCTGGTGGGAAGGACGCCCGCGACACGATGAAGCAAATGTACCAGCGCGGGCTGTCGGAGGCCAAGACCCTTCGGATCGCCTTGGAGGCGCTCTACAACGCGGCCGAGGAAGATGTCGGGACGGGCGGTCCGGATCTGATCCGCGGCATCTACCCCACCGTGATGGTGATGACCGAACAGGGCGTCCGCGATCTGGAGACGTCTCAGATTGCCGAGGCCTGCACGGCTCTAATCGAGACTCGGCGGGAAAGGGCCTGACGATGGCGCTCCCCTACTACGTGTCTCCCGAACAGATGATGGCGGACAAGGCCGAGTATGCGAAGAAGGGAATCGCCAAGGGCCGCTCCATCATCGCCATGGAATGTGCCGTGGGGGTACTGCTGGTGGCGGACAATCCCAGCGCGTCGCTGCATAAGATCTCCGAGATGTACGACCGGATCGCCTTTTCGGGCGCCGGCAAGTACAATGAGTTTGAGATGCTTCGCAAAGCCGGCATCCGGCATGCCGATCTCAAGGGCTACACCTATAGCCGGGAGGACGTCACGGCCAAATCTCTGGCCAACGCCTACTCGCAGTCCATCGGCACCATCTTCAGTACCGATCCGAAGCCGCTCGAAGTCGAGATCCTGGTTGTGGAAGTGGGCGAGGGAGACAAGCCCAACGAAATCTACCGCATCTCGTTTGACGGGAGCATCATTGATGAGCGGGGAGTGGCGGCGATCGGGGGCAAGGTCGAAACCCTGATGACATTCCTGAAAAGCCGGTGGACCACGCCGGCTATCACGTTACGGGAAGCGTTGCGACTCGGGATCGACGCCCTGGACACGGTGACGAATCAGAAGCTGGGACCCGAGGGCCTCGAAGTGGCGGTCCTGGAGCGGACACGGGTCGGGCGCGCCTTCCGACGGATCGGTCCCTCGGCGATGAAAGCGCTTCTCGGATCGCCATGAAGCCGCGGATCTTTGGTCTCGAGAACGAATACGGTCTCATTTTCTCCCCGAACGGTCGCATCTATCTTCCCATCGAAAAAGTCCTCGGGTATATCTTCGAAGGCCTGATCCCCAACAGTTGGCCCTCCAACGCGTTTCTCATGAACGGGGCGCGCTTCTACCAGGACACGGGGTGCCACCCCGAGTATTCCACGCCCGAATGCGACACGATCGAGGATCTGGTCGTGCACGACAAAGCGGGAGAGCGGTTGCTCGAAGCCTGCCTCCCCGCGGCTGAAGAGCGGCTTCGCGAAGAGGGGCTTTCGGGGGAGATCTACATCTTTAAAAACAACACCGACTCGTTGGGGAACACTTATGGCTGCCACGAGAACTTCCTGATGCGGCGGGACGTGGATTTCTGGAAGGTGACCGAGCAACTGACCCCGTTTTTCGTGACCCGGCAGGTCTTCGCCGGTGCGGGCAAAGTCCTGAAGGTTTCCGGCAAGGCCCAGCTTTTTCTCTCCCAGCGGGCCCAGCACATCCACGAGAAGACGTCCTCTTCGACCACTTCCTCCCGCAGCATTATCAATACGCGGGACGAGCCCCATGCCGACGCGGAGAGATACCGTCGCCTCCACATCATCGTCGGTGACTCCAACATGTCGGAGGTAGCCACCTACCTCAAGGTCGGAACGGCGGCTCTGGTTCTCTCCATGATCGAGGATGGTTATGCTGTCACCGGCATGGAACTGGATGATCCGGTGAAGGCCATTCGCGAAATCGCACGGGACACGACCCTCAAGAAAAAGGTCAAGCTGGAAGACGGCCGGGAGCTGACGGCCTTGGAAATCCAGCGGGTCTATCTGGAACGGGCGATGGAGTATCTCTGGTCCCTTGATGAGGATCCGGTGGTAACCGACCTGATCCGCCGGTGGCGGGGGGTCCTGGATCGTCTGGAGGACGACCCCATGCAACTCTGCCATGAGGTGGATTGGGTCATTAAGAAGCGTCTCATGCTTGAGTATATGGACAAGAAGGGGTGCGGGTGGGAGGATCCTCGCATCACGCTGATGGACCTGCAATACCACGACGTGAAACAGACCAGAGGGCTCTATTACCTGATGGAGAAACGGGGGCTCGTGGAGAAGCTGGTGTCGGAGGATGCCATCCAGCGGGCGATGTCCGTTCCCCCCCAGACGACACGCGCGAAAGTGCGCGGCGACTTCATCCGGTTCGCCCGCGCGAAGAACCGGTCCTACACGGTGGACTGGACCTATCTCAAACTGAACGGCTACTGGGAGGAAACTATTCTTTGCATGGACCCGTTCAGTTCCACCAACCGTCGCGTCGAGGAGCTCCTTTCCCAGGTCGCGGGCCAGCGCGCCTTCCGCTGAGTCCGGACGTGAACGCTCACCCCCCCCAACGCCTCGCATTTCTCCTGGCCCTGACGAGTCTGTCGGGCCTGGCCCTCTACGGGATCTCGCCGGTACCGGAAGGTCATGCTGAGGGCACGCGGGCCAAGTCCATGGCCGAGGCGGCACCGGAAGGGCTCACAATCGTCAAAGCGAAGCAGGGCGAAGTCCTCTACCTTACCTTGGTTGCGGACGGGACGCCCTCGTCCGTGCGGGGACGATTCCGTGGCCGCCTCGTGCCGTTCTATAAAACCGGGCGTGAGGGAGAATTCGCCGCCCTAGTGGGGATTGATCTGGCCGATGAGCCGGCCACCGCTACCCTGAAGGCGGAGCTTCTATATGCAGACGGGGTGCGGCAACGGGTGTTCCACGTTGGGGTCGCAGCCGAAGACTTTCGCGTACAGGACATGACGCTCCCCAAAGACCAGGTTGACCCCGATGCCGCCTCGCTGAAGCGGATCGGTTTGGAGCGGGAAAAGGTGAAGGAGGTCTTCGCGGCCTATACACCGGAGCGGCTCTGGGCCAAAAGCTTCATCGTGCCGGTGGATGGGATCGTTACGGGCGCCTTCGGCAGCAAGCGTATCCTGAACGGCCAGCCGCGCAACCCGCACAGCGGAGAGGATATCTCTGCGCCGCTTGGGACGCCGGTCAAGGCCACGAACGACGGGAACGTCAAGATGGTGGATGATCATTTTTTCAGCGGCACGAGCGTCATCCTCGACCACGGACTTGGACTGTACACGATGTATTTCCACCTGGAGACGGCGCAGGTTAAGGAAGGGATGCGCGTCGAGCGAGGTCAAATCCTCGGGACGGTGGGCCAGTCGGGCCGCGCCACCGGCCCGCACTTACACTGGGGCGCCTGGCTCAACGGTTCGCGGGTGAATCCCTTCGCGCTGACCAAGCTCCCGATCGAGGCTCCTGCTGCAAAGATGCAACCCTAAACTGTACAACCGGGCACATGGGTAACACGTTAGACCGGTGACATGGGTAACACTTTTCGATACGCCAGTCGGATGTGACTTGCCTCCTAGAGCCTGACGCATTGCTGCGTGTACGTGTGGTAGAGCGCCAACGGCACCGGCCCAAACTCGATGCGCCAGAGATCGTTCTCGATTT
>CAZITU010000001.1:0-116300 GCA_964542245.1 uncultured Nitrospirales bacterium | reverse complement strand
GCTCGCGGAACGGCTCTTATGACTGCATTGTCCCGGGTTCAGGAGGCAAGGACTCTGTTTATGCCGCGCATATCCTCAAGACCAAGTACGGCATGCGCCCGCTGACCGTGACGTGGGCGCCCCACCTCTACACCGACGTGGGCTGGCGGAATATCCAAGGGTGGATTCACAAGGCGGGCTTCGACAACTTTCTGTTTACACCCAACGGGCAGGTTCATCGCACGCTGACCCGGCTGGCTTACGAGAATCTTCTCCATCCCTTCCAGCCGTTCATCTTCGGCCAGAAAAACTTCGCCCCGAAGATGGCGCTCCGCATGAGCATCCCGCTGGTTTTCTACGGGGAGAACGAGGCGGAGTACGGCAACCCCATTAGCGAGAACGCCTCGTCGCGCCGTGATGCTGCCTATTATGCGTTGAAGGAGGCCAAGAGGACTCTGTATTTCTGCGGCGTGCCGCTTGAAGAGTTACCGCGTTACGGCATCGAGATCGGGCAAATGGAACCCTACTTGCCCGCTGATATCGATGAACTGAACAATGCGGGTGTCGACATACATTATCTCGGGTACTATCTCAAATGGACGCCGCAGGAATGCTATTACTACGCGGTTGAGAACAGCGGCTTTGAGGCCAACTCGGAACGAACGGAAGGCACCTACTCCAAGTACAACAGTATCGACGACAAGACCGACGGGTACCATTACTGGACGACCTACATCAAATTCGGCATCGGCCGCGCCACGTATGACGCGTCCCAGGAAATCCGCAACCACCACATCACGCGCGAGGAAGGCGTCGCGCTGGTCCGTCGTTTCGACGGGGAACTGCCGCGAAAATACTTGCCCGAATTTCTCGAGTATCTCGGCATGGATGAAGCCCGGTTTCTCGAGATCGCGGACGGGTTCCGTTCCCCCCATCTGTGGCGGCGCACGAGCCACGGATGGGAGCTGCGGCATAAGGTGACTTGAAGAAAGGTCGTTGACCAATGAAAAAAGCACTGTTTCTTCTCATAGACGCGCTGCGGTACGACGTACTCTCCGATCCTGAAAAACGTTGGGCCGTAGCACCTAATATGTCCAAGTTGGCCGATCGAGGATTCGTCCGGCGCGTGGTTACCAATGCGCAATCAACACAGTTTGTCATGCCTTCCCTCTTCAGCTTGACCTATCCGCTGGACCATGGGGGGTACAATAACGGCATCCGCGAACGCCCAGCCAGCTATGCGGAGGTACTCCGCGCGGCCGGATTTGAGACCCATCTAATGGCATCGTGTAATCAGCTTGGGATGACCCATGGGTACGATCGCGGGTTTAACCAGGTGCACACGACGAACGATTACCGCCTGGTCATCGAGCACCGAATCTCGCGGACTTTGAATTACGAGTTGCAGTTGTGGAAATCCGGACAACGGAGCCAGGAGGAGACCGTCACGCTCGTTCAGCGGGAAATGGATCTCATGCTTGAACGGATCGCACAAGACATGGCTCGACATGACAAGTCGATCTGGCCACCCAGGCTGAAACGGCTCAACGAACGTGTAGCCAGAGGTTGCATTGCAGAGCGAGACCTATTGCGTCGCGAACCGCTCGCGGTAATGCGCAAAATGACCGGCATCGCGCCCGGTATTTATTGGCGGTTCCTCGGCGTTCGCAATATTAACCCGGTACACCTGTTTCTCGCCCGCGCTCTCGAATCCCTGAGTTGGCGTTCACGCGATTTCATCGGCAAGATCACCTGGTTTCCATTCCTGCCTGCGGGACACTACCAGGCGATTGCGGGGGAGGTGATCGATGCGATTTGCAAGTTCCTGGAAACCGCCGGGGACCGCCAGTGGCTTATCCATATGCATGTCATGGATGTCCACGACTGTCGCTCGGTGAGTCGGCCGCTGCACATGTTCGGCCTGTTGCGTTATCTCCCCCGATGGGTGTCGGCCAGGCTGCGGGACCAAACCAGCCGGCGCTGGCTGTACGATCTGGCGGTGATGTACGTAGACGACTGTCTCGGAAGGTTGTTCAAAACCTTGGAGCGTACCGGGCAGCTCGAGGACACGGTGATCCTCATCACGGGAGACCATGGTCTTCAATACGCCGAGAGTCCTCGGAAAAAGTATGCCGTCGGCTACCGGACACATTACGAAGACCTGGAAGTCCCGCTGATGCTGTTCGGCTGCGACCGGCAGCCAAGCGATCGAGGCATGATCGACAGCATGGGCGTCACGGCGACTTTCCTTGACGCCTTGGGCGTGCCTCCCCATCCGAGCTTTAAGGGACGTTCCGCGTTCGGCGTCGGCCGTGATGTCGTGATTTCGGAGAACGGAGGGCACGGCAACGCCGATCTCAAGCGCCGCGATCTTTACTTCACCATAACCTCGCGCTCCCACAAACTGATGGCCGTCTTGCGCGGGAACAGTCTCCATGTAGAGAAATTGTTCGATAGGGTGGTCGATCCGCGCGAGTTGCGGAACATCGTTGATGATCCGGAGCAGAAGCCGGTCGTCCAGAATCTGCTCGACCATCTTTTTCACGAACGGGCGGAATTGCTGGGCGCGCGCGCCGTCGATCGAGGGGCCTGGACGGTCAAGCCGGAATGACCGTACGGCTGGCAGTTTGGGTGCGAGGATGCGGCGATCATCGGATGGAGTCTGTGGTTCGATGACGGATGCTCGTAGGCAGGAAGAAAGGGCGACCCCGGTAGTCCAGGGAGACGGCGATGTCGTCTGCGGCTGCACGAACCTCCGTCTGCAGGGCCTACAGGCAGCACTGGCGGCAGATCCGACAATGACATTCGAGGAACTGCTGACGAAAACGGGTGCGGGGATGAGTTGCACCGCCTGCCTTCTTGATCTTGAGTACTACTTCGTGACACTCCCGCGCGCCAGCCGGCCCGGCCGCATCCGCCCACGCAGGGCCGGAGAAAAAGCGCCGCAGACTCTCAGGCGGCGCGTGTATCGCCTGCTTGATCGGCTTTCGCCGCAGGTCCCCATGCCGCTCACCGAGTGGATGCCGGTTGTGGTCGGAGAGGGAATCGAAGAATGGGTGTGGGTTGCCAATCAGTCACTGCTCTATGAGGGGAAGGAATGCCCTCCTGACTTCGACATTGACATTATCGTGCGCACCGCAGACGGGGAGACGGTCTATCAGGCCACCCATGGGGTCGGGCAGGGGTCGGCGCTGCGCTTGAATGTCTCGCGGTTCCTGCCTCCACCGGTTCGACATGGCGAGTGTCCGTCACTGGGAGTCGGGTCGGTCCAAATCAGCCGGCGCGCCCGCCGCCCTGGCTTCCGCGGTACGATCCGCCCGCAGATCGAACTGGTCACTCCTGTCGGAAGCTGCGCTGTGCATTCGCAGGCTCCGGGTGAATTGCCGGAGCAGTGGTTCACCAACTTCTATCGGCCACGTGATGAGCGGATCTTCCTGAGCGTCGTCAATGCCTCGGCGCGGCCCTTGTCGGTCGAGTTTGCCTATCCATTCAGCAGCTCCGGCGTGGATGTCGGTGCGCCGTTGATCCGGACCGTCCACGTGCCTCCACAAGGCGCCCGCCTACACGAGATTGTGTTGCCGGATCCGCATGCTGAGCAATTTACCGGGCGGCTGTTCAGCATTCGCTGGCGCGCGTCCGGCGCGCGCAAGGTACATGTCCTGTGCGCGACGCCGACCCTGGACCGATTTTCCATCGACCATCTGTAGGCCGCCATGCCCTTCTCCTTCATCTACCCGTCCGTCATCCATCTGCCACCCGGCTATGACTGCACGATCGCCTTGCCCTTGCACCGGGTGGGGGAGCGTTTGATCCATGGAAATGGCATCGTGGCTTACACGATCCAGGTCTTTAGCGAAGGGGCGCTGCGGGCCGAATTCGCGGAGAAGGTTACGTTCGAAGATGGTCGTGTGGCTGGTCCGCCCCCCGACCCGTTCACGTGGCGGGATTCCGGGGACGAGTGGGGAGATCATTCAGGGTATCTGGAGTTAGGCCTCCAATCTGTCGATGGAAGTCCACTCTTTCGACGCAAGGCCGCGATCGGGTTCTACTCGATCTACACCAAGCCCGGGGGAAAAGCCTTCCTCTCCGACAATGCGTACAAGTATGGCTCTCCGCCGGTGATCAATCAGATTGCCGCCTTCGGCCGGTTCGTGGACGGCTACCCGGTGGTGCACCTCGATCGCGACCGCGATCTTGGCCAGACGCTCGTCCTGATCAATCCTTACAAAAAGACGGTCAACGCCCGCGTTGCGACACATGACGACCGTTCGCTGGTGCAGCTCAAAGTGCTTCCGCTGAGTGTCCGTGCTGTCCGCCTCGTCGAACTCCTGCATGAGGGCGAGCGTTCATGGACCGGTCAGATTCAACTGACGGCCAATAACCGGCTCGTCACCTATGTGATGATGCATTCGTTGTGTGACCCGAGGATCATATCGGATCACGAGCATTTGGACCCGTTCCGGAGCGATCCGACCCATTTGCCAGCCTTCCAATTGCTCCGCCAGCGGATCGGCAAGTTTCTGAGGCGCCGGGGGTTCGGTCAGTGGGTCTGACGGCAGTGTGATATGGGTGGCCGCCCGACAGAGCTCCTCATCGTCGTCCCGGCGCGGGGCGGTTCCAAGCGCCTTCCCCGTAAGAATATTCGTGTGCTGGCGGGTCGTTCACTTTTGGCGTGGACGCAGGAATCCATCTCCGAGGCTGCGCTCGATGCGCCGTGCCTTTTGTCCACCGATGACGAGGAAATCGCCGCTGCCGGGCGTGAGCTGGGCTGGATGGTGCCGTTCCAGCGTCCTGCGGCGTTGGCTCATGATAATGCGCCGACCGTACCGGCGGTGCTGCACGCGCTAGACTGGTTCGCCGAGCACCACAATGGTGATCCGCGAGTGGTCATGGTGCTGCAAGTCACTTCTCCGTTTCGCGGCGGGGCTTGCCTGCGCCGTGGGGTGGAGCTCCTCGAGACTCGGTCGGACTGCGAGGCGGTGGTTGCAGTCCGCCAATTACCGCTGCCGTCAGACAAACTTTTTCGCCGAAATGAGGATGATGTATTGGTCCCCGTGGATGCCGGCTACCGGGGGACGACGCTCTATGCCCCCAACGGTGCGCTCTATGTGATCAGGACGGCAGTGCTTCGGAAACTCACTACTTTGCTGCCCCCGCGCACGCTTGCGCTGGTGATGGGTGACATCGCGTCTCTTGACGTTGATACCGACCTTGACTGGTCCCTGGCCGAGTTAGTGGCGGCCCGACAAGTCCACGACACGTCGGCCTCAGCTTCCGCAGTGTCGAGAAAGGTGCGGACGTGATCCGGTTGACGAACTTCGAAGAGTATCTGTGTGCCCCGGACACCCCGATTCACGAGGTGGTCGCACGCATCAACGCCACTGCGTATTTGTTCCAGCTCATCGCTGACCAGACCGGACGCTTGCTCGGTACGGTCACCGACGGTGATATCCGGCGCGGCATCTTGCACGGCATATCCCTGGACGATCCGACCGCGGCGTGCATGCGGACCAAGCCCCGCACCGGCCGCATTAACGCCGACCGCGACAATATCCAAAAGCTCCAGATGATCGGCCGTTCCACGGCGTTTCTCCCGCTCCTCGACGAATCGGACATCGTGCGCGAGATCCTTGTGGTCCAAGAGACAGCAGCGGACGATCTGACGGCTCTTGTCATGGCTGGCGGACAGGGCACGCGGCTGGGCGAACGGACGCGCACGATCCCTAAACCGTTACTGCCGGTCGGGGACAAGCCGATTCTGGCGCATATCCTGGACCAGCTTGAGGACGCCCATGTCGGAGACATCTCTATCGCCGTCCATTATCTGGCCGAGCAGATCGAGCGCTTCGTCGCCGCCCGCGAGAGCCGCGCGTGCATTCATCTCGTCCGTGAGGAGCAACCGTTGGGCACTGTCGGAGCATTGGCGAACCTGAAGTCCTCGCACCGCGGTCCGATATTGGTGATAAACAGCGACATCCTCACGAGAACCAACATCAGGGCGCTGGTGGCGTTCCATCACAGGCATGGGTACGACGGCACGATCGCCGTGGCCCGGTATGAGGTGCGGATACCATTCGGCATCGTCCATCACACCGAGGACGGGTTGTTCAGCGGCGTCGAAGAGAAGCCGCAAGTCGCCCATTTTGTCGCGGCGGGCATTTATTGCCTGTCGCCGGAATTTACCGCTCTTGTGCCGCCCGGTCAGCCTATGGACATGCCGGAACTGCTCAATCTTGGGCGCAGCATCGGTCTTCGCATTGGCCTGTTTCCGATCCACGAATACTGGCAGGATGTCGGCCGCCCGGAAGATCTGGACGCGGCCGTTCAAGAGCACAAGGGCAATCCGCCCGATGGGAAGACCCCATGACGATGAGGGGCTTTTTCAACTTTTGCGATAGTCTGGGCTTCAAGCGATCCTCAGCGGCCGTGATCCTTGCCCTCAACCTCGTCGCGACGTTTCTGGAGGGGGCCGGTCTGGCGATGCTGTTGCCGGTCTTCCAGTTCATCCAGGCGAACCGCGACATAGCCGTACTGACTCAGCAATCTCGCGCGTGGTCGCTGCTTGTGAATGCCTATGGGTTACTGAACCTGCCGGTGACCTTGAGCACCCTGCTCGGGACCAGCTTCCTGTGCATCGTGAGCCGCCAGGTCTTTGTCTACGTGCGCTTGCTGTACGTTGCGCGCGTGGTCGAAGCGCTGGTCTGCGATGCGCGTAATCTGGCGTTCCAGCGGTTTCTGCAGGCCAGTACCGCCTATCAGGGACGGGAAGCCGTCGGCGGCATCGTCAACGACCTGTCCACCGAAGTCCGATACGCCGTCGGGAGCCTGGCTTCGGTGATCGCGTTCGTCGGCTATGTCCTGCTGGTTCTGTTTTACCTGGGCCTCATGTTCGCGCTGTCTTGGGCGATGACGGTAGCGGCGGTAGGAGTTCTCCTGCTGTCACTGGTCGTCTTGCGGGGTCTGTTGCAGCGTTCCGGCGGACTTAGCCGTGCGCTGACCGCGGCCAATCAGGAGATGTCCGCTTTTCTGGTCGAGCGGTTAAAGTCCGCGCGGCTCGTGCGCCTCTCCGGGACCGAAGAAGCCGAAGTGGCTGCCATGGCCCGGCTGACGGAGCGGCAATGCGATACGATGGTCGTGATCAAAAGCATATTGGCGCGGGTTGAAGTGGTCATGGAGCCCATTGTTGTTTCCCTGGGCTTCGCTCTTCTCTATGTCGGCGTCACGTATTTCTCGTTACGCATCGAAGAGATCGGCCTGTTCCTGGTGATCATCTTAAGGCTGCTGCCGGTGGTCAAAGAAATGATGATTACTCGCCAGTCTGCGATCGGGCGCCTTGGCAGCCTTGAGTCGGTGGACCGTCGGTTGCATGAAATGGAGGCCGCGCGCGAGATGCTGGGCGGCACCCTGCCATTCAGTGAGTTGACACAGGGTATTCGCTTCCAAGGCATGCACTTCTGTTATGACGGCGGCGATGTCAGTCCCGCGCTTGCCGGAATAGACCTCGACATTCCAGCCGGAAAAATGACGGCGCTTGTCGGTCCGTCCGGCAGCGGGAAATCGACGCTGATCGACCTCTTACCGCGGCTCCGCGAGCCGACAGAGGGTACAGTGCTATTCGACGGCTGCCCGATCACGGATTTCACCCTGTCCAGCCTTCGCTCGGGTATTGCCTATGTCCCGCAAAGCCCGCAACTCTTCAATGTCACGGTGGCCCAACACATCCGTTACGGCAAGCCGGACGCGACTGAAGCGGAAATTCGTGAGGCCGCCCGTTTGGCTGGTGCGGCCGAATTCATAAAGGCGTTGCCTAAAGGGTACGACACCATGCTGGGAGAAAGCGGCGTGCGGCTCTCGGGCGGCCAGCGCCAGCGGCTGGACCTCGCGCGCGCGCTGGTCCGCAGAGCGCCCATTCTGATCCTGGATGAGCCGACCAGCCATCTCGATGCCGACGCCGAGGCCCTGTTGCGCGCGGCCCTTTGGCACATCCGACATGAGACCAAGATCACGATCATCATCGTCGGACACAGCCTGGGAAGCGTCGCCGATGCTGATGCCATCGTGGTTCTCAATAAGGGACGTCTCGAGGATATCGGAACCCACGATGAGTTGATGGCCCGCGGCGGCTGGTATGCCCAGGCCTTTACCAAGCAGCAGCTTCAATCTGTCTCCCGTTAGCCTACACTCATGACCGAGAGGGATCACACAGTTCATGAAAATCTTTAACGCCCTCGCACCCGATCTGAACGACAAGACCATCCTGGTCACCGGCGGCACGGGATCGTTCGGAAAGCGCTTCGTCCGAACCATCCTCGCCCGTTGCAAGCCGCGCAAGCTCATCATCTTCAGTCGCGACGAGCTTAAGCAGCATGAAATGCGCCGGCAGTATCCGGATTCCCCGGGCTCGTTCGTCCGCTATTTCATCGGGGACGTGCGTGACCGGGATCGGCTCATGCGGGCGTTCCACGGCGTCGACATGGTGGTTCACGCGGCTGCGCTCAAGCAGGTGCCCGCCTGCGAGTACAACCCCTTCGAGGCCGTGCAGACGAACATCATCGGGGCGCAGAACGTCGTCGACACCGCGATCGATTGCGGCGTCAAGCGCGTGATCGCCCTCTCGACCGACAAGGCGGTCAATCCGGTCAACCTGTACGGGGCGACGAAGCTCGTAGCCGAGAAACTGTTCGTCCAGGGCAACTCCTATGCAAGGATGGGCGGCACGCGGCTCTCGTGCGTCCGGTACGGCAACGTCGTCGGGAGCCGGGGAAGCGTGATTCCTCTGTTTAAGGAGCAGCGCAAGACAGGTCGGGTCACGGTCACGGATCTCCGGATGACCCGGTTCTGGATCACGCTGGAACAGGGAGTGGACTTCGTCCTCCGCTGCGCCGCCCAGATGCACGGTGGGGAAGTCTTCGTGCCGAAAGTCCCCAGCATGCGCATTACCGATCTCGCCGAGGCGGTGGCTCCGGGGTGCCGCATCGAGCTGCTGGGGATCCGGCCGGGCGAGAAAGTCCATGAGGTGCTGGTGGCGGAGGACGAGGCGCGCCAGACCGTGGAGCTCGACGACATGTACGTCATTACCCCGCTGTTCCAGTGGTGGGGCGGGGAGCGCTGGCAGGAGGGCAAGCCTTTACCGGACGGCTTCCGATTCGCCAGCGAATCCAACATGACGTGGTTGACGCCCGGCCAGCTACGTTCGATGATCGACGAGTCGCTGGATGGATAGGTTGGCGATCGAGGGCGGGAGCCCCGTTCGGACGCAGATGCTCCCCTACGGGCATCAGTGCATTGACGAGGCGGACGTCCGGTCCGTGGTTGAAGCCCTCCGATCCGCCTGGCTGACCACTGGACCGAAGGTGGCCGAGTTCGAAGAAGCGTTCGCGGCGGCCGTGGGCGCCGCGCACGCGGTCGCCGTGAGCAGCGGCACAGCCGCTCTGCATGCCGCCGCATTTGCGGCCGGGATCGGTCCCGGGGACGCGGTGATCACTACCCCCATGACGTTCGTGTCCACCGCCAACTGCGTGAGGTTTCTGGGCGCCACGGTGGTCTTCGCCGACGTGCGGCCCGATACGCTCGCCATTGATCCGTCGCAGATCGAGACCTTGATCACCCCGCGCACTCGGGCCGTCATCGCCGTGGACTACGCGGGGCAGCCGGCCGATATGGACGAGATCAACGATCTCGCGACTCGGCACGGCCTGGTTGTGATCGAGGACGCCGCGCATTCCTTGGGGGGGCGATACGGAGGACGGCCGGTGGGCTCGCTCGCCTCGCTGACGACCTTCAGCCTGCACCCGGTGAAGCACATCACGACGGGGGAGGGGGGGATGGTCACCACCGATGATCGTCGGCTGGCGGAGCGCCTCCGCCGGTTCCGCAATCACGGGATCGCGGCCGATTTCCGGCAGCGGGAATCGGTCGGGACGTGGTTCTACGAGATGGAGGATCTCGGGTTCAACTACCGTCTGACGGACCTCCAATGCGCGCTTGGGTTGTCCCAGCTGGCGAAGCTGCCCCGGTGGATTGCGCGGCGGCGGGAGATCGCAGCGGCGTACACCGCCGCATTCGAGGCGCTTCCCGAAATCGAGACGCCGTTGATATTGCCCGATCGCGATGCTGCTTGGCATCTGTACCCCATCCGGCTGCGTCTCGACTGCCTGCGGGCGGGACGCGCCGAGATCTTCGGCGCGTTGCGCGCGGAGAACATCGGCGTCAACGTCCATTACATCCCGGTGCCGTGGCATCCGTATTACCGGAAACTCGGCTACGCCCAAGGGCAGTGGCCCGTCGCGGAACGCGCCTACGAGCGCTTGATCAGCCTACCGCTGTTCGCCTCCATGAGCGATCACGACGTGGAGGACGTGATCGGCGCGGTGGACAAGGTGGCGGCGAGGTATCGGCGATGAGCCGTGGCGTGACCCTGCCGGATCCGTACATCATCGCCGAGGTGGCCAATGCGCACGATGGCGATTTCAGCCGGCTACTGGCGTTGATCGAGGCGGTGAAGACGACGGGGGCGCAGGGGATCAAGTTCCAGTGGTTCCAGGCGGATACGCTGGCGACCCCGGACTTCGAGTGGTATCCCGTGTACAGGACGCTGACGTTCGGCTCTGATCAGTGGAGCGGGGCAGTGGACCGGGCCCGGCTCATGCAATTGGACGTGTGGGTCGATGTGACGGATGAGTGGGCGCTCGGCCAGATCGACGCCTGCGACGACGGCGTGTTCGGTCTCAAGATTCCACCGGCCGTCTTGCTCGACCGTCGCCTCTCTGCCGCCGCGGCGGCCGTCGGCAAGCCCACCATCGTCGGAGTCGGCGGCCATGATGATCCGACCATCGAGCGGGAAGTGGAACGGCTCCGCGCCGTCAACCCCGTGTTGATCCTGGAGCACGGGTTTCAGGCGTATCCCACGAAGCCCGAAGACGCCACGCTGCGACGGATCGGCTGGCTGCGCGACCGGTACGGCCTGCCCATCGGTTTCGCGGACCATGAGGCGGGCGACTCGGAACTGGCCCTGCGGCTGCCGGAGTACGCCTATTTCGCCGGGGCGACGTTGATCGAGAAGCACATCTGCCTGGACCGGTCGGCCCGCCCGCACGACTACTATTCCTCGCTGGAACCGAAGGAGTTTCGGGTCATGGTCGAGAACCTGCAGCGCTGCCGGGTGGCCATGGGAGGACTGGAGATCACCGAAGCGCAGCGCAAATACCTCACGGTCGCGAGCCGTGCGGTGATGCGGGCGTCTGTCGAAGCCGGGGAAACCATCAACGCCGCCGACATTCACTTTCGGCGAACCGCCGACCAGTCGGCGATGACTCCCGACGTCGCGGACCGGACCGTGTCGGCCGTCGCCGTGCGGTCACTGGCGGCGGGACAGCCGCTGCATGAAGCTGATTGCCGCCCGCACAGGATCGTCGCCGTCGTCCCGTGCCGGATGAAGTCCTCACGTCTGAAGCGCAAGGCGGTCCTGCCGATCGCCGGCATCCCCTCGATCCAGCGGTGTCTCATCAACACGAAGGCGATCCCGCGGCTGGCGGCGACGGTCCTCGCAACCTCCACTCATCCGGACGATGCGATCCTGGAAGCGCACGCCAGGGAAGCGGGTGTGGAGTTCCTCCGCGGTTCCGAGGACGACGTGCTGGAGCGGTTTCTCACCGTCGCCGATCGCCATCACGCGGACGTCCTGCTGCGCATCACCGGCGACTGTCCGATCGTTTCCTATGAAATCGCCGATCTTCTGATCCAGTCCCATTTGGAGACGAAGGCCGACCTGACTTGCTGCCGGGCGCCGTTTGCGGTGGGGACGAACTGCGATGTCTATCGCGTGTCCGCTCTGCGCCGTCTCCGAACGCTGGCCTCCAACACCGGTTACAGCGAGTACATGAGCCTGTACTTCATCAATAATCCGGCCCTCTTCAAGCTGAACCCGGTCACGTTGCCCGAGGCCTACAGGCATCCCGAGTGGCGCCTGACGCTGGATGAGCAGGCTGATCTCGACCTTTTCGAGGCGCTGTTTTCGGAGCTGCGCATCGGCCGCGAGCCGGTTTCATTCCTGCAGATTGCGGACTTCTTCACGCGAAATCCGGAGGCCGCCCAAATCAATGGGGACGTCAAGCTGGCGTACGTGGCCGATCCTGACTTCGTCGCCGAACTGAAACGAGTCACTTCCATCGCCCTTTCGGATCAGTGAACGCCCCTCGGAGTTTTCCGCGATGGCGCTGAAGCTTGCGAATGCCGTGTTCTGCCTCGTCGGCATTTTTTTCTCACTCCTACTGATTCATTACGTTCTTGATTACCAGAAACATTTGTACGGAACGCTGAGCATCCTGGCGTATTACGTGATGCCGACGTCCCTTGCCGCCATGGCTTTCGTCGGGTTGACGCTGAAGCCGTCCCTGCGCATTAACATCGCCTTGATGGTATTTTTCTGTGCCGTGCCGGCGTATGCGATCGAGTCGGTGCTGGCGATCTCCAAGACCCTCGGGCCTCCTCCCGCCGATCCCGTCATTCCTGACGCCGCCAATGTCAATCCGCGAAGCGGTTTCGAAGAATTCAAGGCCCTGCGCGATCGGGGGATCGATGTCATCCCCAGGATGAGTCCCTATCAGTGGGCGGTTTTGCAATTGGACGGGACACGACGTTCCCGTTTCACGGTCGGCGGGGTGGAATTTTGGCCGTTGGGCAGCATGGCGAACCGCAGAGTCTTGATGTGCAGGAACCTCGGAGAGAGTTGGATTACTCACGAGACTGATGAACACGGGTTCAACAATCCGCAAGGGATCTGGCGGGCGCCCGCGTTCGAGGTTCTCGCGCTCGGTGACTCCCAGACGTACGGGGAGTGCGTGCCGCCGGGTCGGAATTATGTGGCCCTCATCAGAAAAGCCTATCCACGGATGCTGAATCTCGGCATGCGCGGCAACGGGCCTGCGCTCATGCTGGCATCACTCAGGGAATACGGGCCGGTTATCAAACCGAAATATGTCTTATGGGTGTTCGCCGAACTGGGCGATATGAGCGAACTGCTGAACGAGCGGACGATGCCCTTTGTGATGCAGTACCTGTACGGCAGTCACATACAAGAGTTACTCGGCCGCCAGGCCGACATTGATCGCCTTCTCCGGGAGGTGGCTGAAGAACGGATGAAGAAATGGGAGGCCGTTGAGACCGGACAGCGGGTCAACACGGTCGATCGTGCCAAAGCCATCAATCTAGTCTTGCAGGTCGCCAAACTGTGGAACATCCGGCAACGGTTTGGGCTTGCCGTCAATACCTACCCAGGCGAACTCAGGGACGAGAATTTCGACCTCTTGGCCGCGGTCCTGAAGAAGGCGCACGATGAAACGGTGTCATGGGGAGGGACGATGGTGTTCATCTATACCCCGTCTCCCCAGCGCTACCTCCCGGAGCTCGGGCAGACGGACTACTATAATCGGGTGCATGCCGAGGTGATGAAACGAGCCCTCCGGTTGGGCCTGCCGGTCATTGACCTGCGGAAGACATTGGAGTCCTCGCCCGCGCCCGGAGGCTACTTTCTGAAACTTCCGTTTACCTTTTATTCATTCTGGGGGCGGCCCCGAACGGAAATCCTGCCGATTGGGCATTTCAACGAAGAGGGACACGACGTGGTCGCCCGGACGATCGTGCAAGCCCTCGCCCGACTGTCGAAGTAATGCCTGTGTCCGCCGGTAAGAAGACCGCCGGCGCCTTGTTCGGCGCCGTCACGTTCGTTGTGTCGGTCACCGTCTCGTTGGCGATCGCCGAAGGTGTGCTGCGGCTCAAGAACACCGCGATGGACAATTACGATATCGAAATGTGGCGGTATGCCAGGGAACTGAAGGTTCCCAGTCCAAATCCGCTGCTCGGCCACGAGCACAAACCTTCATCGTCTGCCGTGCTCCAGTCGGTGGTCATCCGTATCAATGACTGGGGACTCCGCGGAGGGCCCACGGGGCCGCCGGCGGCGGGCAAGCGGCGGATCTTGTTTCTGGGCGGCTCGATTACGTTGGGGTGGGGTGTGAAGGAAGAAGAAACCCTCACGGCGAGAATCGAGAAGATGTTCGCCGAGCACGGACAGACCGTCGAAGTGCTCAATGCCGGCATCGGCAATTACAACGCCCCGCGGTACGTCGAGCGATTCCTGGCTCGCCTGACCGTTCTCCAGCCGACCGACATCGTCGCGCACTATTTTTTGCGCGACGCCGAAGTGCTTGAACGCGGCGGAGGCAACTTTCTTCTGCGCAACAGCGAACTCGCCGTGATGATGTGGACCCTTGCCAATCGTATGTTCCGACCGACCGGCGAGACCTCTCTTGTTGGTCATTATAGCGCCGTGTACGAACGCACGGGCCCGGGGTTTCTCGCCATGACCGAGTCTCTCCGTCGCCTCAGCGAGTATGCCAGGCAGAACCATATCCGCCTCTACCTGGCGATGGTCCCGGATGTCCATGATCTCCAGCAGTACCCGTTCAGGCCGGTTCACGATGTGATGAAGGGTATCGCCGAACAGCTTGGCTTTATTTACGTGGATCTGTTGCCTGGCTTTGAAGGTCTTTCTCCTCAGGAGGTTTGGGCCATGCCCGGTGATCCGCATCCCAATGCTCTCGGCCATAGGAGGATGGCGGAGACGCTGTATCCGGTTCTCACTCGAATTCCGTAAGTTGAACTTTTGTCAGGGTTCACCCACGTTTAAATTATCCGGAAGGTTCAGCCGTGCCGTTCAGTTCGCCCCCTTTCTTCGCGTTTTTTGCGATCTTTTTCACCGCCCATCTCCTGGTGCCGCCGAAGTACAGGCTTTTTCTGATCATCATCGGCAGTACGATTTTCTACAGCTACTGGAATCCCGCCTACGTTTGGCTACCGCATGCCTTGGTCGCGCTCGCCTTCTTTGGGGCGCTGTGGATGGATCGCGGACAGACCGTGCGGGCACGCCGGGTTCGGTTGGCTCTGACGGTGGTGGCCTTGTTCCTGCCGCTCGGGTTCTTCAAATACGCCAATTTTGTTTACCGCCATGTCATCGGGCTGATCGTGCCGACCCAGGACGGTTTGACCGACCTTCCGTTGCCGCTCGGCATTTCCTTCGTCACCTTCACACTCGTGGCCTATGTCATCGACGTGTGCCGCGGGAGTTTTGCGGTGGAACGCGACTACCGCATCCTCACCAGCCATGTCGTGTTCTTTCCCCATCTGATCAACGGCCCGATCTTGCGACCACAGCAGTTGATGCCTCAGCTCCGCCATCCGCGGCGTTCCCTCGGACTCAGATTCGTCGCCGGTGTCATGATCTTCTCGATCGGTCTGGTGAAGAAACTGGTGTTCGCCGATCCGATGGCGGCGGTCGTCAATCCCGCCTACGACGCCGGCAGCCGGCCGACTGCCGAAGGGTACCTTCTTGCCATTTACGGGTTTACCTTGCAGATCTACTGCGACTTCAGCGGCTACACCGATATGGCCATCGGTCTGGGGTTGATGCTTGGCGTCAGGTTGCCCCAGAACTTCAATCGGCCTTACGGCGCTGCCTCCCCCATCGAGTTCTGGCGGCGGTGGCACATCACGCTCTCACTCTGGTTACGGGATTACCTTTACATTCCGTTGGGCGGCAATCGGTACGGACTCGCCCAGCAAGGCCGCAGCCTCCTCCTCACCATGGGGCTGGGAGGCCTCTGGCACGGCGCCAGCTGGACGTTCGTCCTCTGGGGCCTCGGCCACGGCCTCGGCATCGCGGTGGTGCATTTCGCTCGAAAGCTCGGGCACGGATGGATCTCGGCGCGTGTGCCGGCTTGGCTCGGGGTCCTCTTGACCTTTCATTTCGTCGCCCTCGGATGGGTCTTTTTTCGCGCGCCGGATTTGGCGACGGGCTGGCGCGTGGCATCCGGCCCGTTCTCGGCCGGTTTCGGGGACCTCGCGGCGTTCTTTTCGGCCAATGTTTTCCACTTGTGCCTGTTGGCGGTGTTCTTCCTGAGTCATCGTTTCGACGACCATCGGCGAACCCACCTGTTCGTCCGACGCGCTCCGGCCCAATTGATCTGGCCGGTCGTCTTGTTGCTGTGGGTCTTGGCGATCACCATCAGCGGCGGCAGTTCAGGCAGGTTCATCTATTTTGATTTCTAGCATAATTTTGCAATGGTCTGACAATGATGACTAGAGCAGAGTGAGCTTCCTTGCCCTCTCAATCTAAAGCTAACCCGATGACAAAGTTAGCTGAATGAATAAAAAAGTGAACGTCGTCGTATTCAGGACGGATGCTAGCCCAAGCATCGGCTTAGGTCATCTTAGGCGATGCATAACACTCGCACAGATGCTGCGACGACATGACGCGGCAATCCATTTCATTGTGAATAGGGACCCTTTGGTTCTAAGTATTCTCAAAAAGTATGGATTCGATGGAGTAGGCGTGGAAGCACATGAAGATCAGGAGCTAGATCGGACGCAAATTTATATCAAAAGTTTGAATTCGCATGCTTTAGTCATCGACACCTATTCAGCGCAGGGATACGCTCTCGCCCAAGTACACGCGCAGTGTGTTGCAGTGATTGACGACTTAGCGAATCGCCCTTTGCCGGTTGATGTGGTGATAAATGGATCAGTGAACGCAAGTGAACTGACTTATGTGACCTCGCCCCAAACACAGTTATTACTCGGCCCGAAATATTTACTATTGCGTGATGAATTTTCGCAAGAGCTAAGCCGCTGGATTCGCGATCGCGTGGAACGGGTATTGATCACAGTTGGGGGCGTTGATTCGTTCGGCCTAACGTCCAGACTCATTGCCTGGACCCGTGAGGCAATTGGCAAGGTCAATCTTGATGTCGTTCTCGGGCCTTTTTTCACTCAGGAATCTCTCTTACGAATCGAGGAAGTGGTGGCAGGAGATTACGCAGTCACTGTGCATCGAGACCCGCAATACCTTCGCGATCTTATGCTGAGCTGTGACTTGGCTATTACAGGTGGCGGGCAGACTGTCTATGAGTTGGCGGCTACTGGTACCCCTTGCATAGCCATCAAATTGGCTGAGAATCAATCCTTGAACTTGATTGGGCTTTCTGCAAAGGGGGCTTTGCTTTGGGCAGGCGATGTTCGTGACAGAGACCTGGATGATAAAGTTATTAAGAGTCTTCGTGATATTTCTGTAAATAAGCCGCTTAGAGATGCAATGAGCCAATGCGGACGATCACTGGTTGATGGGGGTGGGGCAGTTCGTGTTGCTCAGACTCTTTTGCAGCTGTGTTGTTCGTCTAAATAAAACTATTCATAAGGAAGCTTTGAATAGACGCGCATAAGCTGTTTAGCATCGACGTCAAGATCGTCGATCTCGGCGACACCTTGAACGTATTGACACTTCGAGCACGCCTCGATTCTTTCGCGCTGTCCATTCAAGTGAAGCATCCGAAATTCTTTCATTTGACTACCGTTCCAGATGTCCACCACGTTCTCGATGCTGCTATCGCCAACCACTGTGCCTAGGCTCCAATCAACGCAGCACACAGAAACTTTGCCATTGAAATTAATCGCCATCGTCTTGAATGGCGAGGGGCAGACTCTTCGGTTTTGGTTCAACGCCGAACCTGACGGGCCAGTCGACGGCATTAAGCCCAAAGTCATGTCCCGGTCAAACGTATTGCTCCATCCCATTATAGGGTGAATGTTGATACTGTCTGAAACTTGGGAGAAGTCACTAATGAACTTTACCTTCTGCTGCTCGGTTAAATCGGTATCGACGATTTTGCTGTGAATATGTAAGTTGGACCTACGTTTCATCTTTTCAGCATACAAATAGCCGACGTTTTCCTGGATACGGGAGTAGGCGGAAAATGTCTGAGTTGTTCTTTTATAACTCTCAGCATCGAGGCCGTATACTGAAACACATATCTCGTCCAGGCCGGCGTCGATGAGCGCGTCCGCCCTTTCGCGCGTGAGCAGTGACGCGTTTGATGTCATCGCAACTATGTCAGCGACTTTACGAGCCTTGGCGTAGGCCACCATATTGGGCAACTCTTTGTTGGCCAATGGCTCGCCGTCCTTATACAGTAATAGCTTTCTGATCTGGCGCGGAAACCCCGTCAGATCGTCGACGATTTTCTTGAACAAACTGAGGCGCATATGACCTTTAGGTCGGTCAACGGATCGCAACAAATCGATGTCGCCGGTGGGGCAAAATATGCATTTGAAATTGCAGACGTTGCTGGGGTCAACCTGCACTGACAGCGGGGTATCCAGCGGAAGCAGCTCTCGGAGAACCTGATATTTTGGTCTCCTGCCATAGAATGTTTGCAGCGGATGTTGTTCAGGGGGGATTGTTTTCGACATGTCCTCGGCACTCCTCCGGACCGAGATCGTTTGGCCCTAGCCTTTGAGCCAAGCCGACGGGATAGCCAGCCCGCTTTTTATATACCGTACCGTGCTCATCGCGGGAATCGCTGCCTTTTGGCTGAAGGCAGTATAACATACGTCGCTATGATGTGGAAGAAAGGCGGACCGGGCTCAGCGCGAACGGGTTTTACCCGTGGGCGTCCTTGTACTCTTCGTGCCAGGCCATCTGGATGGCCTCACGAGGCATGGGCCAATCAGTTAGAATCCCTTAATGTTGCATTTGGAACGCGAAACCGCCCTATACATACTATCTGGTGAAAGGCAAAGACAAAAGAGTTGCTCGAGCGATACGACGAGTGACGGTGGCGGATTCCAAACTTTTGTGGCGGTGGAGAAACGAGCCATCTGTCAGACGCAATTCGTTCAACGCTGAACCTATTCCATGGGCAGATCATAAGATTTGGTTCTCAAGGAAGCTCAAATCCTTAAACACCCTTATATATCTGCTAGAAATAGATGGGAAACCCGTAGCTCAAATTCGTTATGAGCGTCGAAACTACTCGACTGCACTGATAGGAGATATCTCTGTGGATCCTGGAGAGAAATGGAAAGGACATGGAAAGACAATCCTTGCTCGGACACGCGACACAGCTTGTTCTGTGCTCAAGGTGAGGAAACTTGTAGCACTGGTAAAATCCGATAATAATGCATCAATGCGAACTTTCATCTCGGCTGGGTTTCATCTGGATGAGGAGCTTAATGAGCAGGGTTGTTCATGTGCGAAGTTCTCCTATTCTTGTGGAAATCGAATATTCAAAAGCACCCAATAATGCTGAGGACCATCACAAAGGTATGGATGCTGTGGCCAATACTAGGGCATGGATGCTAGCGTGGAGGTACAACTGCAACCACACTACCGAGTCGATAATTCGATAGTGTTGAACATGAGCACCACCCAGTTTAGCGAATGAGAAATAGCGTAAAGATTGGAAAGAAATGGGTCGGGAGCGGACATCCCTGCTTTATTGTGGCAGAGGTCGGCGCGAACCACAATGGCGACTTAGATACAGCCAAAAGACTCATACAAAAGGCAGCGGAAGCGGGAGTAGACGCAGCTAAATTTCAAACAGTTATTGCTGATAAGCATTACTCTAAAAATACACCAAGATTCAGTTGCCTTGAAAACTTTGGCCCGCTAGGAACACAAGAGTTAATTAGGAAGTATTGCGAATATCCTTTTGAATGGCACAGTATTTTAAAAAAGTGCGCAGAGGAATATGGCGTTGAATTTTTTACTTCCGTCTTTTATCAAGACGCAATTTGCGAGCTAGAGGCACTCGATGTTCCTGCTTATAAGATAGCATCGTTTGAAATCGTGGACCTAGGGCTGATCAGCGAAGCGGCGAAAACAGGAAAACCAATAATCCTTTCTACTGGGATGGCTACGTGGGAAGATATCGCTGATGCTATACTAGTGTGTAAACAAGAGACCAATGAAAATGTTATCGTACTTCAGTGCACTTCCGCTTATCCGACGCCTCCTGAACGGGTGAATTTGCTTGCGATCAGAAGTCTTGCCGAGCGATTCAATGTAGTAACCGGATTATCTGATCATACTGTTGGTATTCACGTGCCCGTTACGGCAATTGCGTTTGGAGCACGTATGATTGAAAAGCATTTCACGATGGATAGGAGGCAGACGGGGCCTGATCATCCTTTCTCAATTGAACCAGATGAGCTATCGCGGATGGTTAAACAGATACGTGACGTAGAATCGGCTATTGGAGACGGGAGCAAAAATGGGCCTTATCCAGAAGAATTAGAAATGTTTGAGAAAGGAAGAAGGAGCATACATGCACGGGTTTGTATTCCAAAGGGGACGGTTATTCGGAAAGACATGTTGTGCGTTAAGCGTCCAGGATATGGTATCGCGCCCAAATACCTTGACGAAATTGTAGGTTTAACCGCAAAAAATGATATCGATGAAGATCGGTGGATCACTTATGATATGCTGTTTTTGAAGTGATGCGCGAGAGGCTGTCCTATCCAGTTCTTTTTGACAGGCAGAGCATCGTCTTCCGTTTGGTTTCCGAGCCTGATGAAGAGATGCTACTAGGTGCTTTCCAAGTTATTTTTGGCAGGACTTTGACCCGTAAATGGCACTCGTGGTTCTCGCAAGAGTGTCCAACTGGGAAATGCCGATACTACATTGCCGTTGAAAAAGATACGGGAGAGCTCGTCGGCATGTATGGGCTCCTCCCTATCAAGGTTAAATTGTTAGACCAAATTGTAAATGGTTCACTCTGCGTAAACGTAGGAGTTCATCCGAAGTATCAAGGAACGGGGCTGTTTCAGGAACTAGGTCGCTTCGCTCTAGAGGATGTCCGAATGCTAGGGAGTCAACTGACAGTGGGTGTTCCCAATAGAAAGGCTTTTAAAGGACATCTGAGAATTGGGTGGTGGCACGCCGCAAATCTTTACTTTGCGAGCACATCAAACTACGTGGAAACTAGCAAGATAGCGAGTCCTATAGACGCCTTTCCTTCAGAGATGGACTTTATGATACCGAACTTCTGTAAAGACAAAGATCTTGCCGTCTACAAAGATCATAGATTTCTTAACTGGCGTTTCTTCGAGAGGCCAGATGTCAAATACGAATGTTATCTCAGTACGGCCGGCTCGAATATTAAAGGTTACGTTGTTATGAAACTCTTTCACGACACGATCACAAACAAGAAGAAAGCTCATATTGTCGATATGCATTACATAGATCGCGAGAGTTTTGACAACTTAATCGTAAATGCCTTTAGATTTGCGAGAGGGTGTGACGAACTCAACACATGGGTGTTCGAGGATTCCCATTATCATAAGGAATTAGCTCGTTACGGTTTCCAACTGAAGGAGAGCAGCCCGTTCATTGTATATATTCATGAAACAATGAAACCACAATGCGGCAGGGCAGAAAACTGGTTCTTCTCCTTAGGCGATAACGATGTCTTTTAGGGCAGATGAGAGTCAAGGAAGCGTACTAGTAGTAACTGCCCATCCTGATGATGAGGTACTTGGCTGTGGAGCCACAATTGCAAAGCTGAGCAAAAGTCGGGATATTCATATTTTGATTCTCGGCGAGGGGATCACATCTCGGTACGTTTCTCGAGATAACACAAACAAAGCTGAATTAGAGCGGATATCGGAATCGGCGAGAGCTGCTGCCGCAGCCCTTGGGACGCGCTCGATCAGATTTGAAAAACTCCCTGATAATCGTTTTGATGAGGTTTCTCTCCTTGACATTGTAAAACGTGTGGAGACTGCAATAGGTGAAGTTCGCCCAGAGAGCATATATACGCATCACCCCGGTGATTTAAACATTGACCATCGAATCACTTTCCAGGCAGTACTGACTGCAAGTCGGCCGCTTGCGGGTTCCTGTGTGCGTGAGCTGTATACGTTCGAGGTTCCGTCATCCACCGAGTGGTCGTTTCAGCAGCTACACCCAATCTTTAAGCCAAACGTCTTCGTTGATGTTTCTGAGACGATTTCAGAGAAGATTAGAACCATGGCATACTACGAGGGTGAGTCCCGGCCGTTTCCTCATCCGAGGTCCTCGGAAGCTCTGCGAATCATCGCTCAAAGATGGGGAATAGCAGTTGGGCTTGAATACGCAGAAGCCTTCGAATTAGTTAGATCCATCCGCTAAGCAGGCGACCACCAAGAATTCAGACTCGAAGTTATCTAATGCCTTAAAGAAGGGCATTGTTGGCAATTCGGTGTCCTCGAGGAGGCAGATGGAAAAATGTTCGCTTGCAAGCGGGGAACCCCACTCGATTTCTCCATGATCCTACCAGCTGACAATGAATGATCGCCGGCTCGGTGTCTCCTTGTCGTCTCCGACGCTCAACATAGTGCCGTTCGATTTCGCCACCTCGCTGACTATGCCCGGGTGGAGGGAGACGGTCTCGTGGCCCATCTCGCACGCCCAGGCCTTTTCCACCGGCCGCGCCAGTTCCCGGGCGTTTCTCGGCTTCATGAACGGCCTCGCGGACGATCCTCTCCGGCGCGTTGCGCTGCTGGCCGGGGGACGTCTTTCAGTAGTCAGCCGGGCAATCACCGAGGCGGCGCTCTGCGTCCAGGAGGAAGCGCGGACGGGTATCCGCCTCGCGGGAGGACCGGCGGAACTGCACATCCTGCGCGGGGAGATCCCGCCGTCCGGAGTCGCATCCTGGCAGGCCAACTCGCCATTCAAGCCGATGGCCGCGCCGCGCGGCGTCTGGTTGCGCCGGATCGCCCGGATGGCGAGCTACACGCCGCTGTGGCGGCTACCGGCCACCCTGCTCGCGCCGACGGCTACCGCGATCAGTCACAACTCGCTACTGTGCGCCTTCGCCAGGCGTTCCTCGGAACGGGTCGGGTTTCGCCATGCCGAACTATTGCTCGCCGAAGCGCGCCGACGGAGGAACGGCAGGCTGCGTCACCTGGACATGACCACTCTTGTGGACGCGGTCGCCGACCTGCTGGCGTGCTGTGAGGGCCTGGAGGAGCCCTTTGCGAATCGCGTTCGGTCTCTGCTCCTGCCCCTCATCCAGGAGAGCCTGGCCCAGGCCGCCGCTGATCTGGACGCCCTGTCTGCCATGCCCGGCCTGCCGGTCGCGATGTGGTCTGGAAGCGGTGGGTACTACCCGTCTCGCGCCATCGGGCTGGAGGTGCAGAGGAGGGGCGGGCACGTCACCCGCTTCAGCCATAGCGTGCTGGTGGGGATGATGGAGGTTGTGGAAACGATCGTGTTCACCGAACTCGCGGTCAGCGACCGATTCGTCGTCGAGACCCCGGCCCTGGCGAGGAACCTTGCTGCCTCTGAGGCGCTCGGCCTTGTCGCGAATTTCAACCGTCCGTCCGTCGCCGGCGCTGCGGGATGTCCGGGACTGCACCGCCTGCCACTGGTTTCCCGTCGCCGACCCACCCGCCGCAAGGTGGTGTATGCGCCTACCAGACTGACAGGGTTCCGCCAATTCTTCCCTCCCGTGCTTCCCGACGTAATCTATCTCGACTGGCAGTTCCGTCTCGTCGAAGCCATGCTGACCTTGCCCGTCGAGTTGCTCTGCAAGCCGCATCCTGAAGGGCTGTTGCGGGGCCGGCCGCATCCTCTAGGGACCATCGCGCTGACCTCCACGAAGCGCTTTGAGGATGTGATGGGCGACGCCGATGTGTTTGTGTTCGATTACGCGCAAACGACACCTTTTTGCGAAGTCTTGTGCACAGACCGTCCGATTGTGTTCATTGATATGGGCATTCCCTTGTTTGCCCCGTCCGTCCGGGACATGCTGGAGCGGCGCTGCCGGATCGTGAAGGCCTGGTTCGACTCCCGCAACCTGCCGCACATTGAAGAAGCCGAACTGAAAGAGGCCGTTTGCGGCGGCAGTGACCGTGCTGACCCCGGCGAATTTCGAGCATTGCTGATGGGAGAAGGGATAGTTGCATGACGGCCCGGTACGTCTTCACCGTCACCGCCGGCCGCAGCGGGCAGGCCTCGTTGTGCGACCTGCTCCGTGCGCATGTGCCGGGTTGCTATGCCGCCTTCGAAGAGCCCGCTGTCAATCCGGTGCTCCCCGGGCCGCTGGGCGACCTCGAACGGCGCTTCCGCCGGCGCTTCGTCGAGACCCACGAGCTTCTGGGGCGGGGCAAAGTCCTAACGGCATTCGAGCAGGGGAACGAGGCCTATCTCGACGGCATCGTGGCCCGGCGGCTGCGGATGATCGCACGCACGCTGGCGCGGCATCGGGCGACGATCTATGTGGATGCGAGCAAGTATTTCGCACGGGGCCTGCATCGGGCCTTCGCGCGCGCCCTGCCGGGACTGTCCCTCGTCCGCCTGGTCCGGGACCCGCTCCTGAACATGCGCAGCTTTCTGAACCGGAACAAGAGCTTCCGCCTGGACAACAGTCTCCCGGACGCGCCGAGCAACATCGTGCGGCTCGGCAGCGCGGACATGGAGAAGGGCGAATTCTATCTCTGGGCCTGGTGCGAGATGTACCTGCGGTTCGACCGCCTGGTCGAAGAGTTCAAGATCGAGCGCGCGGTGGAGATTCGGACGGAGCACCTCGCCGATGCGGCTAGGATGAATGCGGCCCTGGACGCTTTGGGGCTGTCCCATACGCCGGTTGTCCCCGCTGCGCCGGTAAATACCAATGCTGAGCATGGGTACGGCCAGACACGGATTCTTCAGGAGGATCTGGACCTGTTCGAGCGTTTCCTGAAACGGCTGTCAGCGGATGTGCGGCTGCGCATCGCCTATTTCGCGACCTACCAGCCGGGCCAATCGGCGGCATTGGTCACGGCCGGTCTGCGCTAATGATCCATATTCCGGTCCGACTGAAAGCGCTGGTGCCCGGCTACCGGGCCAAGTGGCGCCGGCGCTATGCCGCGTTGCTTGTCGCTCTCCGGGAGCACGCCCCGCGCCTGGAGTACGGGCAGGACGGGGACACCCCGTGGATCAAAATCAAGGATAGCGGGGTGCAACTTTTCGGGTTCTGGGCCGAGCCGGACAACAGGGACGTGTACGATCTCTTGCGCGCGGATCTGCCCGGTGAGCTGCCCAGGGAACACTTCCGCCTGGTGAAGGATTACCTTACGCGCTATGTGTATCCCCACATGCGGCCGGATCTGAAACCGGCAGGCTATTCCCCGGAGCAACTGTTCGGCTTCCATGGACAGCATAAGGACGCGATCGCCGACATCGCGGACACGGCCGCGCGCGCCGAACTGGTCCGTGCCTTTCACCCGAAGCTGGATGACATCATCATCGACGGCGGGGCGTTCCTTGGCTTTGGGGAGGTGCGGCTGGCCCAGGAGCTCCCTCAAGGGCACATCTATGCCGTCGAGGCGGACAATGATTGTTACGATCTGCTGGTCCGCAATCTTGCCTGCAACAAGATCGGCAACGTCACGGCGTTACATCGGGCGGTGTGGAAGGAGGCGGGGGAGTTGGACCTGGAAACAGGCTTCGCGCAGGCCAACACGCTCGTGCGCGAAGTGTATCAGGGTGAGACGACGGCAAGGGTGAGAACGATCGCCATCGATCAAGTTGTGGAGCAGTTCGGTCTCGTCAAGGTGGACATGCTGAGTCTGACGTTGAACGGGGCGGAAGTCGAGGCTCTGAAAGGGGCGCGCGAGGCTCTCACCAAGCTGCGTCCTCGGATCAGGCTCGCCGGCTGGTATGCCCGCGAAGGCCATCCGATCTGGCGATGGACGAAGGCCGATTTGGAGTCGTATGGCTACCGCGTCTTCGTCGGGCCCCGCGGGAACGTGATGGCGTTGCCATGATCGGTATCTTCGGCCTGTACAGAGCGGATGCGTCGGCCCCTGCTAATCCCGGCCCGCTGACTGCCACCATTCCGAGCCGCTATGTCGTCGATGCCGTGGCTGGGGCCGGTGCGGCGTTGGGTCGAACGGCGCACCGTGTGGAATGCGGCGGCGGTCGCGCCGTCTCCCGGGACGGGCGCTTCCAGGCCGTCGCGTGCGGAGAGATCTTCAATCTTGCCGAGTTTGCGGAGTACGGCCGGGATCTCGCCCACGCCGCGGTTCTCATCATCCGTCTGGCCCGGGCCGGTGAGCTGGACCGCCTGAAGGACGTGAACGGACAGTTCTGCGCCGCGCTCTACGACCGGATCGATCACCGACTGACCCTGATCACCGACCGGTTGGCGACTCACCCGCTCCATCTGTGGCGTCAGGGAGCGGAAGCGGTCTTCGCGACGCAACTGTATACCCTGATCGGCGACTCTCGCGTCCCGCGTCGCGCGAACGTGGAGGCGGTGGCACAGTTGTTCACCATGCAACGGACGATCGGCCGGACCACGCCGCTGGCTGGGGTGGAGGCGCTGCCGGCGGCCTGTATCTATGACCTCGACCGCTCGGGGACTAGGGAGCGCCGGTATTGGAGTCTCAGGTGGCAGCAGCCGGACTTTTCGCTTGATGAGGGGAGCGGACTGCTGGCTGAGGCGATGCGGAAAGCGGTGGCGCGACAGACGCAGGCGGAGCACGTTGGGCTCTTGCTGTCAGGCGGATTGGACTCGCGCATGGTGCTCGCCGCAGCGGGCGAAGCCAGACCCTCCTGCTGGACGACCGCCAGTTACGCGGCCAATCCGGAGCTGGCACTGGCGCAGCGAATCGCCGGCGTTCTGAAAGCCGAGCATCACGCCGTCATCGTGCCGCCGGAGTCCACCCTCGATGTGCTGGATGAAACCGTCATCGCGTCAGGCGGCTTGTATCCGGCGTCCACGCCAGTGTCGGTCTTCATGCCTCAAGTGGCCAAGGCCTGCGAGGTCGTCCTGACCGGGCATGGGCTGGACTACACGCTCCGTGGCTATTATCTGCCGGCGCGGTTTATTGAATTCGCCGGATCGCGCACCCGATTGCCGGCGCTCCGGCCCATTCCGCGGCGACCCAGTGGCAGGGATGTCCTGGAAAATTTGCGGCAGGGCCCTCCACAGCATACGATTATCCGCATCGTCCGGCGCGAGCGCCGGAGCCAATGGTGGGATGGCCAGGCCAAAGCGATGGACGAGGTGCTGGCGCCTTGGTTACAAGGCGATGAACCCTACAACGCGTGGGACGCCTTCATCCTCCACGCGGTCAGCAAGCATTATGCCTTCACGAGCATGATGGCGGTGCGGGCCGCGGTGGATCTTCGTATGCCGGCGTTCGACAACGAGGTGTTCGACGTCTATCTGCGCATGCCGCCGGCATCGCGCTGTGCCAGTCGCATGGTCCAGAACGCATTGCGCCGTCTGTCGCCGGAAGTGGCACGCATCGCCAATGCCAACACGGGCTTCCGGGCCGACCTTCATCCCTGGCTGGAAGTGTCGGCGCTGCTTGGGCGCGGGGCCTTGCGCCGCCTGAAGGTGCTGCGGCTGAAGGAGTTGCCTTCGTCGAGCCATTCGCATGGGTCGTGGCAAAACGTTGCCGAATTGTATCGGTGTGACCCACGTCATCGCTCCCACCTGTCGGCCATCCGAAACCGGCTGGACTCCCTCACCATGGGGTTCATGGATGCGGATGCGCTGGCGCGCTGCATTGATGAGCATTTGGCGGGCACTTGCGATCATGCCAAGTTGCTGCGTCAGCTCTTGACCCACGACGCCTGGGTCCGTACGTTCCGCATCGAGGGCCATGCCTGAGGTCATGCCATACCGGCTGTCGATCGCGTCGGAACTCGAACGCTTCCGTCCCGAGCTCGAGTATGCCTGCGCGTTCCTGGATCGCTGCTACTTCGTGCAACGATCGTCCCAGGCGCAGCTCGTTCTGCATTATGGTCCAGGAGCGCCGGCCGGAGCTCTGACGGTGCCGGCGGTTTTATTTCCGAACGGCGTTTGCCTTAAACCAGACGGGATTCATCCAGAGCGAAAGGTCCTACGCGACCTGGAGACCGCCGGCGAACCTACCCGGTTATTGCCGATTGGGAATCAGCCCAGCGTCGTGCAGGGCCGTTACACCTACGACGCGATGGGGCTGATTTTCCTCATGCTGTCGCGATTGGAGGAACGCGACAGTCCGGACCGGGATCGCTACGGGCGATTCCCCATTCAGTCGGCGATGGCCTTCCGATTAGGCTGTTATGCCGATCCGCTTGTTGACCGGGCGGCGCGGGATCTGGCGGTGGCGTTGACGGGGCAGAGCAGACCAGCCAATCGGACCAGCTATGATTTTTACCTCACACATGATGTTGATAGCCTCCGCGGCTACCACCGGCCACTGGAACTTCTCCGTTGGGCGATCGGCGATGTGTTCAAGCGCCATCATCCGCAACAGGCGTGGAGACGACTTTACGCAGGGTACCTCTCTGGGGAGCCGTGGCGCTCTTTCCGGGACTTAATGAATGCCGCGGAACGGGTCGGCAGGCCTGGTCGTTTTTACTTCATGGGGCCGAGCGCAATTTCGATGGATAGTCCTTACGCGCTCACGATGCGGAAGCTGCTGAAGAAGATTTGCGACGAAGTCGTTGCTCGTGGCCATGTCGTCGGGTTCCACCCTGGCTTTGCCACGGCGAGCGATGCCGCCGTGTGGCGCCGGCAGCGTGACGGGCTCGAGGAGGTTATCGGCCGTCCGGTGCGCGAGGGACGCCAGCACGTGCTGCAATACGACGCGGCGGTCACGCCAGATATCTGGGACCAGGCCGGCATGGAGCTGGATTGCACGCTGGCGTTTCCAGAGGCCAGCGGGTTCCGCTCTGGAACCTGCCGACCCTACCAGGCGTATAGCTTACGCCATCGCAGGGCGCTCTCCCTCATCCAGATTCCAACGGCGATCATGGACTTCAGCTTTTGGGGCGGCAAGTATCGCCATGTACCGTTGGAGGACGCACTGAACGAATGCGCGACGGCAGTGGATGTGTGCAAACGGTACGGCGGGACGCTCGTGGTGCTCTATCATACCGGGCAGACGGATCCCGTCGTGACGACCTTTTATCGCTCAATGCTGGAGCTGATTCAGTAGGAGGAAGACGTGGCGACTGATTTCACGCTGGATGGGTACCGTGCGCTTCTGGAGGCCTTTTTCACGCGGGGCTATGAGGCGAGAGGTTTCGACGATGTGGAGCTGGGGGCCAAGCACCTGATTGTGCGGCATGATCTCGACATGACGATTCAGGCGGCCGTCCCGATGGGCGAGTTGGAGCACAAGATGGGCGTGCGCACGACCTATTTTGTGCTGGTTCGGAGCGAACTGTATAATCCGTTTTCAGCGGCCGGAGGGAGGGATCTCAGGCGCCTGGTCGACTGGGGCCACACCATTGGACTGCATTTCAATGCTTCGCTGTATCCGGTGGACAGGGCGAGCCTCGATCGCGGCGCCGCATCCGAGTGCGCGGTGCTGGAGACAATCATCGGGCAGCCTGTGAAACTGGTCAGCCTCCATCGGCCTGGGAAAAGCGCCCAGGGGGAATTGATCTGCAGCGCGCAAGCTCCTTTAGGAGGACGCCGCCACGCCGACGACCTCATCTATTTTCACGACATGGCCTATCGTTCAGACTCGCGGGGCGGCTGGCACTACGGGCACCCGCTGGATCACCCGGCTGTGACCGAAGGGAGAGCGGTGGAACTCTTGACCCATCCGATCTGGTGGACGGTTCCGGCTGCGGACCCGCCAGCCAAGCTCGTTCACTTCCTGGACCAACGCGTCCAGTTTCTGGACCAGGAGCTCGCCGCGAATTGCAGCGTTCACAAGCCGAATCGCAACCCGCAATGACGACGCACGAGGACCGTACTGTTTACGACTGCATCATTTTGGGTACCAGTCCCGTCTGCATGATGGAGGCTCACTATCAGTGTCGCATGGGTCAACGAGTCCTGATGATTGACTCGGCAAAGGAGGCCGGAGGCGCCTGGCGCGATGTTGAGTTGTTCGGGTTTGAAGAGGTCGAAATCGGCGCCCACATCATGAGGCACTGGCGGAAAGGCTACCGGTATATTGAAAATGTCCTTGGCATCCCGATGACGCGCATGCAACCCGAGCCCTTTTGGATTCTGCCGAAATACGGACCGATGCCCACCAGGACACCTTGCGCACACGTGTGGAACCTTGTCCTCTTTCCTGCATTGGGGCGTTTCTTTTCGCGAGCTGGCCTCCAGGAAGTACTCAGGAATCCAAAGCAAACAGTCTTTGTGCCTCTGGTGATAAGTCTCATGTGGTTTTGGCGCTTCGTGAAGGTCGGCGCACCTCGGGCCAGGTATCCCATGGGGGGCGCTCCTCGCTTTATCCGTCGCCTCCGCGCTCTGCTCAATCATGATTCCGTGAGGATTTTGACGGAAACCACAGCGCTGGAGATCTGCGTTCAGGAATCCGCTAAACTTGTGCATGTCAGAACCGATAGAGCCACGTTACAGGCCCGACGCTTATGCATTACCTCCCAGTCCCGATTGAATCACATTCGCGGGGAAAGCGGCGTTCTCAACCTGACTCCCATCAGTGCCGATACCAAGCACCTGCATATGCTCGTGGAAGACAAAGCCGAGCGGCTGTTTGCCTTCGCACGATTCCACCAGGACGAGATTTTCAACATGATCAGCGATATCTCCGATTACGCCACCCACTTTCGACGAGAAAAACCGACGTGCAAGCTCATTGCGGCGTGGTGTTCCAGTGAATTTCAGGACTCCGAATCTCATGTCATGCGCGCATTCATTCATGCTAAGGCCAACAACCTGATAGGACCTGAGGCGCGCCTCCTTGACTACAAGGTGAGCGTTTACCGCTCCACTGAGCTCCAAGAGCAAGATAGAATCGCCATTAAGCGACAGTTTGGCGAGTTCGTAGAAATCTTGGAGACCGAGAATCTGACGGAAAATATCGCCCACTACTTCGATCGCTGGACTCAGGCTAACTAAGTGATCAGGTGATGCCACGCCACCTTATTTCCGACCTATGGCACATTCTTCCGCTTTCTCTTCGAGGAAAACTATGGCAGGTCGTTGAAACGGCATATCAGCGTGGCAACCGCGTGATAGATGCGCTCTTCGATCTCGGATACGGCATAGAGACATCCCTGGTCGCCAAATACAAGCCTGGCGACTGGATTGGAGGGAAGTTTCGAGATTCGAAGGCCAACATACCAACGCCCGTGGTCTGGTTGGTCCGCCTGAGGACGTTTTTGTGCCCGACTCATGAAGATGTCTTCATGGATGTGGGATGTGGAACGGGACGGGCCGTCTTTGTTTTCGCGAGATCTTACGCGAGGCGGTCCAGGGGGATTGAACTACACGATGTCGCGTACGACTATTGTATCAGAAATGCGAGGAGCTTTCGGTTCGACAAGTCAAAAATAGAATTTATAAACGAGGATGCATGTTCTGTTGAGATTCGTGATGAAACGATCATTCTCATCGCAAATCCGTTTGGGATAAATACCCTTAGGTCTGTCATGCAAAATATTGAACACAGCCTCAAGTCTAATCCGAGGACTCTTCGGCTTTGCTATTATAATCCCAGAGAACATCGCCAATATATTGAGAGCGTTCCATGGTTGAGAGCGTTGCACGAACTCAAGGGTTTTAAGAACACGATCGTAATTTACGAGGCTATGGGATTTGGGAAGTCTGGATGATCTCTGTGGAGGTTCGGGAAAGTTGAGGAAATAGCCGGGGCCATGGGACACGATGAGAATATTGAGATAACGTGTGCGATGAATGCCTGCGAGAAACTATGGGTTCAATCCCGTCGCGAATCGAGTGTCTTTTCGGATTGGGAGCTCAGAGTATCGTTATCGGAAATTTCCGGCATGAAGCCTTTTTTTATTGTAAACAGGACAACCGGGACCATACTTCCGGCCGGGATGGTGAACGGAACGCTCTCTTTCTATGGTGGTCTTTATTATAACGAAAGAAACGGATTTTTAGGACCTTCTGGTGGGGAGAGGGACATTTTCGAATTTCTGAAAACGGGCGGGTTTCGCTTTCGATTGCTTTCCTGGGATCAGGACCCGTTGCCGTATCTGCCTGAATCCTGCAGGTGGTGGGATGTGCCATATAACCAGTACTGGGTAGTACCGAGATATTGTAGCTTTGAGGACTACCTGATGACGTTGAGCCCTAGTAGGCGGAAGGAGGTCAGATACACGCTCCGGCGATTCCAGATGGATTATGGTACAGATGCGCGAGATGGTGCGTGGGAGTCCCTGTGCGTTTCGTATATGGAGCATACGGCGAGGAGCTTCATTCGCAGAGGCAAGTCATGTATTTACGGTGATCCGAAGTACAGAGAATCTGCCCTGGCAATGCTGAGATTGATTGACGCAAAGGGAATGCTAAATTGCGTTAAGGTTAGCTTCCAGGGTATTGACGTGGGCCTTGGCCTATGGGCTGTGGATGAAAAGAACAAAAATGCGGTGTATCTTTTCAATCTGTACAAGCCGTTTCCCAACAACGCATCAGGAGCGGTCATTCTTGGAGTCATTCAATCTTGTGCAGAAAGAGGAATGGCAATCGACGGGATGAGAGGGGCCTTTTCCCAGAAGCGGAAGTTTGGCTTTCTGCCCCAGTCGAGTTACGCTATCGTGAACGACGAGACATGGGAAATCAGGGCGCCTGATGATCTCTCTTCGGAGGAGATGGAGGTTCTGTATCGTCGGAGATTTGGGGCCTTGGATAGTCGCAACTGAACATGGAAACAACAGTTGCGATTCATCAGCCGAACTATCTCCCATGGCTGGGCTATTTCCACAAGATCGCCGCTGCCGATGCGTTCATCTTTCTGGATGACGCCCAGTACAGCAAAAACAGTTACATAAACCGAGTCAAAATACTGGGACCGAATGGGCCGGGGTGGTTGACCATCCCAGTGTCCTACAGCTTTGGAGACGGGATTCATACGGTGCGCCCGGCTGTATCGGATTGGCCCAATAGTCATCTTGATTCGTTGCGGAACCTGTATTCTCACACGCCTGCTTTCCGAGCTGTCTGGCCTAAGCTCAAGGATCTGCTTCTCGGCGTTCCCCAAGCTAACCTTGCAGCCATTAACCGGTATCTGGTGGAGAATCTCTGCCGAGAGATGAACCTGCGCTGTCGCTTCTTGGCTTCGTCGGATATGGACGTCGGCGGTAAGAGGAGAGATGACCGACTGGTCTCTCTGGTAGCGACCATTCACCCAACAGCAACGTACCTTTCCGGCAAAGGGGCTGCCGACTACCAGGACCCTGAAAAATATAGGAAGGCCGGGCTTGGCTTTCGGTATGTTAATTTCTTGCATCCGCGATACGACCAAGGTCGAGCGACATTTGAAGCAGGGCTTTCTATCGTGGATCCTTTGCTCCGGATCGGCTTGTCAGCGACCGCGGAGTTGATTTCCAAAAGTGTGGTGGCGGCATGAAAGTTGAACCTGTGCGCGTCTTGTGCCTGGACATCGAGGGAGGCTACGGAGGCTCCTCGCGCAGCCTCTACGAATCGCTGAACCACATGGACCGGTCGGCTGTCTATGCGGAGGTGTGGTGTCGCAGGCACGGTCCGATACAAGAACGGTATCGGAAGCGCGGTATTCCCTGCCAGATTGTGCCGGAGCTGCCCAATGTCAGCCCGCTTCCAACAATTTCCCGCAATATGCTCGAACACGCCTACTTCCTTTGGCGGTTCTGGAGGGCCGAATCGTTCAGAACGGAGCTGGCCCATCAGGTCAATAAGCGCTTTGATGTGGTCCACTTCAATCACGAGAGCCTGTTCCTCCTGGCGTCTTGGTTGAGGAGGCGAACCTCCGTCCCATTCAGTATGCACATTCGCACGATTTGTTGGGAGTACGACAATGTATTCACGCGATATCACGCGCGGACCATTTCTCGCGCGGTTGACCACCTGGTTTTCATCACCGAAAATGAACAGAGCGGATTCGCCAAGATGGGAGGGCGTCCTAACGGCACGGTCGTCTACAACATTGCTGCTGCTCTGCTGGAGACGGTCCTGCCGCACGAGTCCGTTCCGCGCGACGGACGGTTGAAGATCGCCTCGCTCAGCAACTTCGCATGGGTCCGTGGGACCGACCGTCTGGTGGAGATTGCCGTCGAGCTGGCCGCCTTGGGCAGGCGTGATTTCCTCTTCGTGGTGGCCGGGCATATGGCATTGTCACGGTCACTACCGGGCCTTTTAGGCAGGATCGGCCGGCGTGGAGGCACTCTTGCAGACTATGTCAAGGAAGTCGGCGTCGGTGATCTGTTTCTGTTCCTTGGTCATGTGCCGGACCCGGAACGTGTGCTGGCTGCCTGCGATGTATTGGTCAAGCCAACACGCGAAGACAATCCGTGGGGGCGGGACATTATCGAGGGGCTTGCCGCTGGGCGTCCGGTGCTGACCGTCGGCCGATGGGATGGCTTCGTGCAAAACGGCGAAACCGGTATCTTGCAGACCACGTTCGATGCCGGAGCCCTGGCCCGCGAGCTCGTCGGTTTGGGTGATGACCGGAGCCGGTTGGCCGTTATGAGCGAAGCAGCGCGACAACACGTCGCCCGGCTGTGTCATGGCCCGGACCGTGCGGCGGATCTGTTGGCAGTGTGGACGAAACTGGTTCGGGCGTAATCCCTCGGGTGGTCTTCCTGCTTCCCTCGTTCGCGGGCGGCGGGGCGGAACGGGTCCTGGTGTCGCTGGCGGCGGGCCTGGATCGCGACCGCTTCCGGCCGGAAGTCATGGTCCTCGATGGGCGGGGACCTCTCAAGACGGCTCTTCCTTCGGATATTGCCGTTCACGATCTGCAGCGACCGCGGCTTCGCTACGCGGTTGCTGCCCTGGTGACCGCGCTCCGTCGGCTGCGACCGGCGGTGATCGTCTCCACGCTCGGCTATATTAACCTTGCACTCCTCGCGCTGCGTCCCTTCCTCACCCCGAAGCCACGCATTCTCGTGCGCGAAGCCAATACTCCCTCGCGTAGCTTGCCGACCACGCCATGGCCGACCCTGTTCCATCTCGGCTACCGACTGTTCTATCCCCACGCGGATGGCGTACTCTGCCAATCACGGATGATGCTGGAGGAGATGCGTCGTGATTTCTCGGTTCCGGAGGCGCGGCTGTACTGTCTTGCCAATCCAGTGGATGTCGTCGCCATACGGCGACTTGCGGCTGTCCCCCGGCGCATCCCCGGTGACGGAGTCCGTTTTGCGGCGGCCGGTCGGTTGACTCCACAGAAGGGCTTCGACCGGTTGCTCGAGATGTTGGCCAAGGTGCCGGGGGAGCCCCACCTGACGATCTTCGGCGAAGGCCCCGAAGCAGGTGCGCTGGCCGCGCTGGTCGCCCGACTCGGCGTGGAGCGGCGAGTCCGCTTTGCGGGGTTTGATCCGGTTCCCTGGCCCGCTTACGCCGGCGCCGACGCCTTTCTGCTGCCTTCGCGCTGGGAAGGAATGCCCAATGCGGCGCTGGAGGCGCTTGCTTGCGGCACGCCGGTCATCGCAACTCCGGAAGCCGGCGGCATTCTTGAGGTCGCTGCCGAGACCTTGCCCGGCGCGGTGACCGTGGCGGAGGCAGGGGAACCCTTCGTGGCGGCGATGCGTGCGGTCGCACCCTGTCCGCGCTCTTCCCTGCGACGAAATCTTCTGCCGGAGCGGTATACGCTTGAGATTGCCGATGTCGCATTTGGCAAAATTCTTAATAGGCTGATTAAGAAGTGGACTTAGCGATGGTGCAAAGTGGAGGCAGTGGAGGCATGTGATGAAAACAGGTCCAGGACACATAGAACTTAACGGCTCGTCTGACCGGTCCTTCGGTCTGGTATTTGCGGCCGTCTTTCTGGCGGGTGGCCTCTGGCCTCTGCTCCGTGGCGGGACGCCGCGCGTCTGGGCGCTCGTCGTCGCCGGCGCGTTTCTCATCGCCTCCTTGGCCAGGCCGTCGCTTCTCGCGCCGTTGAACCGGCTTTGGACTCGGTTCGGGCTGCTGCTCAACAAGGTGACGACGCCGATCGTGATGGGCGTCCTTTTCTATCTGGTGGTCACGCCCACAGGTCTGCTCATGCGCCTGTTTGGCAAGGACCCGCTCAGGTTGTCGCGCGACCAAGAAGCCGACAGTTACTGGATTAAACGTGAACCGCCGGGTCCGTCTCCGGAGACGATGACGAATCAGTTTTAGCAGGGGAACACATGTCTTTTCTGGCTGAATTTTGGGCGTTCCTGCGCGTGCGGAAAAAGTACTGGCTCCTGCCAGTCATTCTGATGTTGCTGATGTTGGGTGGCCTGATCGTGCTGACCCAGGGGTCGGCGGTCGCGCCTTTCATCTATACGATTTTCTGAGGCATCTATGCGTATACTCGGCATCTCGGCCTTCTACCACGACAGCGCCGCGGCGCTGGTCCGCGACGGTGAAGTGGCGGCGGCGGCCCAGGAAGAGCGCTTCACCCGTAAGAAGTTTGATGCCCGATTCCCGCGCCACGCGATCGCCTATTGTCTGGCGGAGGAGGGGGTCTCGCTTGACGACGTGGATTACGTCGTCTTCTACGACAAGCCGTTCCTCAAGTTCGAACGCCTGCTTGAAACCTATGTCGCGCTGGCCCCTCAGGGCTACCGCTCGTTCAGCATGGCGATGCCGCTGTGGATCAAGGAGAAACTCTTCCAGAAGGCGCTGTTGCGCGACGAGCTCAGCCGTTTCTCGCCATACTTCGACAGCGAGAAAAAACTGCTCTTTGCCGAGCATCACCAAAGCCACGCAGCAAGCGCCTTCTTTGCTTCGCCGTTCGAGCAGGCGGCGGTCCTGACGATGGATGGTGTCGGCGAGTGGGCAACGACCTCTTTCGGCATAGGTTGCGGCAACCAGCTGCAGATCACGAAGGAGATCCACTTTCCCCATTCGCTCGGCCTGCTCTACTCGGCGTTCACGTACTACACGGGGTTCAAGGTCAACTCGGGTGAGTACAAGGCCATGGGTCTGGCTCCTTACGGTGAGCCGAAATACGCTCAACTGATCTTTGACCACCTGATTGATCTCAAACCGGACGGGTCGTTTCGCCTGGACCTTTCGTATTTCGACTACTGCACCGGACTCAGGATGACGAATGACAAGTTTGATGCCTTGTTCGGGGGTCCCGCCCGAGGGCCTGACGAACCTTTGACGCAGCGGCACATGGATCTGGCAGCGTCGATCCAGACAGTGCTTGAGGAAGCGATCTTGCGTTTGACACGCGGCATCGCCGCCGAGACCGGCCTCAAGAATCTCTGTCTCGCCGGCGGCGTCGCGCTCAATTGTGTGGCCAATGGGAAAGTCTTGCGCGACGGCCGGTTCTCGCGCCTGTGGATCCAGCCGGCGGCGGGCGACGCCGGCGGGGCATTGGGAGCAGCGCTGGCGGCCTATCACCTGTATCTGGGACAACCGCGCCGACCCAATGTGACTCAAGACGGCATGTGCGGGTCATATCTTGGCCCGTGCTTCTCACAGGCCGATATCGAGCGCCGGCTGTCGGTGGCAGGGGCGCGGTTTTCCGTTCTCAACGACGACACTTTGTTTTTGGCGGCCGTGGAGGCTCTCGCCGACGGCAAGGCGCTGGGGTGGTTTCAGGGCCGGATGGAGTTCGGGCCTCGGGCGCTCGGGACACGGTCAATCCTGGGGGATGCGCGCTCACCCACAATGCAATCGGTACTGAACCTCAAGGTGAAATACCGTGAGTCATTCAGGCCTTTCGCGCCGGCAGTCCTGCGAGAGGATCTCCGGGATTGGTTTGATCTCGATGTGGACAGTCCTTACATGCTCCTGGTCGCCGATGTGGCCGGGCGTAGGCGGCGGTCCATGACCGGGCAGGAGCAGCGGTTGTTCGGCATCGATAAGCTCAAGGTGCCGCGTTCCGAAATCCCGGCGGTGACCCACGTGGACTACTCGGCGCGGATACAGACGGTCCATGCCGAGACAAATCCGGCTTTCCACCGCCTCCTCACGCTGTTCAAGAAGCGCACCGGTTGCCCGGTGCTGGTCAACACCAGCTTCAACGTGCGCGGCGAGCCGATCGTGTGCACACCGGAGGACGCCTTCCGCTGCTTCATGGGGACGGAAATCGAAGCTCTGGCCATCGGCGCCTGCTTCCTGTGCAAGGAGGAGCAGAACCCGCAGTTCAAACGGGACTATGCGTCATCGTTTGACCCAGATTAAGCTGGATTGCCACTTCGATTTCCGCGCCACCAGCAGACAGCCGCTGACCGCAAGGTCGGCGTCGGGCCAGTCCTTGAACGGGGCGGCGAGAGCAGTGCGAACGCGGGCGACGTGATGGACGGCGCGGGCCTTCAGCGTAGCGTCGAGATCCTCCCAGAGCGCCGGGCCGACCTCTTGCTCCACTCCGGCCAGTCGCGTGATCTCGAGGCTGCCGGAGGCGCCTGATGACCGCAGCCAGTCCCGGTACACCGGCAGCAGCGCTCGGTTGGGCCGGCCCGAGCCTCGGGTCATGCGCCGGTAGAGGGACTCGTGGATGGTCAGGAAGGTCAACGGATGGTGCCCCGCGAACATACCGTGGTCGCGCAGGTCGATGCGGTGGACCATGATGCCGCCGGGCCGCAGCGCTCCCAGCATGTCGGAGAGCGCCGCCGTGGGGTCGTAGAGATGTTCGATGACCGCGCGCGAGAGGATGGCGTCGAACCGAAGCGGTGTTTTCCGGAAGAAGGTTTCTGCCGCTTGCCCCCGGTAGTAGTGAAGGCCGCGTAACGTGCTCTCGGCAGGCGGGCCGTCGAAGCGGTTCTGGAGGCCGTGTCGCTCCGCGAGCGCCTCATAGATGGCGGCCTGGCGCGCCGGGTCGCGTTGCGGCCAGAACCGATCGATCGCATGCACTTCGTCGGCGCCGTGCCCGAGCAACAGGAGAGCAAGGCCGAAGTTATCGCCTGGGCCGATCTCCGCGACCGTGCCGGTGAAGCAATCGAGCCCGGCGTAGCGGAGGTAGTCGGCGTGAATTTTCTCGATATAGGCGAGGGAGTCCTGAAGGTCCAGCTTCGCGTGGCGGGTGCCCGATTTCGTAACGTGTCTGCCGGCTGCCCATCTTCGCCGGACTCGCCAGTCATCGAAGAGGTAGTAGGCGCACGTCATCACGACGCTGCGCTTGGCCAAGGCTTTTAAATTCACGCCGTGAGTGTAGCAGACACCGACCGAAAAGTGCTCCACGTCATCACCACGCTCCAGACCGGTGGCGCCGAGAGCATGTTGGCCTCCCTGGTGCTGGCGAAGCGGCCGGGTGCGCCATCGGCGCGGGTGGTCAGTCTCCTGCCGGGCGGCGCCACGTGCGATCGGTTGCGAGCCTCAGGGGTGGACGTCACGGACCTCGGCATGACCCGTGGTCGCCCCAGCGTCGGAGCCCTCATCCGCTTGACCCGGTTGATCCGCGCCCAGCGCCCCCACGTCATTCAGGGCTGGATGTATCATGCCAACCTTATGGCGGCCTTGGCGTTGACCCTTTCCGGCCGAAGGCGTCGGACCCGCCTGTACTGGGGAATCCGCTGCTCCGATATGGACCCTGGCCTGTATGGGTGGTCGTTTCGCCTGGCGGTCCGTGCCTGCGCGCGTCTGTCGCACGTGCCGGATGCGATCATCGCAAACTCGGAGAGCGGCCGTGACTATCATCGGCGGATCGGGTACCGGACGCGGCGCTTTGACGTCATTGACAACGGCATCGACACGGCGCGGTTTTGTCCGGACGAGACCGGCCGGACGCGCGTCAGAGCCGAACTGGGTATTGATCAGGCGAGGCCGCTCCTCGCGATGGTGGCGCGGGTGGATCCGATGAAGGATCAGGCCTGTTTTCTCGACGCCTTCAGGCGACTGTCCGGCGTCGGCGCGTTGGCTGTCGGGGAAGGCACGGAGCAGTTGCCTGAACTCCCCGGCCTGTACCGCCTGGGCGTGCGCTCCGATGTGCCGGGCCTGCTGGCCGCCTGCGACATCGTGGTGTCCAGTTCCGCATTCGGCGAGGGCTTCTCGAATACCATTGCCGAAGGGATGGCGTGCGGCCTGCCGCCCGTGGCGACGAACGTGGGCGACGCGGCCCGGGTCGTCGGTGACACCGGACTGGTCGTTCCCCCGCGCGATCCGGCGGCGCTTGCCGCTGCGATGACCACCCTGCTGAATGAGCCGCCGGCGCAGCGAGCCGAGCGCGGGAAGCGGGCGCGCCGGCGCATTGAAGAGCACTTCTCGCTGAGCCGTGCGGCTCGCGCGTTTGATGCGCTGCATCAGGAGAATTCAGGGCCGTGAAGATGGCCGGCGAGGGCTCTCTTAAGTGACGCGATCGACCGCACTGACCATTCTTGTCCTGGCTCTGGTACTGCGGCTGGGTTATTTGGGAATCGTCATTCCCCATACCGAAAGTCTCTATATGCCGGATTCCCGCCTCTATGAAAAGCTCGCCGACGATATGATCGTTTCCGCCGGGTTCAATCGCCAGACTCTGGCGGGATTTATTGCTGAAACTGAGCGAGCCCCTCTTTACGTCGTCTATCTCGCTGCTTTTCGAACGTTTCTCGGTACGAGTCCTATCTGGCCTGTGCTGGGGCAATGCGCGCTGGACTCGCTGACATGCCTCCTGATCGGGCTCCTGGCGGCGCAGTTCCATCGGGACCTTGCCCTCCTCGCCGGGCTCTTGGCAGCGTGCAACCTGAATTTTATCGCACACGCTGCGCTGATCCTCCCCGACAGTCTGTTCCTTGTGCCGTTTACGGCCCATCTGCTGATGATGGCTCGGTTCATTCGACGACCTACCACGCGGGATGCGCTGTGGGCCGGTGCGTTTTCCGCCGTGGCCTTGCTGACCCGGTCGTTACTGCTTTACTTTGTCCCACTCCTGCTGGCGACTGTCCTGATTGCCGCCTGGCACCACAAAGTCGGCCTCAAGGCCATGGGATGGGTGGTCGTTGCCTGTTTCGTCCCTCTTGTGGTACTGGTCGGGCCTCTTATGGTGAGAAATGCCGCTGCCTATGGACATTTCAGCCTGACGAGCCAGGGGGGCACCCACAGTCTGTACTGGGTCGTGCCGTTGGCCAGGGAATTCTCCCGCGGCATTCCTTTTACGCAAACCCAGGACGAGATGCGCCGCCGACTGGAGCTTCAGTATCGGCAGCAGGGGCAGCAGGGGCAACCGCAAAACCCCTTTGAATCCAGCAGGCAGCATATGGAAGTCGCTCTCGGCGCGTTGCGGGAAATGGGTTTCGGAGAACTGGTTCAGGCCTGGGGTGCCGGCGTGATGGTCAATCTGTTCGTCCCCAGCTTGAGCTCGGTTCCGTTGGTCAGCAACATAGAACGACCAAGGTTCTACGAGGTTTCAGGCAAGACGTCGCTGGAAAAGGTCTGGAACTTTCTGAGCCATCCAGGCAACACCGCCTACCTTGCATGGATGATTCCTGCGATCGTCGTGACGATTGTGGTCCGTGGCGTGCAGGTGTGGGGGCTCCTGTGCCGCGACGGGCGCCGTCTGATAGTCAGCGGGGCCTTGCTGTATCTGGTCGTCGTCGGGTTCTACATTCTTGCCATTACAGGCCCAGTCGTCGGCGTGAAGTATCGGCTGCCGCTTGAGCCGATCCTGACCGTTTTTGCTGCCGCCGGTGCGCTCTGCGTCTTCCGATCCATGCGGGGCTCACCGGTTCCTGTTCCGGAGCGGACGTAACCCGATGTGCGGAATTGCCGGCGTATGGGGAGATCCCCAGGGTGACCTGGAGCAAACCGCTTGGCGGATGGTCGGGGCGCTCCGCTCTCGCGGGCCGGACGATGCGGGCGTCTGGTGTGAGAAGGATATCCCGTTGGCATTGGGCCATGCCCGTCTCTCGATTCTTGATCTGTCGCCGGAAGGCCATCAACCGATGGCCTCCCGGTCGGGGCGTTATGTGATCACGTACAACGGGGAAGTCTACAATTTCGAGGAACTGCGGCGTGATCTGAGCCGAGCCGGCTACGGCTTCCGGGGCCGTTCCGATACGGAGGTCATGCTCGCCGCCTTCGAGCATTGGGGTGTGGAGGCGGCGATCCGTCGGTTTGTCGGCATGTTCGCGTTCGGTCTCTGGGATCGGGAAGCGCGGACTCTGTACCTCGTCCGAGACCGGCTCGGGATCAAGCCGCTCTACTTCGGCTGGGCCGGTCCGACCTTTCTGTTTGGGTCCGAATTGAAGGCCTTGCGAGCCTCCCCTGCCTTTGCGGGCGCGGTCAACCGCCAGGCGCTGCCTCTCTACCTGCGGTTCAACTGCATCCCGGCGCCGTTCTCCATCTATCGGAATGTCTACAAACTGCTTCCCGGCTGCCTCCTGGCCGTCCGCTCGACGCTGATGGCCCGACCGGGCGCGTTTTCGCCGGATCCCGATGATCCGACCGGGACATGGAAACCGGTGCGGTACTGGTCGGCTCGTGAGATGGTGGAACGGGGGAGCGCTGAACGAGCGCCGCTGACTGAGAAAGAAGCCGGGCATGACCTGGAGGCCCTGCTTTGCGAAGCCGTCCGGGCGCACATGGTTGCGGACGTGCCCCTGGGCGCTTTCCTTTCCGGCGGCATTGACTCGTCCACCGTGGTGGCGCTGATGCAGGCGCAGAGCGATCGCCCGGTCAAGACCTTTACCATCGGGTTCCGGGAGGAGGCGTTCGACGAGGCGCCTGAAGCCCGGGCGGTGGCGCGGCATCTCGGCACGGACCACACGGAGCTGTATACGAGTCCCGCCGACGCCTTGGCCGTGATTCCCCGGATCCCGACCCTCTTCGATGAGCCGTTTTCCGATTCGTCTCAACTGCCCACCATCCTCCTCTGTCAGTTGACCCGGCGCCATGTCACCGTGTGTGTGTCGGGCGACGGCGGTGATGAGCTGTTCGCCGGCTACAACCGCCACGCATGGTGCGCACGGCTTGGACGGCGGCTTCGGTGGGTGCCGAAGCCGGTCCGGCGTCAGGTAGCCCGGACGGTCACCGCGTTCAAGCCTTCCTATTGGGAGTCGGCGTTTCAGGCGCTCGCCTCTCTGTTGCCTTCGGAGATGCGCCAGAGGACTCCAGGCTCTAAGCTCCACAAGCTCGCGGAGATCCTGGAAGCGGATGGCCCTGAGGCCATGTATCTGGGACTGGTCTCCCATTGGAAGGAAGGCCAGCTCCCGGTCATCGGGACGGACGAACCGCCCACGACCGTAACGGATCGTTCGCGGTGGGCCACGCTGCCGGATTTTACGGAACAAATGATGTTCCTGGATACCGTGACGTACTTGCCGGATGACCTGCTGGTCAAGCTGGACCGGGCCAGCATGGGGTTTGGTCTGGAGGCGCGGGTGCCGCTGCTGGACCACCGACTGATGGAGTTCGCTTGGCGGCTGTCTATGCGCATGAAGATCCGTGGCGGTCAAGGGAAATGGCTGCTGCGGCAAGTGCTGTATAAGTACGTGCCCGAGGCCTTCTTTGACCGGCCCAAGATGGGTTTCGCCGTTCCGATTGATAGTTGGCTGCGGGGACCCCTGCGCGAATGGGCAGAGGCGCTTCTGGCTGAGAAACGCCTGAGCGAGGAAGGTTTTTTTCAACCGGACCCCATCCGTGAAAAATGGGCCGAGCATCTCTCGGGTCGGCGCGATTGGCAGTATCATCTGTGGGACATCCTGATGTTCCAAGCGTGGCTCGACGAGTACAAGCAGTCCTCCACCGGGATGCCTTGCCAAGCATGACGAGCTTTCGAGACGAGGCCAAGAAGAAGGCCATCAGGGAGCGCTTCGACCGGCTGGCCGCGGACCGCGAGCGCTGGCAGCGGAAGAACCGTTATTACTACGAAGACCAGCGGCGCTTCTTCCGCTTCCTGGTGCCGGAAGGACTCCGTGTTCTGGAAATCGGCTGCGGGCTGGGCGATTTGCTGGCGGCCGTCAAGCCGGCGAGGGGTCTGGGCATCGATCTCAGCGAGGCGATGGTCGCGGAGGCCCGGCGCCGCCATCCCCACCTGGAGTTTCGCACGGGCGATGTCGAGGACCTCGATCTGGAGGAACCCTTTGATGTGATCATCCTGGCCGATGTGGTCGGCCACCTGCTCGATGTGGAGACCGCCTTGCGGAATCTGCGGCGGTGTTGCGCCCCCCAAACCCGCCTCATCATCTCCTATTACAATTTCCTCTGGGAGCCGATCCTGCGCGTGGCCGAGTCGCTCGGTTTGAAGATGCCGCAACAGCATCAGAACTGGCTGGCGCCGGCGGACATCGTCAATCTGCTCCAACTGGCGGATTTTGAAGTCGTCAAGACCGAACGTCGCCTGTTGCTGCCCAAGTGGGTCCCGGTGCTGTCCGCGGTCGCCAACCGCTTCCTCGCGTTCTTGCCCGGGGTGGGGGCGGCGTGCTTGTCCCACTATGTCGTGGCCCGGCCGTCCTCTCCCAGCGGCGAGGCGGAACACTCCGTCTCCATTGTGATCCCTTGCCGGAATGAACGGGGGAACATCGAGGCCGCCGTCCAGCGGACCCCGTATTTCGGCAAGCGCCAGGAAATGATTTTCGTGGAAGGGCACTCCACCGACGGTACGAAGGAGGAAGTCGAGCGCGTGATCCGCGCGTACCCGCAACGGGACATTCGCCTCCTCGTCCAGGAGGGCAAGGGCAAGGGTGATGCCGTGCGCATGGGCTTCGCCCACGCCACAGGCGACATCTTCATGATTCTCGATGCGGACCTGACGATGCCCCCTGAAGACCTGCCGAAGTTCTACCAGGCCATTGCCGGCGGCAAGGGGGAGTTCATCAACGGCTGCCGGCTGGTCTATCCGATGGAGAAAGAGGCGATGCGGGCGCTCAACCTGTTGGGCAACAAGTTCTTCAGCATGGCGTTTTCGTGGCTGCTCAACCAACGGATCAAGGACACGCTCTGCGGGACGAAGGCGTTGTTTCGCGAAGACTACCGTCGCATTGAGCAGAATCGCTGCTACTTCGGCGAGTTCGATCCGTTCGGAGACTTCGACCTGCTGTTCGGGGCCTCCAAGCTCAACCTGAAGATTCTGGAAGTGCCGATCCGGTACCAGGAGCGGTATTATGGGACGACGAACATCCGGAGGTTCGCCCACGGGTGGCTCCTGCTCAAGATGACGTTCTTCGCCTTCTTTAGGCTCAAAGCGGTGTGACGTCCCTGGAAGTTCTGCACCGGCATCGGGCGATCTGGCAGACGAAGCCGGTGCTCCGGGCGCTGTATACGAGCTGGTACGAGGAGATCGTCGCGCACATGCGTCCCGGGCGGACACTGGAACTGGGCGGGGGGAGCGGCAACCTCAAGGAGTTCGCTCCCCACGTGGTGTCCACCGATATCGTCGCCCTGCCTTGGCTGGACGCGGTGGCCGATGCGCAACATCTGCCGTTCGCCGTCGGGAGCCTGAACAACATCATTCTGTTCGATGTCCTGCACCACATCGAGAACGTCCGATTGTTTTTCGATGAGGCCCTGCGCGTGCTGCGACCGGGCGGGCGCCTCGTCGTCCTCGATCCGTACATCTCCTGGCTCTCATGGCCGGTCTACCGATTCCTCCATCCTGAGCCGGTGGATTTCACCGAAGACCCGTTGGGGTTTAAGTCGCCTCGTCCGGATCGCAAGCCGTTCGATGCAAACCAGGCGGTGGCGACCCTCCTGTTCGAGCGCGGCAATGAGGGGTTCCATCGGCACTACCCCCAGTTCGCCAAGCGCGTGCATCGCCGGATGGCCTTCTTCGCCTATCCGTTGAGCGGCGGCTTCGATCATCCGTCGCTCGTGCCCCTGGCGCTCGTGCGGCCGTTGCTGGCCCTGGAGCGCGCGCTGGGGTTTCTCGACAAGATGTTGGCGTTCCGTATCCTTGTGGTGTTGGAAAAAACCGCGTGACCGGCCTGGAGAAATCATGAAAGCGCTCATTACCGGGATTACCGGCCAGGACGGCAGCTACCTGGCCGAGTTGCTGCTCTCCAAAGGCTATGAGGTCTACGGCGTCATCCGCCGCTCCAGTTCCTTCAATACGGCGCGGATTGATCCGATCTACCAGGACCCCCATATCCCCGATGCCCGCCTCCGCCTGGTGTATGGGGACCTCAACGACGCCAGCTCGCTGAACAAGATCCTGCGCACGATCCGCCCGGATGAGATTTACAACCTGGGGGCCCAGAGCCACGTGCGGGTGAGCTTCGACATCCCGGAGTACACGGCCGAGGTCACCGGCCTGGGCACCCTCCGGCTGCTGGAGGCGATCCGGGACTCCGGCCTCAAGCCCAAGTTCTATCAGGCCTCCAGCAGCGAGATGTTCGGGAAGGTCCGCGAGACCCCCCAACGGGAAGCGACGCCGTTCTATCCGCGGAGCCCGTACGGGGCGGCCAAGGCATACGCCTACTGGATCACGGTCAATTACCGGGAAGCCTATGGACTCTTCGCCTGCAATGGCATCCTGTTCAATCACGAATCGCCGCGCCGGGGCGAGACCTTCGTCAGCCGGAAGATCACGAAGGCCGCCGCACGGATCAAATTGGGATTGCAACAGGATCTCTACCTCGGTAACTTGGATGCCCAACGGGACTGGGGCTATGCGGCCGATTATGTCCTGGCCATGTGGCTGATGCTTCAGCAGGACGAGCCGGACGATTTCGTGATCGCCACCGGCGAGGCCCATACGGTCAGGGAACTGCTGGAGGTGGCGTTCGCTCATGCGGGTCTGGATTGGCGGCGTTACGTCAAAATAGACACGCGGTACTATCGTCCCACGGAAGTGGATGTCCTCATAGGGGATGCCGGCAAGGCTAAGGCCAAGCTGGGATGGGAACCGAAGGTCTCGTTCGAGAACCTCATCAACATGATGGTTGAAGCGGATCTTGTGCTGGAGCGGCAGAAACTCGAAGGCACGGGCCGGAACGCGAAAGCTTCGGACCCCGCGCCCGGGCCTGAGCGGACCGCAGGGTAAGATGGCCTTCTGGTCCTCCAAGCGCGTCGTCGTTACGGGAGGGGGTGGGTTCCTTGGCTCCTTTGTGGTCGAAAAACTGCGGGCACGGGGCTGCCGGGACATCGTCGTCCCCAGGAGCCAGGACTATGACCTGGTCCAGATGGAGGCGGTGGCGCGGCTCTACCGCGACGCCCGCCCCGACATGGTCATCCATCTGGCGGCGCGGGTCGGCGGGATCGGGGCGAACCGGGCTAATCCGGGGACGTTCTTCTATGACAATCTCATGATGGGCGTGCAGATGATGGAGGAGGGCCGGCGGCACGGCCTCGACAAGTTCGTTGCCGTCGCCACGATCTGCGCGTACCCCAAATTCTGTCCGGTGCCGTTCAAAGAGGAGGATCTCTGGAACGGCTATCCGGAAGAGACCAATGCCTCGTACGGCCTGGCCAAAAAAATGCTGCTCGTGCAGTCCCAGGCGTACCGGGAGCAGTACGGGTTCAACTCGATCGTCCTGTTCCCGGTGAACTTGTACGGCCCTCGGGACAACTTCGATCTGGAGACCTCCCACGTCATCCCCGCCCTCATTCGAAAATGCGTGGATGCGCAAGCCGGCGATGGGCCGCAGAAGCTGGTCGTGTGGGGGACCGGAACCGCCACCCGGGAATTTCTCTACGTCGAGGACGCCGCGGACGGTCTCCTGCTCGCCGCCGAGCGGTACGATGCCGGCGAACCGGTCAACTTGGGCGCCCAATTCGAAATCTCGGTCAAGGACCTCACCGACTTGATCGTGAAGCTGACCGGCTTCCAAGGCCGTGTGGAGTGGGACGCGTCCAAGCCGGACGGCCAGCCGCGCCGGTGCGTGGACGCGAGCAAAGCGGAGCGGTTGTTCGGATTTCGGGCCACCACGGCGTTTGACGAAGGCTTGCTTCGAACGATTAAGTGGTACCGATCGGTCAGCCGGGAGGGCGGACGCCGCTGAGTGCCGCGAGCATGACCCCCAAGCCGCGTCTCCTGTTTCTGATCACTGAGGACTGGTATTTCTGGTCGCACCGGCTTGATCTGGCAAGGGCGGCGCGCGACGCCGGGTTCGATGTGCTGGTCGCCACGCGCGTTCAGGATCATGGGAAGCGGATCGAGATGGAGGGATTCAAGCTGTTTCCCATCCGACTGATCCGGCGGAGCCGACATCCGCTGCGGGAATTGATCGCGGTGATGGAACTCGTCCGACTGTACCGGCGGGAGCGCCCGGACATTGTGCACCATGTGGCGGTGAAGCCCATCCTCTACGGGTCACTCGCGGCCCGACTGGCGCGTGTACCGGCGGTGGTCAATGCGTTCGCCGGTCTCGGCTATGTCTTCATCGCGACCGGTCGGTGGGCCGGGTGCGTGCGTGTTCTGCTCGGGCGGGCGCTGCGATGGGCGCTCGCGGCGCCTCGCTCGCGGGCGGTTTTTCAGAATGCCGAGGATCGCGAGCTTTTCGCCCGCGCCGGCGTGGTGCGCCAAGCGCAGACGGTCATCATTCCGGGCGCCGGCGTTGATCCCGCGGCATTCACGCCGAGCCCTGAACCGGAGGGCGAGCCGCTCGTGGTCCTGGCCTCGCGGATGCTGTGGGACAAGGGGGTCGGAGACTTTGTGGAAGCCGCCCGGCTGATAAAAGAACGGAATGTTCGCGCCAAGTGCGTGCTGGTGGGCATGGTGGATGAGGACAATCCCGCGCACGTTCCGGAACGCCAGCTGCGGCGATGGCAGGCGGAGGGAGTGGTGGAGTGGTGGGGGCATCGCGAGGATATGCCGCAGGTCCTGTCGGCGGCCCACGTCGTCGTGCTGCCGTCCTATCGCGAAGGCCTCCCTAAGATCCTGTTGGAAGCGGCGGCCTGCGCCAGGCCCATCGTGGCGACGGACGTGCCGGGATGTCGGGAAGTGGTCCGGGACGGTGAGAATGGCCTGCTGGTGCCCGTACGGAATCCGCAGCAACTCGCCATGGCCATCGCGACGCTCGTGGAGGACGCCGCCATGCGCGCGCGGATGGGCGCCTGCGGGCGTGAGCGGGTCGTGAAGGAATTTTCAAGCGAGCGGATCGTGCGGGAAACGTTGGCGGTCTATCGCGGGTTGTTGGAAGAGACTTGGCCGATGTCGTACTCGCTGAGCCGGCCATGACCCGAGTGCTGGTGACAGGCGCCTCCGGCTTCATCGGCCGGCATCTGGTCGAGCGATTGCTGCGCGACGGGCTGCACGTCCGGGTCTTGGTGCGCGAGGGGGCGCCCGGGCCGGATTGGCTCCCGACTGTGGAAGTCGTGACCGGAGATGTCCGGGATCCAATGGCCATGAGGTCGGCCGCCGCCGGCGTGGAGCTGGTGTTTCACCTGGCAGGCAAGGCGCATGATCCGTCGGTCTCATCCGGCGACGAATCGGCCTGTTACGCAGTCAATGTGGACGGCACGCGCAATGTGTGGGAGGGCGCCGTCGTCGGCGGGGCTCAGGGGTTCGTGTACTTCAGCAGCGTGAAGGCCATGGGCGAAGAGACCGCCTGCTGCCGGGACGAGTCTTCGGACGCGCGCCCGGTCAACCCTTACGGTCGGTCCAAACTGGCGGCGGAACGGGTGGTGCTGGACGGTGGGCTGCGGGCCGGGCTGCATGTCGTGTGCCTCAGGCTGCCGCTTGTCTATGGGCCCGGCAACAAGGGCAACCTCTACCGCATGATGACCGCGATTGAGAGAGGCTTGTTCCCGCCGCTCCCGGAAGTGAGCAACCGTCGCAGCATGGTCCATGTCCTGAACGTGGTGGACGCCGCGCTGCTGGCGGCCGGGACTCCGGGAGCGAACGGACAATGCTTCATCGTCGCGGATGCCAGACCCTATTCGACGCGCGAGCTCTACGTCATGATCTGCCGGGGGATGGGGAAGCCGGTCCCCTCATGGCATGTGCCGGTGGGCGCGCTCAAGGCGCTGGCGCGCGCGGGTGATCTGATGGGACGCGTTCGCGGGCGTCGGGCCTTCTTCGACTCAGACGCCCTGGCGAAGTTGATCGGATCGGCCTGGTACAGCTCCGAGAAGATCGCGCGAGTGGCGGGGTACCGTCCTTCCGTCGCCTTTGAAGACGCTCTGCCTGACCTCATCGCCTGGTACCGGAAGGAAAAAGCGTGACCCCGGGCGTTCTCGGCCTTCTTGGCGTGGTCTTTCTTGCGGCGGTGGGACTGACGCGGGTGCTCAGTGCACCGACCTCCAGGTGGGCGTTGCTCGATCTACCCAACGAACGGTCGCTCCATGCGATGCCGGTGCCTCGGACGGGCGGCCTTGCCGTGTTCGGCAGCGTGTTCCTGGGGCTCGCGTTGAGCCTGATGCTGGAGTGGTCGGGCGGCGTCGTCAGTCCGGGTCCGGCGGGATGGGGAGGGACGGGCCTCTGGGTGTTGGGGATCACTCTGGTCGTGGGCCTCCTATCCTTCTGGGACGATCAAGCGAGTCTGCCGGTCGGACTGCGACTGGGCGTGCATGCCGTGGCGGCCGGCTGCGTCGTGTGGGGCGCCGGTCTGACGGTGAACGTCGTTGCGATCCCGGTGCTCGGCGACGTGTCGCTCGGATGGCTCGCCCCGCCCTTGACAATGTTGTTCCTTGTCTGGATGACCAATCTCTATAATTTCATGGACGGGATGGACGGCCTGGCCGCCGGGATGACCGTGCTCGGGTACGGCGTGCTCGGCTATATGGCCTGGAGGGCGGGCCATCACGTGATGATGGGGATCTCGCTCCTGGTCGCGATGGCCGCCGGCGGATTCCTCCTCTTTAACCTGCCCCCCGCCAGGATCTTCCTGGGGGACGTGGGCAGCATCCCCATGGGCTTTCTGGCTGGGGCCTTGGCGGTGATGGGGGTGCGTGACGGCGTGTTCGACATCTGGGTGCCGGTGCTGGTCTTTTCTCCGTTCGTGGCGGATGCGACGGTCACGCTTTTCCGGCGATTGCTGCACGGAGAAAAAGTCTGGCGGGCGCATCGGGAGCATTATTACCAGCGGCTCGTGCTGGCGGGCTGGAGCCATCGAAAGACCATGCTGGCGGAATATCTCCTGATGGCGGTCTGTGGGGGGACGGCGGTGCTGTATACACAGGCGGAGGGGCCGGCGCGCGCCTCCATCCTGGTGGGCTGGCTCCTCGTGTACGGGGCTCTGGCGTTGGGGGTCCGGGTCGTGGAGCGGCATACGCGCGCGTGGAGGGCGGCTGGATGAGGGCGTCCGCCGTTCCCGCTGCGGAGGCCTCCGCGACCGCGCTTCCGAATCTTGAAACGATCATCCGCGGTCTGCTCTACGTCTATATTTTCAGCTTGCCCTTCAATAGACTGCTCTTCATTGAACGGAACGGGTTCATCATCCTGGTCGCGTTGTTGGTGCTCTGGTGCGCCGTCAACCGGCGGCATTTCTTCACCCGAACGCCGATCGACGTTTCCCTGCTCGCCTTCGTGGCCTGGGTGGCATTTACGGTTCCTTTCGCCACGTTTCCGGCTTACAGCGGCAAGGAGTTCGCCAAACTGTTACAGCAAGGCCTGCTGTTCTATGTCGTCCTGTATTTTTTCAGAGAAGGGCGTCACGGCACACGTCTGGTGTGGACCTTCATGGCCACCCTGTTCATCGTCAGCGCATACGGGCTCCGGCAGTTCGGGGACATGGTGACCGGGCGAGTCACGGTGGATGAGGCGGGAAACGCTCCTCTGCTCGAATCGGTCATGTCCGGCGAGGTCTGGCTGACCACCTACCTGGTCCTCCTTGTCCCGCTCAGCGTTTCGCTCGCATGCTTTGAGGCGAAGCGGGGGCTCCGGATGCTTTATGCCATAACGGGAGTCATGGCGCTGCTCTGTTTGATCTTCACCTTCTCGCGGGCCGGCCTGCTGGCGTTGGTGTGTGAACTCTGGGTCTTCGTGTGGCTGATCAAGCGCCGGCGCGCTCTCATCGCGGCGGCTTTGGCCAGTCTCGCCGTCGTCGCGACGGCGGGGATGCTGCTCTACAGCGATGTCCGGACGATTCCCGGTACGGGCATCCATTTTCGGCTGAGCGCCGACACCTTCATTCATCGCCTGGACATCTGGAACTTTACGGCGGCGAAACTCGCGGAGCATCCTGTCGTGGGTATCGGCTACGGGAAGGACAACTTCAGGCTCGTATTTGGTCAAACCAAAGAAGAGGTCCAGCCGGGCCATACTCCCGTCATGAACGTCGGGACCCATAACCTCTTTCTTGACCTGGCGTTAGGGGTGGGCTTCCCGGGGCTCGCCTTGTTTGTGTGGTTGTTGTACCGGATTGTCGCCTCGACGCTGACGGGGTATCATCGCGCGGCTGATGTCTGGCAGCGGGCGGTTCTCCTGGGCATCGGCGTCGGCCTGATCGGATTGACGGTTCGTGTGTGTTTTGATCAGATGCTGGTCGGCACTCTGGCTATTCAATTTTGGGTCCTTGTGGCCATGGCGATGGCGGTATCCAGCGCTCCCGCCCAGGCGTCACATTCGGGTTCACGGTAATGGCGGCCCGTTGGTCGGGACGATCGGGACGCGTGAGGGGAGCGACCGTGTGCGGAGGTGTTGAACCGTAAGGTGTCTGGGGGGATGATGCGACGCACCGCCGCAAAGGTGGTTCACCTGTTGGCGAAGACCTTCGGGGACCTGCTGCTTCGGCATCGCTTTGTCATCATCACCGGTGTCCAGGGCAGCCTCATACTTGCCGCCAATCTGATGGCCTTCATCCTGCGATTCGAAGGGCAAGTTCCCGAGAACTACCGGCAGCGCATGCTCCTCGGCGCGCCATTCGTTGCGGTCCTCTATCTCGCCGGCCTGTGGGCGTTCGGGATCCAGCGGGGCCTCTGGCGGTACGTCGGCCTGCATGACTTGGGAAAGATTCTGTGGGCGACCCTGGCCAGCACGGCCGTGCTGTATGTCCTGATCCACGGGGTGATGGGATGGACGGACTATCCCCGCTCGGTGATCATCTTGACCGGGCTCCTGAGCATGGGGTTTCTCGGCGGCATTCGTCTGGCCGTCCGGGGGTTTCGCGAGTGGCTGCACATCGTCGGTCCCTCGGCCAAGCGGATTCTCATCGTAGGGGCCGGTAACGCCGGCGAGTTGCTTGTCCGGGACATTCAGACCAATCCTTCGTACAACTACCGCCCTGTCGCGTTTATGGATGACGATCCCGCCAAGCGCAAAGCCAGGATCCACGGCGTTCCGGTGGTGGGCCCGATCGCAGACATCACGAGGGCCGTTGAGCTGACGGAGGCCAGGGAGATCGTCGTGGCCATTCCTTCGGCCTCTCCGCAACTGATGCAACGGATTCTGGCGGCGTCCGAGTCCTGCCGAGTCACCATCAAGACCCTGCCCAACATCAAACAGCTCCTCGACAGTTCCGTTTCAATGCGACAGGTACGACCGGTGAGCCTGGAGGATCTGCTGCAGCGCGAGCCGATCAAAACCGACCTTCAAGAGTTGCACCCGTTGCTGGAGGGCAAGAGCGTCGTGGTCACCGGCGCGGGAGGGTCCATCGGCTCCGAGCTGTGCCGGCAGATCGCCCGGTATCGTCCGGCGCTGCTGGTCCTCTTCGAGCGGCACGAGAACAGCCTGTACGCTCTCGATCTGGAGCTGCGCGGGACGTTTCCCCAGATCAAGACCCTTGCGGTGCTCGGGGACATCACTCTTCCCCATCGGGTGACGGAGGTCTTCCGGGCCTGCGCCCCGAATTTGATCTTTCACGCCGCGGCGCATAAGCATGTTCCGATGATGGAGCACAATCCGGGGGAGGCGGTCCGGAACAACGTCTTGGGGACGCGCAGTGTCATCGAGGCGTCCCTGGCGACGGGGGTGGAGCGGTTCGTGTTGATCTCGACCGACAAGGCGATCAATCCGTCCAGTGTGATGGGGGCGACCAAGCGAATCGCCGAGCACATGGTCCAGGATATGAACAGGGCGGGTTCGACGTGCTTCACGGTGGTTCGCTTCGGGAATGTGCTGGGCAGCAACGGCAGCGTCGTCCCCATATTCACCGAGCAGATCCGTCAGGGCGGGCCCGTGACCGTGACGCACCCTGAGATCAAACGCTACTTCATGACCATTCCCGAGTCGGTCCAATTGGTCCTTCAAGCCAGCGTGATGGGGCAGGGAGGCGACGTCTTCGTTCTGGATATGGGCGAACAGATCCGCGTGGCGGATCTTGCCCGCAATATGATCCTCCTTTCGGGGCATGTGCCGGACCAGGACATCAAAATCACGTACACCGGCCTCCGTCCCGGCGAAAAATTATATGAGGAGCTGTTCGATCACCAGGAACGCGTCGAGCCGACCTCGCATGAGAAGATCAAGCGGGCAGTGAGCCGGACAATCTTTCAACCGGCCGAACTCGATCGCCACGTTCGGGAGCTGGAAAGGTTACTCCGGGATTCTGATTCGGAAGGGATCGTGCGTAAGCTCCAGGAAATGGTGCCCGCTTTCAGACTGGACTCCACCGATGTCGCGAAGTAAGGGACCTCGTTCCGGGGCCCCTGGCAAGGCGCTCCTGGCCCGGCTCAGGCGGGTGCGGATGCTGGCCATGGATGTGGACGGCGTCCTGACCGATGCCGGCATGTACTACACGGAGTCGGGTGATGAACAGAAGAAGTTCAACACCCGCGACGGGATGGGGATCAAGATGCTGCAGGCGGCCGGTCTGGTCACGGCCTTCATCACTCGAGAAAAGACCGCCATCGTCGAACGGCGCGGTCAGAAGCTGGCGGTGCCCGAGGTCCACCAAGGGGTAGACGACAAGCTGGCGATCCTCGCACGCATGGCCAGAAAGTACGGGCTCACGCTCGGCCAAGTCGCCTTCATCGGAGATGACGTGAACGACCTGAACGCTCTTCGTGCAGCCGGATTCTCAGCCGCTCCTGCTGATGCCATGCCGTCCGTCCTCCAGGACGTCCATTACGTCTGCGCCAAGAAGGGCGGCGAAGGCGCCGTCCGCGAACTCACCGACCTCATCCTGAAAGCCAAGGCCTGAGCCGACATACCAAGTTCTCTCCCCACCGCTGAACTTCTCCTCTCTCCCCGAACAGTCGCAAAGATCAGATTTCAGACCCTCCACATGGGGGAAAAAGGGGACAGTCCCCGCGATGAAGGGGGTTGTCCCCTTTTCCCGTATTTCCTGCTACAATCGCGGCGATGGACATCCTGAGTGAGATCAATCGAGTCCTGGAGCTCGAAGGCCGTACGCTCGAGCGGCTGCGCAAGGCCGTGGGGCCGGCCTACGAGAAAGCCGTGCTCCTGCTCTACTCCTGTCCGGGCAAGGTCATCGTGACCGGCATCGGCAAGTCCGGGATCATCGCCCAGAAGATCGCGTCAACCCTGGTCTCCACAGGAACGCCGGCGATGTTCCTCCACCCGGCGGAGGGCGCGCATGGGGATATCGGGATCGCGCACAAAGATGACGTCATTCTCGCGATCACTAAATCGGGTGAGAGCGAAGAACTGATTGCCCTTCTGCCGTCGGTGCGGCGGATCGGGGCACGCCTCATCGCTATCACCGCGAATGCGGATTCCACCGTGGCTCGACGGTCCGATATCGTCCTGCTCACTCCTGTGGAAGAAGAGGCCTGCCCGCTGAACATGGCTCCGACATGCAGCACGACGGCGGCTCTGGTCGTGGGCGACGCGCTGGCGATGGCCCTGATGAAGCTCCGCAACTTCCAGCCGGACGACTTCGCCTTGTACCACCCCGGGGGGCAGATCGGCAAGCGCTTGCTGCTGACGGTAGGCGATCTCATGCGAACGGGCGCCCGGAACCCAGTGGTGCATGTGCAGGCCTCCGTGCAAGAGATGTTTTCCGAGATCACCGCGAAGCACACCGGCGCGGTGTCCATCGTGGACGACGCCGGGAAGCTGGTCGGCCTGGTGACTGACTATGACATCCGGCGCGCGATCGGCGAGGGGCTGAACATCTTTACGATGAGTCTCCGGGAGATCATGAATCCGAACCCGGTCCGTGTCACCGTGGAGGAAAAAGCGATCCAGGCGCTCAGGATCATGGAGGATCGGGAGAAGCCGCTCGCGGTGTTGCCGGTGGTGGATGCCGAGTCGGTCGTCCGCGGAATGATTCACCTGCACGACCTCATTGATAAGGGACTGTGAGACGACCGATTCCCCATCTCTACGCCGTCGTGCTGGCCGGGGGGAGCGGAACCCGATTCTGGCCCCTCAGCCGTGAGCTCTACCCCAAGCAGCTCCTCAAGGTCCTGAGCGACCGGACGTTGATCCAGCGGACGGTCCAACGGGTCAGGGCGATCGTCCCGGGCGAGCGCGTTCTCGTGGTGACCGGTGCCGGACACGCCGAGGCGATCCGCATTCAACTGGAAAGGCCTGATGGAGTCCCGAAGGAAAATATTTTGATCGAGCCGGTCGCCCGCAACACCGCCGCGGCGATCGGTTGGGCGGCAGAGGCCGTCCGGCGGCGGGACCCTGACGGCGTCATGCTGGTAATGCCGGCCGACCATGTCATTCCCGATGAGAGGAAGTTTCTCCGGGCGGCCGCCCTGGGGGTGCGTGTGGTCCAGGAAGGGCGGCTTGTGACCTTTGGGGTCAAGCCCACGCGCCCGGAGACCGGCTACGGCTACATCCGGGTCGAAGCCGGTCGTCCGTTGATGAGTCGAGGCGGGCTCAAGGCGCTGGTCGTTTCACGTTTTGTGGAGAAGCCGGGTTTGGCTACAGCGAAGCGCTACCTACGCGACGGTCGGTTCTACTGGAACAGCGGCATCTTCGTCTGGCGGGCCGACGCGATCCTCGACGAGATGAGCACCGCGCTCCCACAATTGGCCCGCGGGTTGAGGCGGTTGGGCAAGGCATTGGGGACGCCCAACGCAAATCAGGCGCTCGAGCTGTTTTACAAACGGGCTGAGGCGATCTCCATTGACCACGGCGTGCTGCAGCGAAGCCGCAGAGCGGCCGTCATTCCGGCACCCTTCCGCTGGAGTGACGTCGGCAACTGGAGCAGTCTCGACGAGGTCGCCGACACCGATCGGGCCGGCAATGTCCGGATCGGACGGGTCGTGGATCTCGGGAGCCGCGATTCCATCCTGTATGGCGAGCACCGGTTGGTGGCCACCATCGGATTGAAGGACATGGTGGTCGTGGATACGGCCGATGCCACGTTGGTCTGCCCCAAGGCGCTGACCCAGGAGGTCAAGCGGGTGGTGGACCTGCTGCGCCGGCAAAAGGCCCCTGAGCATCTCATCCACAAGACTGTGTATCGGCCCTGGGGAAGTTATACGGTGCTGGAAGAAGGCCCGCGCTACAAGGTGAAGCGCGTGACGGTCCATCCCGGCGGGCGCCTGTCGCTTCAATATCATCATCATCGCAGCGAGCACTGGGTGGTCATGGCCGGAGTCGCCCGGGTGACTCGTGGCGACCGGGTCTTTGATCTCCATGTCAACGAGAGCACGGCTATTCCCCAGGAGACGCCGCACCGGCTGGAGAATCCGGGCGCTGTTCCGCTCGATATCATCGAAGTGCAAAGCGGCGACTACGTCGGCGAAGACGACATCGTGCGTCTGGCGGACGACTACGGCCGCACAGCCACCCCTTCTCATCTATGAGGGCGAGGGAAGGGTGAGGAGGAAATGAGCATTTTCCGCGAATATGACATCCGGGGCGTCGTGGGGACGGACCTCACAGTGGCGCTCGCCGAGCAGATCGGACGGGCGTACGGTTCCATCGCCGTCCGTGCGGGCGCCAAGTCCGTGGCCGTCGGCCGGGACGGGCGGACCAGCGCGCTGGAGATGCGGGAGGCTCTGCTGAAGGGGTTGCTGGGATGCGGGCTGGATGTGGTGGATATCGGGGTCTGCCCCACGCCGTTGCTGTACTACGCCCTCTTCACGTTGCCGGTTGGCGGAGGCGTGATGATCACGGCCAGCCACAATCCCCCCCAATACAACGGGTTCAAGCTCTGTCTGGGGAAGGATTCCCTGCACGGGTCCGCCATCCAGAACGTGAAGGCCGAGATTGATCGAGGGCAGTTCGAGTCCGGGCCGCCGGGGCGTGTATCGGAGCACGCTATCATTCCTGATTACCTGGCCTACATAAAGAAGTCGTTTGCTCACCTCAGGGCCGACCGGCTGCACGCCGTCGTGGATTGCGGCAACGGCATGGGCGGGCTCGTGGGCCCGGATGCCCTGCGCCTGCTGGGGTGCCGTGTGACCGGGCTGTATGTGGATGTTGACGGCCGATTTCCAAACCACCACCCCGACCCCACGGTGGTGGCGAATCTCCAGGACCTGATTCGCAAAGTGCGCGAGACCGGCGCCGACGTGGGGATCGCCTACGACGGGGACGCCGACCGGATCGGGACGGTGGACGAGAAAGGCCAGATCATCTGGGGCGACAAGCTCATGGTGCTGTACGCCCGCGATGTCCTGAAAGACCGGCCCGGCGCCACGATCATATCCGAAGTCAAGGCTTCTCAGGTCTTCTACGAGGACGTCGAGAAGCACGGCGGTAAGCCCATCATGTGGAAGACCGGCCACTCAGTGATCAAGGCGAAGATGAAGGAGGAGCGCGCCGCGCTGGCCGGCGAGATGTCCGGCCACATGTTTTTCGCCGACCGCTACTTCGGGTACGACGATGCCGTCTACGCGTCGTGTCGTTTGATCGAGATCATGGCGAAAGCCGGAAAACCGCTCTCCTCCTTGCTGGCCGATCTGCCAGCGACGGTCGCCACGCCGGAGATCCGGGTGGACTGCCCGGACGACGTCAAGTTCCAGGTCGTGGAGGAAGCCAAGAAGCAACTAGCCCGGGAGTACAAGATCATCGACATTGACGGAGTCCGTGTCCTCTTCCCCGATGGGTGGGGGCTGATCCGTGCCTCGAATACCCAACCGGCGCTGGTCTTGCGATTCGAAGCCACCTCCGAGTCGGCCTTGCAGCGGATCCGGGAGGTCGTGGAGTCCCAGGTCAAGCAATACATCAGCGGAGGGCCGGCCGCACACTAAGGAGAGGCTCATGGGCCGCCTGCTTCTGGTCGTCGCGTTTACAACGGGCCTGATAGTCGTGGCGGCGCCGCGCGAGGCCCATCCGTCCCATGCGCCGGGCACGGATCACTTCACGGTCGGTGAACGGCTGACGTATGCGCTGAGCTGGGGGATTGTGTCCGCCGGCACGGCCGTCTTTGAGGTCGCCGAGCGCCAGGCCCTCCGGGGACGGGCCGTGGTCAAGGTCATCCATACCGCCCGCTCGAATGATTTCGTTTCGGTCTTTTATCCAGTCAACAATCGTGTCGAGACCTTGCTGGACGAGGAGGCGCGCTATCCCCACCGGCTCTTCTTCAAGCGGCGCGAAGGCAAGCGGAAGAACGATTTCGAAGTCCAGTTCGACCAGGCCGCCCATCGGGCCACGGTGACCAAGGACGGCAACACCGAGACGCTGGACATTCCCGCCCAGGCCCAGGATACCCTGTCCATTCTCTACTTCTTCCGGACGCTCCCCTCAATTACCATCGGCTCGTCCACGTTCGTCGACGTGCATCACGACAAGAAGAACTACCGCCTCGAGCTGCGCATCGAGGGCACGGAGCGCCTGAAAGGGCCCCTCGGCGAGTTCGACACGATCCGGATCCTGGCCGTCATGCCCTTCAAAGGACTGTTCCTGAACGAAGGCAATATCCGGGTCTGGGTGACCAACGATGCCGCGCGGATCCCCGTATACATGAGGGCCAAGGTCATCATCGGGTCCGTGTCCGCGACGCTGGTGTCAATTGAGGGGGCCACCCTGACGGCCCGCCCGTGAATAATGTCGGGAGCAGGGCGTGCTCTGCTCCCTACCGTCTCAGGCATTGCCAGCTTTGTGGCAAGCCGATATACTCAGAGCTGCTAAGACTCCCCCTCACCCTGACCCTCTCCCTCCAGGGGAGAGGGATCATTAGGGGAGTTGATTCGAGGAGGCCCGCTGCGATGAGCCGTATCGGCGTCACATTGACCCGGTTCATCATCGAGACGCAGGCCGGGTATCCGGCCGCTACCGGGGAGTTCTCCGCCTTATTGGCCCAGATCGGCCTGGCCGGCAAGAGGATCGCCAACGACCTTCGCCGGGCCGGGTTGATCAATATCCTGGGTTACACCGGGGAGACCAACGTCCAGGGGGAGGCCGTCAAGAAGCTGGATGAGCTCGCCAACGAGACCTTCATCAAGTCGTTCCAATATAGCGGGTTGGTCTGCGCGCTGGCTTCGGAAGAGATGGAGAAGCCGGTCCATCTCCCCGAGAACTGGCCGCACGGCAAGTACATGCTGCTGTTCGACCCGCTGGACGGATCCTCCAACACCGACGTCAACATGCCGATGGGGACGATCTTCTCCATCCTTCGGTACGATGGAAAGGCCGGGCTGCCCCCCGAGTCGGAGTTGATTCGCAAAGGGACCGAGCAGGTGGCGGCTGGGTATCTCATGTATGGGTCGAGCACCATGCTGGTCTTCACGTCTGGTCAGGGGGTGCACGGGTTCACGCTGGACCCCGGCATTGGGGAATACCTGCTCTCCCACGAGAACATCCGGATGCCGGCGAAGGGCTCGGTGTACTGCACGAACGAGGGCAACTATCAGAAGTGGCCGGAGGGCACTCGGCGGTACGTGGATTATCTCAAAGCGTCCGACAAGCCGACGGGACGGCCCTATTCGGGGCGGTATTCGGGTTGCCTGGTGGCCGACGTGCATCGCATTCTGCTCGGCGGGGGCATCTATCTCTATCCGGGCGAGACGGCGAAGCCGGAGGGGAAGCTGCGCCTGCTGTATGAAGGGAACCCGCTGGCGATGGTCGTGGAGCAGGCCGGAGGTCGCGCCGGAACGGGGACTGAGCGCATCCTGGACGTCGCGGCAAAAACCCTGCACCAACGGGTGCCGCTGCTCATCGGCAGTTCGGACGATGTCGGCCTGGCCGAGGCGTTCATCCAAGGAAAACAGAAATAGAGGTGAGCCATGACGAACCGTGTCCGTGAGATCTTGACCTGGTACGGCAATGATAATGCCGGTGTCAAATCGAACCTCGCCCGTATCTTGAATCAAGGGACGCTGAAGGGGACTGGAAAGTGCCTGATTCTTCCCGTGGATCAGGGCTTCGAGCACGGCCCCGCGCGGAGCTTTGCCGTCAATCCTCCGGGCTATAATCCCCGGTATCACTTTGAATTGGCCATTGAGGCCGGCTGTAACGCCTACGCCGCGCCGCTGGGTTTCCTGGAGGCCGGCGCCGCCGAGTTTGCCGGCGAGATTCCGTTGATCCTCAAATTGAACAATCACGATTCCCTGCACGAGGATAAGGATCCGGTCCCGGCCGTGACGGGGAGCGTGCATGACGCCTTACGGCTGGGGTGCGCGGCCGTGGGCTACACCATCTACCCCGGGTCGGCGCATTGCAAGGTCATGTACGAGCAGCTGCGCGAGATCGTCACAGAAGCCAAGGACCATGGCCTGGCCGTCGTGGTCTGGTCCTATCCCCGCGGAAGTCAGATCAGCAAGGAAGGGGAGACGGCCGTTGACGTCGTCGCCTACGCGGCGCAAATTGCGGCCCAGTTGGGGGCCCACATCATCAAGGTCAAGCTGCCGACCGATCACCTGGAGCAGGCGGCGGCCAAGAAGGTCTATGAGACCCAACAGGTCCCGATTAAAACCCAGGCCGAACGGGTCCGGCACGTCGTGCAGTCCTCCTTCGACGGGCGCCGCGTCGTGATCTTCTCCGGCGGGGCCACCAAGGAAGACGACAAGGCCATCTTCGACGAGGTCCGTGCCATTCGAGACGGGGGCGGGTTTGGGTCCATCATGGGGCGTAATTCTTTCCAGCGCAAGAAGGCCGATGCGCTCCAATTCCTCCGGACGATCGCGGGAATCTATGCCGGGACCATTCAGTAAATTGGCCACGAAGTCGGTCGGTCAATCGGTTGCTCTAGGGCTGCTCCTGATCGGCGTGGGCCTGATCCTAGGGTTGGTCATGGCGGCTGACCTCGGGTGGCTGCCCTTCGGCCACGCGGTGCCTGAAACTCCGGTCGTCGTGAGACCGGCCGCGGTGCCGTTGCCGCCTGCCGGGACGCCGCCGACCGGCACCGACCGGAATTTCGTGGACGTGGCCAAGGCGGTCACGCCGTCCGTGGTGAACATCTCCACGACCCGGACCAGCAGGGTGCCGGAGGGGCACGGTTTTGGGCCGTTCGACGACCCCTTCTTCCGGAGGTTCTTCGGCGACGAACTGTTCCGCCGGTTTGAAGCCCCGCGGGACCGCCGTGAGCGGAGCCTGGGGTCGGGGGTGATTGTAGACCCCGGCGGCTACATCATCACGAACAATCATGTTGTGTCGAAAGCGGATGAGATCCGAATCCTGCTCGCGGACAAGCGGGAGCTTAAAGCCAAGGTGGTCGGCACTGATCCCAAGACCGACATCGCGGTCGTTAAGGTTGACGCCCAAAGCCTGCCGATCATCCCCTGGGCCGACTCCGACAAGCTTCAGGTGGGTGAATACGTCCTTGCCATCGGCAACCCCTTCGGCCTGACCCAAACGGTGACGATGGGCATCATCAGCGCGGTGGGGCGGGCCAACGTCGGGATCGCCGAATACGAGGACTTCATCCAGACGGATGCCGCCATCAATCCCGGCAACTCGGGAGGGGCGCTTGTCAGCGCGCGGGGGGAGCTGATCGGCATCAACACGGCCATTTTCAGCCAGAGCGGCGGATACATGGGGATCGGGTTCGCCGTGCCCAGCAACATGGTCCGGTCCGTGATGGAACAGCTCATCAAGGCCGGCAAGGTCGTCCGGGGCTATCTCGGCGTGTCCATTCAGGAGCTGACCCAGGACCTCGCCAGGCAGTTCGGGGTGCCCGAGACCAAAGGGATTTTGATCAGCGACGTCCTGGCCGACAGCCCGGCGAAACGCGCGAAGCTGGAGCGCGGCGACGTGATCGTCGAATTCGATGGCCGGGCCGTTGAGAACCCCACCCAATTTCGCAACCTGGTGGCCCAGACGCCGGTCGGCAAAAAGGTCCATATCAAGATGCTCCGAAACGGCAAGGAACGCGACCAGGAAGTCACCATTGCTGAACAACCCAAGAGCATGGCGCAAGTGACACCGGATGCCGAGGGCGACGAGGCACGGCCGGCCGGGGCCTTGGCCGGCCTGGAGGTGCGCGAGCTCACCACCGACGTGGCGCGCCGCTTCAACCTTCCTCGCAACAAAGGAGGCGTCGTGGTGGTCCGTGTCGCCGACGGCAGTCCTGCCGAGGAGGCTGGGCTGCAGGTGGGCGATGTCATCGTGGAGATCAACCGGCAGCCCGTCGTAAGCCTCCGAGACTTTACAAAAGCGACGGGAGACCTCTCGCCCAAAGGTTCCGCGCTTGTCCTGGTGCTCCGCAACGGGCGGAGCACATACCTCACTGTAAAACCTTAAGCGCAATCACTTCCAGTCGAATCGTCTACTTATCGATCGGGCCGATTCTGTGGTATCATGAGGCCTGCTCAACGGGATTTCATCATACCTCTTACGAAAGGGGGTGGCAGAATGGTGCTACGTACGGCATTCGTCGTTCTTTGCATCGTCGCTGGCCTTGCCCTGTTTTCGGACGGGTTCGGTCAGGACTGGGGATGGATCTGGGCGGCGGTGGCCGGCCTGGTCGTGGCCGGCATCGTGCTGGGGGTGGAGTTCACGCTGCGGGATGCGAAGCCCGGCGTGCTCCTTGGAGGCGCCTCGGGGCTTGCCGCGGGTTTGATCCTGGCCGGCGTTGCGGCTTGGGCGTTGGAGTCCACGGTCCCTTCAGCCTTGTCGGTCCCTCCGCTGGGCTTTCTGATCCTGGCTGCCTTTCCTTATCTTGGCCTGATCTATGGGATGAAAATCTTCGCCCAAGCCGGGATCCCCAAACCGTCGTGGGAAGGGGAACGGGCGATTCCTTCCTCCACCAGCAATAAGATTCTTGATACCAGCGTCATCATTGACGGGCGGGTGGCCGACCTGTGCGAGACCGGATTTTTGGAAGGCGCGTTTATCCTGCCCCAATTCATCCTCAATGAGCTGCAACATATTGCCGACTCGTCGGATACCCTCAAGCGCGGGCGCGGACGGCGCGGACTTGACGTCCTCAACAAGATTCAGAAAATGGTGGACGTCGAGGTCCGCATCGTCGAGGACGACTTCCCGCACGTGAAAGAGGTGGATTCCAAGATCGTGATGCTGGCCAAGAAGATGAACGCCAAGGTGATTACCAACGACCTGAACCTGAGCAAGGTCGCGGAGCTCCAGGGCGTCCGGGTGTTGAACATCAATGAACTGTGCAACGCCTTGAAGCCGGTCGTCCTTCCGGGCGAGCAACTGCGGGTCTTTGTCCTCAAGGAAGGGAAGGAGGCGGGACAGGGGGTGGCCTACCTGGATGATGGGACCATGATCGTCGTGGACAACGCCAAGCGATTCATCGGGTCGAACGTGAACGTGGTGGTCACCAGCGTCTTGCAGACACAGGCCGGTCGCATGATATTTACCCGGTTGAAGGAGGAGGCGGAGAGCCAGGATCTGCAAGCCGTCCGCGGGTAGTGATCAGTGTGAGGAAGAAGCTTTCTGAAATGAGAACGCGTGGCCGTGTTGTGGCCGTGGTGCCTGCGGGAGGTACAGGCAAGCGGATGGGGTCCGCCACCCCCAAGCAGTTCATGATGTTGGGGGAATGGCCGCTGATGTTGCACGCGCTGCGGGTCTTCGAGCGGACGCCGAGCGTGGCGGAAGTCATTCTGGTGGTGCCCCAAGGGGAGCGTACCCGCGCCCTCACGGAGGTGGTCGAACGTTACGGCGTCAAGAAAGTGCTGAAAGTAGTCGCGGGCGGGGCGACCCGGCAGGAATCGGTATCCAATGGTCTTCGGGAGACCGACGACGACACCGAGATCGTGGTCATTCACGATGCGGTCAGGCCGTTCGTGACCGAAGACCTCATCGCGCGCTCCATCGAGGCGGCTCGGCGGGATGGAGGAGCAATCGTGGCGGTGCCGATGAAGGATACGCCCAAACGGGTCGGCCCTGATGGTCGGATCCAGCGGACGCTCGACCGCTCCGGTCTTTGGCTCGCGCAGACTCCGCAAACCTTCCGGCGAGAGCTTATTCTGGAGGCCTACCGGCAGGCCGAACGCGATGGCCTGCGCGCGACCGATGATGCGGCTCTGGTTGAGAGGCTGGGTCGAAACGTCGGTATCGTCCCTGGTCGCTGGGACAATATCAAGATCACGACGCCGGAGGAATTCGTCATCGCCGAGGCGATTCTCGCCGCCCGGTCGGGAGAGGGAGGTGAGCGCCAAGTGCGAAGACCCGTTGCAGATGAAAGAGCAACGGGTTCCCCGGAGCAGCGGGCTTACCGGGAGAAGGGAAGGAGAGGGGGCATGCGAGCATGAGAGTCGGGGTCGGGTATGACATCCATCCCCTGGTTCCCGGCCGCAAACTGATTCTGGGCGGGATCGAGGTTCCGCACAGTAAGGGTCTGAAGGGGCACTCGGATGCCGATGTGCTCATCCATGCGGTGTGCGATGCGCTGTTGGGCGCAATGGGGGAGGGGGATTTGGGGTCGCATTTTCCAGCATCCGATAACCACTACAAGGACATTGCGAGCGTGCAGCTTCTTGCGCAAGTCGTCTCCCTCATGAGCCGCAAGGGCTGTCGGCTGGTCAACCTGGATGCGGTTATCAATGCCCAGGCGCCGCGGCTGGGGCCGCACCTTCCCGCCATGAGGGACACCTTGGCCAAGGCGATGGGGGTGGAGCCGGCGCGCATCAATTTGAAGGTGAAGAGCGGCGAAGGGCAGGACGCGGTCGGCCGGGAAGAGGCGATGACCGCGCAGGCGGTATGCCTGATCGAGGGGATATAATCAAACCCGGCATGTTTGTGAAGATCAAAAACGACCTCGCGGCGGTCTTCGAGCGGGACCCGGCGGCGACCAGCAAGCTGGAGGTGATCCTCACCTACGCGGGCTTCCATGCCTTGTTGGCGTACCGGATCGCGCACCGGCTCTATGGGTGGGGCGTCCCGTTTATCCCGCGCGCTATCTCACAGGTGGCGCGCCTGTTGACGGGCATTGAGATTCACCCGGCAGCCCGAATCGGCCGAGGCTTTTTCATAGATCACGGCATGGGGGTCGTCATCGGCGAGACGGCCGAGATCGGCGACTACGTGACGCTCTTTCAAGGAGTGACTTTAGGGGGAACCGGCAAGGAGCGCGGCAAGCGCCATCCGACGCTGGGGAATCACGTCGTGGTCGGCGCCGGGGCCAAGATTCTCGGCGGCATCCGCATCGGCGACAACGTCAAGATCGGGGCCAACTCGGTGCTGTTGAAGTCGGTGCCCGCGAACTCCACGGTGATCGGCGTGCCGGGACGGATCATCAAGGCCGAAGGTGAGCGGATGCCCGAAGCGACGATGGACCACACCAACATCCCCGACCCCGTCCTGGACCGATTCGAGGCCCTCGAGCGCGAGCTGATCGAACTCCGCAAACAGGTCGAAAACCCAGACCACCCGCAAAGACCCTAGCCTGCCACCCAGCCGTACAGCCGGTGGCTGGGCTCCGGACCCTCGTTCCGGTAGGCCATCTTGATCCGGCTCAGATAATCGGCCGGAAGCGCGTTGCGCTTGGCCGTCGCATTCACGCCGAAGATCCGCGCCGCATTCAAGCCGAAAATCTTGGTCTTCACCTCCCGCGTCAGGCTCGGATACCGATGCCGTTCGATCAACGCATCGGGGATCTGAAAACGCCGGAACGCCTCGATCTGCCACTGGGGGGTGCCGTACCAGATCGAATCGGTCCCCCAGAGCACATGGTCTTCATCAAACGACAGCAGGATCTGCCCGAGCAGGTGCGCGCAGATTTCCGGATAGGTGCTGACCAACTGCCCGAAGGTCGAGCCGAGTTCCATGTAGATGTTGTTGATGCCGGGCTCCGCCCGCTTCTTCCGGCAGAACTCGGTGGTCCACGGGATCTCGCCCGTGCGCGTGAAGTCCTCCGGCACCGTGCGGGCGCCCTTGAACCCGGAATGGTAAACGAGAAAGCTGATGTCCGGAAAATCTTTCGCCGCCTTGATCAGGTCGCGGGGGTGGTTGAAGTCTTCCACCGGTCCCAGCGGCAAGCCCTTGTGCACGCAGATGCGCGGCACGCGAAGCGCTCGGGCCTTCTCCAGCATGGGGTAGGCGAGCTTCTCGTCGTCCATACACCAACCATGGTCGAAGCCCTTCGGAGGATGGCCCGTATAGCATTTCCAGGCGTCCACCTTCATGGTGGCGGCCTGCAACTCCATGAACTCCAGATCGGCCTTGCCGAGTTGGGGCGTGACGAGGCCGTGCGCCAGCATCCGTTGGGAGTCGCTGAGCCGGTTCAGCTCATCACGGATGTGCGCCATCTCCTTCGGCGGCACGACCGCCTCCTGAGGATACGGGCCGGGCGGCGTGCTGATGAGCGCGAGCGACGTGTCGCTGTCCAGAAACACTTCCTTGATGAAGTTGACCCAATCCAGGTCTTCCATCGTCCCTCGGTCTCCCGTCAGCTTGGGGTTCATGCCCAGCTCACGAGCCCGCCGGCGGAGGCCGAGCAGGGCTTGCTTGGTCACCGCGCCCTTGCGCGAGGCTTCCGCATCGGAGGGATCATAGCCTCGGCTCACGTAGTGAGTCTGCACGTCAAAGATGAACGACGGGACGCCGCTCCGCTCGGAGAACGCGGCTGTCTCGGCTGCTTCGACCTCCAGCACGTCGAAAAACCGACCGAAGACACTGTTCATCGCCAAGAACGCAACGGCCATGCCGCCGGTGGTTTTCAGGAAGTCGCGACGGTTTACCCCAAGCGAGCGGCTGATCTTCACCCCGGCCGCATGGATCAGCCGCTCTACCCGAAGTTGCTCCTCGGTCTGAGGGAGGGGCGGGAACTCCTCGTTCGAGACGATTCTCGTGGGGAACGAGGAGGCGGACGTGTACCCTTGCCGCATTCCGGCTTTCCTGGTGAAGCGTTCCCGATTGATCCGCATGGTCAACCTCCAAATAAAAAGCCCCTTACTCCAAGCTCGAGCAAGGGGCGGAATGACGGACGCGAAGAGTTGGTTAGGAGGCCTTGGCGGCTGGAGCGCCCTGGACCGGAATGATGGTCACCCGCCGCCGGTCCTTCGGGCCTTCGAACCTCACGGTGCCTGCAATCTTGGCGAACAGCGTATCATCCTTCCCTCGGCCGACATTAAACCCTGGTTGGAACTTCGTGCCGCGCTGGCGGACGATGATGCTCCCGCCCGGCACGGTTTCCCCACCGTAGCATTTCACGCCGAGGTACTGCGGGTTGCTGTCCCGCCCGTTCCGGCACGCGCCCTGTCCCTTTTTATGTGCCATGACTAGCCCTCTGAAATTCCCGTGATTTTGAGCCTGGTGAACGATTGCCGGTGACCATTGGTCCGGCGATAGGCCTTGCGACGTTTCTTCTTAAAGACGATGACTTTGCGGGACCGGCCGTGGGCCACGACCTCGCCGGCGACTTTGACATTGGCCACGGTGGGATGCCCGATCTTGGTTTCCGCCTCGCCGGAGACCAGCAACACCTTCTCCAGCGTGACGGCGGCCCCCACGTCTCCGTCAAGCCGCTCCACTTCGAGGATATCGCCCGGCGTCACCCGATATTGCTTTCCGCCTGTTTCGACAATCGCGTACATGGCCGTGATCTCCGCTTCAATTCATCGTGTCAACCGTCGTGTTTCTACCACGATGGGTCGCTGGAAGTCAAGGAGGGAAGGATCGTTTGACATGGTCCGGACCCGCTGCTATCATGCCTTCCGTCAGCGCCATCCGGGTCGGGAGGGATCGCGGTGTTGAAGGAATCCGAGAAAATTTGGATGGACGGGAAACTCGTTCCCTGGAAGGACGCCCAGGTCCATGTGCTCACGCACAGCCTCCATTACGGCCTGGCCGCCTTCGAAGGCATCCGCTGCTACAGGGGGGATCAGGGTTCGGCCATCTTCCGCCTGAGCGAGCACGTGGACCGGCTGTTCGCTTCGGCCCACATCGGGCTCATCACGATTCCATTCGGGAAGAAAGAAATCGCCGACGCCGTCCGGGAGACCGTCCGCGCGAACAAGCTCGAGGAGTGCTACATCCGGCCGATCGTCTTCGTGGGATACGGGGATATGGGGCTCTATGTTCCCGACAACCCGATCCGCGTGGCGATCGCGGCCTGGCCGTGGGGGGCCTACCTCGGCGAGGAGGGGTTGAAGAACGGCATCCGGGCGAAGGTGTCATCATTCACCCGGCATCACGTGAATGTCACGATGACGCGGGCGAAGATCGCGGGCTACTACGTCAACTCCATCATGGCCAAGCGGGAAGTGAAGACCAGCGGGTACGACGAGGCGATCCTGCTCGATCCCGAAGGGTATGTCTCCGAGGGCACCGGCGAGAACATCTTCCTGGTGCGCAACGGGATCGTGAAAACCACGCCGCTGACCTCCATTCTGGAGGGGGTCACACGGAACTCGATCATGCAACTCGCCCGCGAGCGCGGGCTGACGGTCCTTGAAGAGCGGTTTACCCGCGACGAGCTCTACATTGCGGACGAAGTGTTCATGACCGGCACGGCCGCCGAACTGACGCCGATCCGGGAGGTGGACGACCGCGCCGTCGGCACCGGCAAGCCGGGCCCCATCACCAGCACCCTGCAAACCGCCTTCTTCAATATCGTAAAGGGGCGTGACCCCAAGCATGCCGCATGGCTCTCGCCGCAGTAGGAATATCTACTTGTCCTCTTGAGGAGCCTCGGAGCGGCCTTCGGAGAGTTCTGCCTCGAGTTCCGGGTACCACTTGATCAGACATTCCGGGCAGATCCCGTGGGAAAACTGCACATCTGAATGATCTTCCATGTATAGTTCGAGATAGTTCCAATAGCCTTTGTCGTCGCGGATTTTTTTGCAGGACGCGCAAATGGGCAACAGTCCCCGCAATAACTTGATCTCCTCCTGCTTATGCTTGTACCGGAGGACGAGGATCGCCGTCGCCCAGACGACGAATACGGTGAGCAAGCGATTGGCGATTGCCATCCAGAGAGTTCCGCCGCCAGGAGGAGAAAAGAAAAACCCAAGACCGGTCAGCGCCGTGGAAGCCGTGGCGACGGTGAGTGTGAGCCGTTGCTGAGGGGACCATAACGAAAACAGGACCAACGCCACATACAACTCCGGAACAGACACGCCCAACGGAGTCAACAGGTCGAGGACGAATACCCCGATTGCAAGCGCGACAATCAGTCCCACGTGCAGGAGACTGGTCTGTTTGCGGCGTGCGTCCACCTTGTTCCCTCAACTCCTGGGATATTTCAAGCTGAACGACAGCACTATGAGTGGGATAAACCTAAGAGTCAAGCCGGATACGAAATCTGTGGGGGAGCGGGACGAGGGGTTCCTTGGGGCAGGGGAAACAAGGCGGGGGGACGCGCCGGTGGGGGGATTATTTGCCGGTGAGAGTTCTGTCGTATTCTTGGAGCGTTTCTAAAAGTTCATCGAAAAGCTTCGGGCGCAGATCCGCCGCCTGTGTGAAATCCGCGACCGCCGCGTCTCTGTTCTTCAGCTCCAAGTGCGCCTTCCCTCGGCCCACGTAATAGTCCGCGTCGTTGGGGCTCAGCCTGAGCGCCTGCGTGAAGTCGTCCAACGCCCCGCGGAAGTCTTTCAACTGCAGCTTGTTCATGCCGCGATTATAGTGGGGCAACGCGTGGCTGGGATTGATCCGGAGGGATTGCGTGTAATCCTCGATCGCCCCTAGGGAGTCACCCGATTCCCACCGCAACACGCCCCGGTTGTTGTACGCCACCGCGTCGTTGGGATTGAGCGTGAGCGCTTGCGTGAGATCCTCGCGTGCTCCTCGGGAGTCACCCGACTCCCACTTCGCCAGCCCGCGTTCGTAGTAGGCGTCGGCCAGGTTGGGGCTCGTCGCGATCGCCTTGGTGAAGTCCTGGATCGCCTCCGGTAGATCGCCGAGCTTCTTTTGGGCCAGGCCGCGCTCGTAGTAGGTTTCAGCCATGGTCGGGCTCATCGCGAGAGCCTGCGTGAAATTCTCGATCGCGCCGGGATAGTCGCCCGATTTCCGTTTGTTCACCCCCCGAGCGTGGTAGACCGACGCGAGTTTTGGGCTGATCGCGAGCGCGCGCGCGGCATCGTCTTGGGCGCCTGTGGCATCCCCCAGGGTCCGTTTCGCCAGCCCGCGGTCGTAGTAGGCCTCGGCCAGGTCCGGGTTGATCGTCAGCGCCTGCGTGAAGTCCTCGAGCGCCCCGTGGAGGTCTCCAAGATTCCGCTTATACAGGCCCCGCGTGTAGAAGGTCTCGGCCAGGTCCGGGTTGATCGTCAGCGCCTGCGTGAGGTCCTCCTGCGCGCCCGCGACATCCCCGAGTTTTTGCTTTGCCAGGCCGCGCTTGTAGTAAGTGTGCGCGAGTTTGGGGTTGAGCGCGAGCGCTCGCGTGAAGTCCTCCACCCCGCCTTTGAGATCCCCCAATTTTTCCTTTACCACGCCGCGATCGTGATAGGCCTCGGCAAGCTTGGGCCTCATCGTGAGCGCTTGGCTGAAATCCGCAAGCGCTCCCTGAAGGTCGCCTAATTTCCGCTTCGTCAGGGCGCGATCGTAGTAAGCCTCGGCGAGTTTGGGACTGATCGCGAGCGCGCGGGTGAAATCGTCGATCGCGCCGTGGGGATCCCCCGATTTCCCTTTCGACACGCCGCGGTGGTAATACGCCTCCGCGTCGTTCGGGGTCATCCTGAGGACCTGCGTGAAATCCTCGATTGCTCTCTTATGGTCGCCCGCTTTCGCTCGCTTCACAGCGCGGTCGTAGTAGGTCAACGCGTCAAACGGGGTGGCCGGATCCGCGGCGATCCCGGGTGAGCCGCTCATCAGCAGGGCCAGCGCCAGCAGAACCATCAGCCTTTTGATCGGTACCGAGGGCTTCATCGTCAATCCTGGTCTGAGGAGAGCATGCGGGCCTCTCCCGCGCAAGGGACTTGCGTGGCCGGCCTCCTTACACGACTACGGTTTTGTCGGGGTGGGAGAGGGTGGTGCGGCTGCGTTGGGGTCGTGGGAGTTGTGCTCGTTCTTGCCGGTGGTGTTGGCGGTCGGGGCGCCCGACGCCGGCGCAGCCGGAGCGGCGGCAGGCTTGTCCAGGCCGATCGTCGAGGAGTAGTTCCGTTGTTTCGACATGATCGCCAGGGACAACGACGTGACAAAGAAGATCGTGGCGGTAATGGTGGTCACCTTGCCCAGGAACGTGCCGGCCCCGCGCGAGCCGAACACGGTCTGGCTTGATCCGCCGAATGCCGCTCCGATCTCGGCCCCTTTGCCTGATTGCAGCAAGATGACTCCGACCATAATGAAGGCGACCAGGACGTGCAGGATGATTAAGGCGGCGTACATGCGGTATTCCTCCGAGAATTAAGAAGGCGCGGTGGAACCGCGCCCTACGAAGATAAGGAACCGGCGACCGTCACGATTCTAGCAAACTGGACGGGATCGAGGCAAGCTCCGCCCACGAGGGCGCCGTCAATCTCCGGCAGGGCCAGGAACTCTTTGATGTTGTCGGGGGTCACGCTCCCCCCGTACAGGATCGGCACGGTCTCCCCGGCATCCTGTCCCCAGTGAGCCATGATCCGTGTTCTGATGTGCCGGTGCGCCTCGCGGGCTTGTTCCGGCGTGGCGGGGTGGCCGGAGCCGATCGCCCAGACTGGCTCGTACGCGATCACGATCTCGGGAGCCTGGTCCTTCTCCACGGCCGACAGGGCTCCCGTTAGTTGGTCTGAGAGGATCTGAGTCGTCTGTCCCCTTTCCCGTTGGTCCCAGGTCTCCCCGATGCACAGGATGGGCCGCAACCGATGCCGGAGCGCCGCGGCCACTTTCTTCCCGACCATCGCATTGGTCTCTTCGAAGTACTTTCGCCGCTCCGAATGGCCGACGATCACGTACCGGCAGCCCAGGTCCGTGAGCATGGGAGCCGAGACTTCTCCTGTGAAGGCGCCGGAATCTTCCCAGAAGACGTCCTGCGCGGCCAATAAGACGGGAGTGGGGAAGAGGCCATGCTGTGCGAGGGCCGATGCGGCGGCCGCGAGAGCCGTGAAAGGAGGGGCCACCACGACCTCGACCTGCGCGGACGGGGAGCGGGGGAGGAGTTGGCCCAGACGCTCAACGAGAGCTCGCGCCTCGGGGATCGTCTTGTGCATCTTCCAGTTGCCGACGATCAGCCGTTGGCGGTGGCTCATGGAGGACCTCGGAGAACGGTTTACGTTGATTTATTGGGAATGGCGGCGATCCCCGGGAGCTCCTTGCCTTCCAAGAGCTCCAGGGCGGCGCCGCCTCCGGTAGAGATAAAGGACATGCTCTCGGAGACTCCGGCGCGGTGCACGGCCAGGGCGGTATCCGCCCCGCCGACGATCGTCAACGCGTAGGCGTCCGCGACGGCGTGGGCCACCGCCATCGTGCCGCGTGAAAAGGCGTCCTTTTCAAAGATGCCCATGGGGCCGTTCCAAAGAATGGTCTTGGCGTTGCCGAGCGCCTCGGTGAAGAGCTTAACCGAGGCCGGCCCGATGTCCAGGCCGTACCAGCCCTTCGGGATTTCCTGGGACGTGACGATCTTGGATTCCGCCCCGTCGTCCGGGGTGGCCGCAACGACGCAGTCCACAGGGAGGTAGAACTTGACACCCCGGCTGACGGCATGCTCGTAAATCTCCTTGGCGAACGTCAGCATGTCGTCCTCCACAAGCGAGTTTCCGACCTCGTAACCCAGGGCCTTGAGATAGGTGAACGCCATCCCGCCGCCGATGATGACCTTGTCCACCTTCTTCCCCAGGTTCTCAATGACGCCGATTTTCCCGGAGACTTTGGCCCCGCCGAGGATGGCCACGAAAGGCCGCATGGGATTGGCCACGGCCCCTTCCAGGTACTCGATCTCCTTCCGCATAAGGAAGCCGGCGCCCGCCTCGGCCAGGAACTTCGTGATGCCCACGATGGAAGCGTGGTTGCGGTGCGCGGCGCCGAAGGCGTCGTTCACGTACACATCGGCCAGGTTGGCCAGCGCCTTGGCGAACTGCTCGTCGTTCTGTTCCTCTCCGGGATGGAATCGCAAATTTTCCAACAGGAGGACGTCGCCCGGTTTCATCTTGTTGACGAGCATCTCGGCCTGGGCGCCGATGCAGTCCTCCGCGAACACGACCTCCTTCCCCAGCAGGCGATGCAAGCGGCGCGCGACCGGGGCCAGGCTGAGGCGCGGATCCACCTTCCCCTTGGGCCGCCCCAGGTGGGAGCAGAGAATCACGCGGGCGTCCTCGTCAACGGCATAGTTGATCGTGGGCAAGGTCCCGCGGATGCGGGTGTCGTCGGTGATGTGGCCGCTTTCGTCCAGCGGCACATTGAAGTCCGCGCGGACAATGACGCGCTTGCCCTGGAGGTGAAGGTCCTCGATGGAGACTTTTTGTAGTTTCATCCGGAGCCGACGGCGGTCAGTTGTGGGCGGCCATGAACTTGATGAGGTCGCGGACACGGCATGAATAGCCCCACTCGTTGTCGTACCAGGCGATGACCTTGACGATGCGGTTGTCGAGTCCCATGGTCAACGGGCCATCCACGATCGCCGAATGGGGGTTGTCGTTTAAATCTACGGACACCAACGGCGCCTCGGAATACTGGAGAATGCCCTTCAACGCGCCCGCTGCCTCCGCCTGGAAGGCGGCGTTCACGGCGGCCGGCGTGGCATCGCTCTCGAGCTCCACCGTCAGGTCAATGACGGACACGTTCGGGGTCGGCACCCGGACGGCCATGCCGTCCAGCTTACCTTTGAGCTGCGGGATGACGAGGTGCAGGGCCCTGGCCGCGCCGGTGCTGGTGGGGACCATGGAGACGGCCGCCGCGCGCGCCCGGCGCAAATCCTGATGGGGGAGGTCCAGGAGTTGCTGGTCGTTGGTGTACGAGTGGATCGTGGTCATCAGGCCATGCTTGATGCCGAAGCGGTCCAACAGGACTTTGGCCACGGGGGCCAGGCAGTTCGTCGTGCACGAGGCGTTGGAAACGATCTGGTGCGACTTCGGATCGTAGGTCTTCTCGTTGACGCCCAGGACGAGCGTCGCGTCGGCATTCTTCGAGGGCGCGGAGATGACGACCTTCTTCGCCCCCGCCGAGAGATGGCTGCCGGCGCTCTCCCGATCGGTAAAGCGTCCGGTGGACTCGATTACGTAGTCCACGCCCAGGTCGCGCCAGGGAAGGTTCTTGGGGTCCTTCTGGGTCAAGATCTTCAAGGGCTTGCCGCCGATCAGCAGATGGTCGTCCTTGGCCTCGACCGTGGCGCCGAGCACGCCGTGCACCGAGTCATACTGGAGCAGATAAGCGAGGGTTCGCGCGTCGGTCAGGTCGTTGACCGCCACGAATTCCAGCGCCGGATCGCCCAGGGATGCGCGCAGCACGTTCCGCCCGATACGGCCAAACCCGTTGATACCGATGCGTATCGCCATTCAATGCTCCCGTGATGGATGACGAGTGAAGAGAGGAGCAAATCCTATGCGAAAAACGTAGCGGAGTCAACCGCCTTTTCGCCTTCTTCTTGACGCAACTCTTGAAGAGTTAGATAATGCTTTCACTAAAGAGGGAGGAGTGCTATTGAGCCCACAGTTACGAGATCAAATCCTTCAACAGATGGCGTCCTTGCCTCCGGATCAGCAGGAACGGGTGCTGGCCTTTGCAAAGAGCCTCTCTCCGGCTTCCGGTAGGCTGTCAGGCAAGGATCTGCTTAAGTTCAAGGGACGCATTGAAAAAGCCGATCTGCAAGTGATGGCTAAGGCGATCGAGGAGGGGTGCGAGAGGATAGACCGGAGTGAGTGGTAGTTTCCTCCTTGACACGAATATAGTCATCGGTCTGTTTGCCCAGGAAGAATCAATTCAAGCCCGCCTCTCTGAATCCGACCACGTGTTCCTGTCTAGCATCGTGTTAGGCGAGCTTTACTTCGGGGCTTACAAGTCAGCGCATGCCGACGAGAATATTCGCCGAATTGACGAACTGGCGAAAGCCAGCGCTGTACTGGCCTGCGATGCAGTTACCGCGATCCACTACGGCCGGATCAAGAAGAACTTGCGAGACAAAGGAAAACCACTGCCGGAGAACGATATCTGGATCGCGGCCCTGGCGCAGCAACACGGCTTGACGGTCGTATCTCGGGATCAGCACTTTCAAGAGATCGAGAACCTGCCGGTCGAGGTGTGGTAAGGAGCTACCCCATGTCCAAACAGCAACCTATTGCGACCAAGCCAAACATCAAAACCCTCTGCGGCATGCTCAAAAGCAAGACCTCCGCCACCAAGGCCTTGCTCAAAGAGCGCGCCAAAGACAAGAAACGGGAGGATGTCAGGCTGACGCCACGCTAACCGGCGCGCGCCGTTTTTGCGCGCGTCCGTGTTGAGCGAGTGGTTAGGCCCTGATGACCCTGATCTTTGATAAGCCGTACCTGCAAACGGTACCCCAGGGCCGACGCGTACCGCTTGAGTGTCGCGATAGAAGGTGACGGCTTCCCGATAGCGGACTCGAGCCGCGCCACAGCGGATTGAGTCGTACCGATCCGGGCTGCCACCTCGGCCTGGGTAAGTCCGGCTGCGGCTCGGGCCTTCAGGATTTCGTCCAGAAGCTCGAATTCCTCAGCAAGCGCATCGTACTCGCGCCGCACGTCCGCGCGCGCAAGCGCCCGGGCTTTGAAGTCTTTAAGGCTGTTCCGCATCTTTCACCTCTTTCATGCGCTTTCGCGCGATCTCGAGTTCTTTCTGTGGGGTCTTCTCAGACTTCTTGATGAACTGGTGCAGCATGACGATCCTTCGTCCGACGAGTGTGCAGTAGAACACTCGCGCTAGACCTTCCGCCGCCTTGAGCCTGAGTTCGAACAGGCCGTCACCCATGGCCCGGGTGTGCGGCATACCGAGGTCGGGGCCGTACAGTTCCATTCGTTCGGCATACCGAAGAAAGCGCGCCACGAAACCGGCAGGCAGATGAAGCAACTCGTTCTGGAACGCTGCGCTGTAGAACGTGACCCGCCAGTTCACCACTGTGATTATAGCAAATATGCTATTGTAAGGCTAGCCAACGGCGGCAGGGCCTGACGCCGGCGCTCAGCGGCGGGCCGAGCCCGCAGGGCGAGGACCGTCCACTGGAACCACTTGTTGGGCGGATCTCGCCAATGCCGGCCAGAGTTGACTTGTGCTGCTCGCCTGCTCTCCATATGTCACGGCACGATGGCAAGGAACAGAAACACGGCGAACAAAACCAGGTGCACGGCTCCCTGAAGCACCGTGGCACGCCCCCTGGCAAGGGTTATCGCCGAAATCAGCAGGGTCAGAGCCAGCAGCGTGGTCTCCTTGGGGGGCAGGCCGAGCTCCAGCGGCAGCCGCAGAACAATGGAAGTGACCGCCACAGCCGGTATGGTCAGGCCGATGGTGGCGAGCGCGGAGCCCAGCGCGAGATTGAAGCTGGTCTGCATGCGATTGCGAAGGGCCGCCCGCACGGCCGCCCAGGTTTCGGGCAGCAGGACCAGGAGCGCGATGACGATGCCGACGACGGCGTGCGGCGCCGATGCCGCCGTGACAGCGGCCTCGATGCTTGGCGCAAGTGTCTTGGCCATGCCAACGACCGCCACAAGAGAGAAAAACAGAAGCGCAAGGCTCATCAGCGCCACGGGAACCGGGGGCGGGGTCGCGTGCGCATCCTCGGACTCCACCCCGACGGGCAGAAAGTAGTCCCGATGGCGCACAGTCTGCACGAAGACGAAAACCGCGTAGAGCGTTAGCGAGACCACACCAGCAAAGGCAAGTTGCGTGGGTGAGAACGTTGGCCCGGGCGTGGAGGTTGTGTAGGAGGGTAGCACCAGCGTCAAAGTCACGAGCGTGGCAAGCACCGAGAGCGCGGGGTTGACGCCCTCGACCCGGAAGGCGAGCACGCGATGCCGCAAGGCCCCCAGCAGCAGGCACAGGCCCGCGACACCGTTGCAGATGATCATCACGGTTGCGAACACCGTATCCCGGGCCAGCGCGCTGGTCGCTGCGCCGCCGGAAGTCATCAACGAGAGGATCAGCGACACCTCGATGACGGTGACCGCCAAGGCCAGAATCAGCGTGCCGAAAGGTTCGCCGACACGCAACGCGACGACTTCGGCGTGGTGCACGGCGACGAGTACGGCCGCGACCAGCGCGGCAGCGACGAAGGGGACAAGAATCCAGTCCAGCGGACGCCCCCAAACTGCGGCGAGCACGGCGCAGGCTGCCACCGGCACGGCAAGGCTCCAGATGGGCATGCCGAAAAATACTCTACGGATCACGATAGATACGCCCAACTATGGATTATCTGGTTCCGTGTAAAACCCCAGTTTTTCCCTCCCGCAGCATAAGCCCCCTACGGTTCTCCCGGTATGGTAGCCGAGAAGGGATGTTATTTCCAGTAGTTCCACCATCTGGGCTCATTCCGGCACGTGTCATATATGGTTCCGTATAAGTCCCCCGGCCCTTCCGCGGATTCACAGCGAATAGACGGGACTTCGCACGCCTTTGCCACCCCTGTTCAAGACGTGGGTGTAGAGCATCGTGGTACTGACCTCCTTAGGAGACACCTTGATGCGCCGGAAGGTTGAAGAAGGGGAGAGGGTCTGTTGGAGACCCTTCGACAAGCTCAGGGCGAACGGGATGGGAGCGAAACAGGAATGAAGGTCAGAGCCGGAGCGCGTCGGTGACTTCGGCCATGGTCCGGGAGGCGACGGTGAGCGCCCGTTGGGTGCCCGCTTCGATGATGTCGTCCACTCGTTTCGGCTGCTGCACCAGCTCGCGGCGTTTCTCCCAGATCGGAGTGAGATGACCCACCAAGGCGTCAGCCACGAGCTTCTTGCAATCAATGCACCCGATCGCGGCCGACCGGCATTCCTGGTTGACCTGAGTGATGACGGCCTGGGCCGAGATGGACTTGTGCAGGGTGAAGACCGGGCAGACATCCGGATTCCCTTTATCGGTCCGCCGCACGCGTGCGGGGTCGGTGACCATCGTTTTGAGCTTGGCCCGGACCTGGGCTTCGGAGTCCGAAAGGTTGATCGTGTTGTTGTAGCTCTTGCTCATCTTCCGGCCGTCCGTGCCGGGCACTTTGGGGATTTCCGTGAGCAGGGCCTGCGGTTCAGGGAAGATCGGCTTGTAGAGGGAGTTGAACCGGCGGGTGATCTCCCGTGTCAGTTCGAGGTGAGGGAGCTGGTCCACACCCACGGGCACCAGGTCACCCTTGTACAACAAGATATCCGCGGCCTGGAGGACGGGGTAGCCGAGAAAGCCATAGGTTGACAGGTCTCGGCCCTCGATGTTCTCCCGCTTCTCCTTGTACGTCGGGTTCCGCTCCAGCCAGGGCACCGGCGTGATCATGGAGAGCAACAGGTGCAGGACCGCGTGCTCCGGGACCCGCGATTGGATGAAAAGGGTGGACCGCTCGGGGTCGAGCCCGGAGGCGAGCCAATCCACGAGCATTTCGCGGACGTATTCCCGGATGCGGGAGGTGTCCTCGTAGTTGGTGGAGAGGGCGTGCCAGTCGGCGATGAAATAGAAGCATTCGTGGTCGGCTTGGAGGCGCCGGAAGTTCTCGAGCGCCCCTAGGAGGTTTCCCAGGTGCATCGGGCCGCTGGGCTGCATGCCGCTGAGGACGCGTTTGGCCATCGAGTGTCCGCGCGCGTTACGAGGCGAAGGTGGAAATGATCGTCGCCGTCAGCGTGTTCACCAAAGGCCCCATGATCGTTCGGAACACGTGTATTTGCGGGTCGGCGATGACCAGGAAAAAGATGATCAGCATCCCGTAAGGCTCTAAGCGACTGAGCGTCTCGGCCTGTCGGGGGGGCAAGATGTTGACCAGGATCCGGCCTCCGTCCAACGGCGGGATGGGAATGAGGTTAAACACCATCAGAACCACGTTGATCATGACCGAATACATGCTCATCCACGCCAACGGCACGAGGATCATGCCCTCAAGGTCGTGCCGGGGGGCCAGGGTGCCGCGCGCGGAGATGGAATCGGCGACGGTCGGGTCGAGGGCGAGGATCATGCTCAGTCCCAGCGCGCTCGCGATGGCCAGCGCGAGGTTCATGCCGGGGCCCGCGGCGGCCACGAGCGCCATGTCCCGGCGCGGGTTGCGGAGATTCCAGGCGTTGACCGGGACGGGCTTCGCGTACCCGATGAGAACCCCGGTGGGAAAGACCAGGCACAGCAACGGTAGGACCACGGTGCCGAAGGGATCAATGTGGGCGAGGGGGTTCATCGTCAGCCGTCCCTCCAGCCTGGCCGTGGAGTCTCCGTAGTAGTTCGCCACCCAGCCGTGGGCGTACTCATGCAAGACCATGGCCAGCAGCAGCGGCAAGGCCATGTACGAGATGGTATGGAGAATGTAGCCGATCTGGTTCATCGTACGTCATTCACCGGAACGACCCTGCACCGACACGAACTTGCCGTTCTTGACCTGGATGAGCTCATAGCGCCGCTCCAGGTGTCCGGCGGGGGACATCGTGAGCGGCCCGGTGAGGCCGGGCAGGTTCTTCGCGGCCTTCAGGCTCTCCCGCAGGGCCCGGCCTGTGGTGGCTCCCTTGCGAATGGCGTCCAGCACCAGCCGGGTCGCCTCGTAGGCCTGGGCCGCGAACGCCGTGGGAGGGTCGTGGAACCGCTTCACGTACCGCTCGACAAAGTTTCGCACAGCGGGGTCAGGACTGTCCACGGAAAAACTATCGGCGAAGACGGCGTCCTCGACCGCTCGGGCGCCGATCCGTAGCAGTTCCGTGGAATTCATGCTGTTGGTGCCGAGAAGGCCGACCTTGGCTGCGTAGAACATCACCTGCCCGGCGATCAGGCCGACCTTTTCGGCCTCGCCGGGGAGGAAGATGGCATCGAACCCCGGCACATAGACTTTGATGTCCTTGCCCTTCCTTGTCGAGGGCTCGAGTTTCCCGTGTCGCTTGAGGTCCGCCGCCATGATTCGTTTGATCGGGGGGCCGAAATCGTTGTCCTCGGCTCCGTAAGTGTCGGTCGCGATGATCTCTCCGCCGAGTCGGCGGATCTCCTCGGCGAAGATCTGAGTCATCTCGGTGCCGTAAGCGTCTCCTGGGGCCAGCACGCAGAAGCGATTCCAGCCCAGCGGTCCGGTGGCGTATGCGGCCAGTTCGCGCACGAGGGCGCGGTTGTTGACGGCGGCATTAAAGAGGTGCCGGCTGAGGCGCTGGACGTCGGTGAGGGTCGCCGTCGGCGTGATGAAGACCACTTCGTGTGAGTCGGCGGCGGCGGCGACGGCCTTGACTTCGCGGCTCAGCAAGGGACCGATGACGGCGACCGGTCGGTAGTCCTCCAGCAGGTCGTCGCGCTCGAGCGCCAATCGCTTGGCATCGCTCTCCGTGTCTTTCGTGACGAGACCCACGGCGAGGGGAGGGTTGGCTTCGGCGGCCTGGTCCAGGGCCACCTTGATTCCGTTCAGGACTTCGTTGCCGTACGGGCTCATCGAGCCGGAGAGCGGGAGCAGCGCTCCCATGAGCATGCTCTTGGCCTTGAGCTTCTTACGCAGGGCGGTCAGCGCGCCCGTCACCGTTGCCGTTTGCTCATGCCGGGGGTATCGCGCCAGGAACTCCCGTGCCGTCCGCGTGACTTTGTGGTCCTCGCCGGAGGAGGCATACAAATCCAACAAACGTAGCAACGCCATGTCCCCCGGGAAGGCCTGCGCGTACCGGTCCGCGATGCGGCGGAGGTCCTGCTCGCCGATCTTGGTTTTGATGAGGTCTCTCACGCGGTCCTCGACCTGGCGCCGGTTGTCCTCGGCTGAGAGCATGCGCGCCTCGATGGCGGAGTCAATGGCCCGCGGATAGTCCTGCTTGACGAGGTACACCTCTTCGAGTTGGTACAGGATCACCAGTTTGCCGGCGGGGTCCGATGTCTGTTCTTTGGCCTCGATCAACAAGGGGAGGGCGGCGTCCGGCTGACCGGCTGACACAAGTCCGACGGATAAGGCCAGCCGCGCGGGCAGGGCAAACTCCGACGACGGGTACTCTTCCAAGAGACGCCGGTAATATGAATTCGCCTCTTCCGGGAGGTGCAGGCTGGAGAGGACCTGTCCGAGCAGCAGATAGGCCTCGGGGACATGCGCGCTTTCAGGGGAGGCGGCGATCAACTTTTGGAGCGCCTCGACGGCCGGCTCGGGTTTGCCTGCCTGCATCAACCTCTTCGCCTTCTCGATTTGAGCCTTGGCCTGTTCCTCCGGCTTATTCGAGAGGGCTGGTTGCCCCCACAGGGCGTTCCCGCCGGTTCCGATCAGCAAGCCCATCGCTGCGATCGCGACGATAAAAAGTTGCCGGACTCGGTCAGGGGCAGGTAATACTGGCCGCAACAACATCAGTCGGCGGGAAATCCAGGGCGTGCGTACATGCGGTACGGTCACTATAGGGGCGGGGGATCATGAAGTCAAGGCGGGTGTATGGTACACTTGAACACGACAATGGAGTAAGGATATATGCGGTTTGGAAGCCAGGCATGGGTGATAACGCTTTTGCTGTCGGCGGGAATTTCCTACGTCGCTGCAGCCTCCAGCGACCTGCCTCAAGAGATTACGGCCAAAGACGGCACGCCCATGGTGCTCGTCCCGGCAGGGGACTTCTGGATGGGTCTCCCGGAGGGGGTTGGACTGGACGACGAGCAGCCGCGTCATAAGGTCTTTTTGGACGCCTACTACATTGATAAGTTTGAGGTCACAACCGAGCAGTACGCCAAGTTTCTGGAGTTCACAGGCTGGGACAAACCGGCCAACTGGAACCTGGTCAAGCTTCCGGACCACGGGACGCGCCCTGTGGTCGGGGTCAATTGGGGCGATGCCGACGCGTATTGCCGGATCAGCGGCCGGCGACTGCCGACTGAGGCGGAGTGGGAAAAAGCCGCGCGCGGCACGAACGAACGGAAGTATCCGTGGGGAGATACTCGGCCGCATCCGACGCTTGCTTTGTTCGGTCTAGGAACCCGGTTTTCGTATGATCTCCTGAAACCCATCGGCAGCTATCCGATGGGACAAGGGCCGTATGGAGCCTTCGACTTGGCCGGCAACGTGTCGGAGTGGGTTCAGGACTGGTACGATGGCGAGTACTATCGCGACGCTCCCGAGCAGAACCCCCCTGGGCCGATCCGCGGCCAGTACAAGATTGCCCGCGGGGGATCCTGGTCCGATCTGCCGGTCTACCTCCTATCCGCGAGTCGCACCACGAAGATTCCGTCCGGGACGCGCAACGCCTTTATCGGCTTTCGCTGCGCGCAGAGCGCGAAATAACCCTCACTGCAACTGAACCGGTCCCCCCGCGCAATCTTTGTATTCCCCGCTGTGGGAGTTTTCTCCGAGCTTCCAGGAGGTGGGTGTCACCTCGAAGGGATGCCCCTTCCCGGTGTAAAGCTTCGCCTTGTGGATCTGGATGCGGTCTTTGTCCAGAAATTTGACCTCCAGCAGCACTTCTTGGGTTTGGCGCCGGACAAGCTTAATGACTGAAGGCTCGGACAAGGTTTCGAACTCGCCGCGGATGTTTAGATCCAGGCTGCTGTCTGCTATCTTGGCCGCCAGGCCGCCGCTTCGGTCGAAGATGAGACCCCGCAGCGCGGTTTCATTGTAGCGACGGTTGAACTCGAAGGAGAATTGTCCCAACCCGTCAATCTCGATGCTGTTCGTGGCGTTTCGATACTGATTGGAGCCGATGTCAAAGTCCATGCCGTTGCCCTTTCTTCAAGCCATTGCTTTCGTCGCCGTGTCCCGCACCTCCCCGAAGATCACTTTGATGGTCTCGCGGAAGTTGTCGGCGATGTGCGGGTCCTCGATCGGCCGGCCCAGGATCTGGATGGCGGCCGCCTCCCCCAGCAGTCTATACGAACCGTTCTTGTCTTCGCCCTTGATCGCCTCGGCGTAAAGCCGGTAGCGGGCCGGGAGGTTTTTCTGGTGTCCGTCTGCGATCTCCTGCCCCGCTTGGGTCGCGACGTGTTGCAGGAGCGTGTTGTGGAAAGCTTTGAGAACGGCCGTGGTCCGATCCGGATCGGTTCCGGAAAAGGTCCCGCATCCCTTCGTGATGGCAAACAGGATGAGGTAGGTCAGCTCCCATTCGGCGGCATTCAGTTGGTCCTGGGTGAGCCCCTTGAGGTCCACGGCCTTGCCGACGTGCTGCTCCAGCCAGTTCTGCTCGACGATGCCGAAGGCCAGATCGGACAGCTCGCGCCCGACCTCCTCCGGCGATGACTGGAGCATGGGTCAGAAAGCCTCGATCTTGCCGAGGCGGCAGTGATCCATCCGAATGAGATGGAAGTGGCCTTGATCGTCGGCGACCAGAAGCCCGGGCAAATTGCCGGATCCTTGCCAGACGACTTCCAGGACGGGATAGGTCGCATCGCGGGTGAACGCCGGATGGGGCTGGCCGGTTCCTTCGGTGATGTCGGTGATGGTGAAGCGCCTCATGCCCGATCCTCGCTGTCGCTGGGTTACCTGGAATTCAGTATACCATGCCGCTCCTCCGAATCAAGACTGAGACAGTTTGACGCTCAGCCGTGAACGTGCTATCAACCTCCCCTTTGTGATTTCCTAACATGAGCACGCGGCAGAAACTTTTTTGGGTGGCTGTCCTGTACTTCGCCGAGGGGTTCCCCTTCGGGATAGTCGTGAAAGTCATCCCGACGTATCTGCGGCTCCAAGAGATAAGCCTCGCCGATATTGGTTTCTTGAGCCTAGCCCGTCTGCCGTGGACACTCAAGTTATTATGGGCGCCGGCGGTTGATCTTTGGGGAAGCCGTCGCACATGGATCTGGGTTTCCCAAGCGCTCATAGGTGTTTCCCTTCTAGGGTTTGCAGCCATGCATCCAGCGAATCTCGTATGGATGGTAGGGGCTCTGCTCGTTATCCTGGCCATCTTCGCGGCTACCCAGGACATCGCCATTGACGCGTATACGATCCAGCTTATGGAGAAGAGAGAACTGGGGCCGGCCAATGGAGTGCGGGTGACGGCTTATCGCTTGGCCCTTATCGGCTCTGGCGGAATATTGATTGCAGCGGCCGATTTCTTCGGTTGGACGGCGGCGTTTATCGGCGCAGCCTTGGTTCTGGCTGGAATCTCTGTGGTGTCGTCTCGGGCGCCCACTTTGGTTTCAGCAGGAGCGCGGGAGGGGGTCATCCCTCCGCCGTCGTTGCAGGAGGCGATCCTCACACCGCTGCGACTGTTTCTCCAGCGTCCCGGATTTTTGGGCGTGGCCGTTTTCGTGTTGACGTTCAAGCTGGGTGACATGGCCCTCGGCCCGATGGTGGAGCCGTTTTGGGTGGATCGTCATTTTAGCTTGAGCGAGATAGCACTGATTCCTGGAACATTCGGGGTTGTGGCCACGATTGCCGGGGCCTTGCTGGGCGGAGGGCTGACCAGCCGATGGGGGATCTTTCGGGCGCTCTGGGTGCTCGGCATTTTCCAGGCGGTCTCCAATCTGGTCTATGCGGCGGCCGCGGCGCTGCCGCCGTCCACGCCGCTCATGTATGCCGCGTCCTTCATCGAGTCGTTCTGTGGCGGCTTGGGGACCGCGCCCTTTCTGGCCTTCCTCATGAGCATCTGTTCGAAGGCTCATGCGGCCACGCAGTACGCTCTCTTGAGCGCACTGTTCGGCCTGACCGGTGCTCTGTCCGGGACGTTCTCCGGCGTGGTGACCGAAGAGTTCGGCTACGCCGCATACTTTACCGCGACGTTTTTCCTGGCCTGGCCGGCGTTTCTCTTGTTGCCGTGGGTAAAAACGTGGGCCGGCGACGAGCGGGAGAGCCAGGGGCGCTGACTTTCCCGCCGTAGCTCCTCACATTACGGGTTGGGGCTTACCTTTGTCGCGTCCTTGATATGCCCTTCCGTCACGCCCTTGCCGACATAACCGGGGTCGGTGACCGTGGGTAAGCGCGAATCGCCTCCGCGCTTCAATTGACGGTCCCCTTCGCCGGCACTTCTCAGTTGGTCCTTCAATTCCTTCGGGGCATCTGCTGCGCCTTTTTCCGCGGCCGCCGCTCCGGTCGCCGTCGTGCCGCCTCCCTCGTTCGGATAACCCTCGAACTTCTTCTTCATCATCGCGGGATTGGCAAGGGCGACGGTGGCAGTGAAGGCGAGAGAGGAGACCACTGCCCCTGCGTAATAAATGGCTTTCATGGTGCGTACCTCCTTATATATGATCGAGCGAGGTTGAAGGGGAACAGGCGATCCGACTAACCTCCTTTCGTGTAATCCAGCCCATGCTCCCGACCGGCTCGGATTATGCGCTTAGTCTGTGCTTCCCACGGCGCGCACGTCAAGACCGACCGAAAATAAAAAGGGGAGGGTCCGGTCAGGACCCTCCCCCGATGCGAACGCTGTCGCCGGCTTATCTTGGCGAGGCGTTGACCTTGGTGGCCTCTTTCACATGATTTTCGGTCACGCCCTTGCCGACGTAGCCTGGGCCCGTGGGCGTGGGCAGGGAACGCGCCTCGCCTCGCTTAAGCGTGTCAACCTGGCCCCCGGAAGCGGAGAGGTTTTGATCCTTCAGCGTCTTAGGAGCGTCTTGTGCGGCCTTCTGCGCAGCGGCCTCGCCGCTCGCCGTCGTCGCCTTCCCCGTCTCGTCGGGGTAGCCTTCGTGTTTCTTCAGCAGCGACGGGTTGGCGAAAGCCGAAGAGACCATGAACATAAACCCTGAAACCAATGCGATCCCAAGCAGTGTGCGTTTCATTGAAACCCTCCTTATTAAAAGAGCCAATTCTAGATGACCCGAAAGAAAGGGGGCCCGCCGAATCACCGCGACCATACCTGATTCGCCGATCCACTGTCAAGAGGCGCGGCGACTAGCGCCGACGGGGGCGATGGCGCCCGCGCCCGCCTGGGCGTGGAGCGGTATGCGCAGGAAGGCGGATGATCACCGTCGTGCCCTGGCCCGGGCCGCTGGCGATCGAGATCTGTCCGCGGTGTTCCTCGATGATTTTCTTGACCGAGGAGAGCCCCAGCCCGGTTCCGGCGGCCTTGGTGGTGAATCCGGGCTCGAAGAGCTTGCCGATATACTCGGTGGGGATCGGGGCGCCGTCGTTCCGGATCGTGATGGCGACCTCATGCCGGCCGCGCACGCCTTTGTGGGGGACCGCCTCGAGATGGATGTGCCCTTCCGGCGTCATGGCCTCCAGGGCGTTCTTGAGAATGCTGAGAAAGACCTGCTGGAGTTTGCCCTCATCCGCCTTGATGGCCGGGAGGACGTCGGAGAACTGCCGTGTGACGGTGATGCGATTCTGCTCCAACTCGCCGGTGATGACCGACACGGCGCTTTCGATGATCTCCGGGATCCGGACCACGCGCGGGCGAAGGTCCAGAGGTTTGGCGTGGTCCAGGATCTCGTTGAGGATGGCCTCGATCCGGGTCAGGTCATGGCAGGCGTTCTCCACTCGCTGCATGGCGCCCACCGTTGGAGTTTCCTCGGAGGCCAGGGTGCCCATGGTCTCTTCCAAGTCCAAGCGGGTCTTGGTCAGCGGCCGCTGGATCTCCTGCTCAAGAAAGACCGTCAGTTCGCGGATCGCCGTTTGCCGTTCCTGGCGGAGCAGGTACTCCCGGGCCTCCAAGGGATCTTGGGCGCTCATTGGGACGTCCGCCTGCAAGAACATTTTGCCGCCCGGCGTTCCGACCGATTCCGTCGCGATGGGGGCTCCCGGTCGGAGACCCACCGTCGTGAGGAAGCCGGCAAGCCGCTCCAGCAAGGCGGTTGCCGCGCGTGTCATGTCGGTGTGATAGAGATTCGGTGTCCGAGAACCCAGCGCGATTGTTCCGATGAGATCTGATCCTCTCCGCAAAGGGAGCACCAGCGCCGTCTTGAACTTGTCCTTGTAGAGTTCCTTATAGTCCAGGAACCGTCCCTGGGTTGAGGCTAGGTCGCGGTCGAGCCTCGGTTTCTTATGCCGGACGACCCATCCGGCCGCTGATCCGTCGAGCTTTAAGGGCTGCTCCTGCCGCCACTCGCAGATGCCGCCGGTGTGGGACATGAAGGCCACCAGAGTCTTCGTGTCGGGCTCGTACCGGCTCAGGAGGGCGCGGTCGTATGGGATCAAGGTCCGAAGCTCCCCCATGAGCGAGTCCACCGCTTGGTTCTCGGCCTCGCCGGAAGGCGCCGGCGTTGATCCGGCCGGGACGGGCGCGCTCGGTTGACGGTGGCGGCTGCTCTCCCACATGAGGACACCGGCCTTTCCGAGAGCCGCCTCGATCTCTTCGGCGCTCCCCTCAAGTCGGCGCCGCTCTTTCTCAGGGAAGGAGGAAATGTCCTTCCGTCCGATCACCAGGGCTCCGCAAACTCGCCCCTCGTGCCGGAGGGGGATACTCAGCAGCGAGCGGTGGGCAGGCGCGGTCATCCGGATGCGGATCGGTGTCAAGGCTGCACCGCCGTTGCCGGCGTGCGCATCAAGTCCGACCTCCGGGTATGAGAGAGCGCGGATGATGGCCTGGACCTCGCGTGGAGAAAAGCCTCGGTGGGCGTGCGACTGGAGCGGCCCCAACCCGTCTTCCTTGAGGGCGACCAGGGACAACTCGGCGCCCAGTTCGCTCAAGGTCGCGTTGAAGGTCTTCAGGAGACTCGCCGGTATCTTCAAAGTTCCCCCTCCCGTGCTGAGATCGCCTGGCATTGTAACAACACGCGAAGGTCCGATCAAATGGTCCCCACGTTCTCAGCCCGGAACCGCCTTGCATGCCTCCGTGAAAATGTAGGATACTGTGCTCGCCGTCACTAACGGTTGCACGCCGAGGTGTCTGGGCATGGTCAGTCGGGTGGGTCAAGTTGCGGCGACCGGATTGGTGAGCGTGATTCTGTGGGCGGGCTCGTCCGCCGGTCAGCGGCCCAATCTCGATGAAGGCCGGCGAATCTACACGCAGAATTGTGTGAACTGCCACGGACCCGCCGGTCGAGGCGACGGCGTGGTGGCGGCCAACCTGGACCCCAAGCCGGCGGATCTGACGTCAGCCAAGACCCAAGAGAAGAAAGATTCGGACCTGCTGCAGGTCCTCAAGTTCGGACGCCCGGGCACGGCCATGCCGGGCTGGATGAGCGAGCTCGACGAGCGCGACATGCGTCACGTGCTGGCCTATATCCGCTCCTTGGCGCCTTAGATGGACTTCACGGGCAGGGTAGCGGTCATCACGGGCGGGACGGGTGGGCTGGGCCGGGCGGTGACGCTTGGGTTTCTCAAGGCGGGAGCGACGGTCGTCACGACGTACGTGGTTCCGGCCGAACAGGACCGGCTCCAGAAAGAAGCCGCGCCCTATCGCGCGCGTCTGGCCTGTCGCAACGTGGACGTGACGGATGAAGGCGGCGTGACCCGGTTTGCCGAAGAGACCATCGCCCAGCAAGGCCGGGTGGATGTCCTCATCAACATCGTGGGAGGCTACGTCGGCGGGAAGGCCGTCTGGGAGACCGACCTCGCGACGTGGAATCACATGATGACCCTCAACCTCACATCGGCTTACCTCTGCGCCAAGGCGATCGTTCCGCACATGATCAAGCGGAACCGGGGATGGATCGTCAACGTCGCCTCGCGCGCCGGGCTCAAGGGAGACGCGGGAGCGGCCGCGTACGCGGCCTCCAAAGCGGGCGACTTGGTCCTGACCCAGAGTCTGGCCGAGGAGGTCAAGCCGTACCGGATCAACGTCAATGCCGTCTTGCCCAGCATCATTGATACCGAGGCCAACCGTCGCGTGATGCCGGGTGCCGACCACGCCGGATGGCCCCAACCTGAGGCGATCGCCAAGGTCATTCTGTTTCTGTGTTCCGAGGACGCCGAGGTTATCCACGGCGCTTCCATACCGGTGTACGGATGGACGTGAACGAGGTCATTGACTTCGGACGTGACATCTGCGGCGACCTTTCGAATGCCGAAGGCCGCGAGTGGTTGGTCACCAACGGCATCGGTGGGTACGCGTCGGGGACGGTCGCCGGCTTGCTCACGCGACGGTATCACGGCCTGCTCGTGGCGGCCCTGAAACCGCCCCTGGGCAGGACTCTCCTGGTCGCCAAGGTGGATGAAACGGCGGAGTACGGCGGCCGCGCCTACCCTTTATTCACCAATCGGTGGACCGGCGGGGTGGTGAATCCGGACGGGTATCGCCACCTCGAGCGGTTCCGCCTTGAGGGCACCACCCCGGTCTGGACCTATGCCCTTGCCGACGCGCTCCTTGAAAAGCGCGTCTGGATGGAGCAAGGGGCCAACACCACCTACGTTCGCTACGAACTGGTCCGGGGTTCCGGGCCCGTCGCGCTGGCCCTCAAGGCGCTGGTCAATTACCGCGACTACCACGGGAGCACGCGAGGCGACGGCTGGCGGATGCAGGTAGAGCAGACGGACCGCGGCTTGGTCGTGACCGCATACGAGGGCGCCGTGCCTGTTCGCCTGTTGTCGGATCGGGGCCGGAGCGAAGCGGCGCACGAGTGGCACCGTGGGTTCGATCTGGCAGTCGAGCGGTACCGCGGTCTGGACGATTGCGAGGATCACCTGCACGTCGGGGTGATGCTGGCCGATCTCGAGGTCGGGCTGCCGCTCACGGTTGTCCTGAGCACCGACTCGGACCCCTCGCCCGACGGCGCGCGGGCGCTCCAGCGTCGGAGCCGGCATGAGCGTTCGCTCGCCGCCGCGTTTGCCAAAGCTCATCCGTCCGTGACGGAGCGCGTGCCGGCGTGGATCACCCAGACCGTCCGCGCTGCCGACCAGTTCATCGTGGAGCGGCCCTCCGAAGCGGACCCGGACGGTCTTTCGGTCATCGCCGGCTACCATTGGTTCGGGGATTGGGGCCGCGATACGATGATCGCCCTTCCTGGGCTCGCGTTGACGACCGGCCGACCCCTCATCGCGCGCGGCATCCTGAAGACCTTCGCCCGTTTCGTGGACAAAGGGATGGTGCCCAACCGGTTTCCGGACGCCGGCGAGCGGCCGGAATACAACACCGTGGACGCGACGCTATGGTATGTTGAGGCGGTTCGTGCCTATCATGCGGCAACGGGCGACGACAAGCTCGTGCGGGAGCTCTTTCCCGTGCTCGCGGACATCGTGACTTGGCACCGCCGGGGGACACGGTACGGCATCCGGTTGGATCACGCCGACGGCCTCATTCGGGCCGGCGAGGAGGGCGTCCAGCTCACGTGGATGGACGCCAAGGTCGGCGGCTGGGTCGTCACGCCGCGCGTCGGGAAGCCGATCGAGATCAACGCCCTGTGGTACAACGCGCTCCTCACCCTGGCGGCGTTGGCCCGGATTGCCAAGAAGCCGGCCGGAGAGTACGAGGATCTGGCGAAGCGTGCGGCCGAAGGTTTTGACCGATACTGGAACGACTCGTTGGGGTATTGCTTCGACGTGCTGGATGGGCCGGATGGGGACGATCCTTCGCTGCGTCCCAATCAGATCTTTGCCGTCTCGCTTCCCGCCAGCCCTCTGAGCCTGGCCCGACAGAAGGCGATCGTGGATGTCTGCGCGCGCCATCTGGTGACCTCGCACGGCCTGCGGAGCCTGGCGCCCGACCATCCGCAGTACGTGGGCCGGTATCGGGGCGACCAGCGCAGCCGGGACGGGGCCTACCACCAGGGCACCGGCTGGGGATGGTTGCTCGGACCGTTCGTCACCGCGCACCTGAAGGTCTACCGGAATCCGGTTCAGGCGCGGTCGTTCCTGGAGCCGATGGCTCGGCATCTGGAGACGCATGGGCTCGGCACTCTGAGCGAGATCTTCGACGGCGATCCGCCGTTCACCCCCCGCGGGTGCATCGCGCAGGCGTGGACCGTGGCCGAGGTGCTCCGAGCCTGGGTGGAGACCGTGTCGGTCGAGCAGGCTCCGCGCGCCGTCTCCGGCAGGAAGGCGCGCTGACGGCATGGACCAGGACGCGCTCAAGAGGATGGCGGCCGAGGCGGCGGTCGAGTTGATCCGGGACGGGCAGGTCGTCGGGCTGGGAACCGGCTCGACGTTCCGCTACGTGATGAGGAAGCTCGCCGAGCGCGTGCGCGACGGTCTTCGCATTCGGGGCGTGCCCACTTCCCTCGAGACGGCGCGCCTGGCGATGGAGGCCGGAATTCCGCTCTTGGCCGACGACTCCGAATGGGCCGTGGACCTGGCGCTGGACGGGGCGGACCAGGTGGACCCCCAGTTGAACCTCATCAAGGGGGGCGGCGGCGCCCTTCTGAAGGAGAAGGTCGTTGCGGGGGCCGCGGCCCGGTTCGTGGTGATTGTGGACGAGACGAAGCGGGTGCCGTTTCTGGGCGGGGCATTTCCGCTGCCTGTGGAAGTCGTCCAATTCGGCTGGCGCGCCACCGCGAAACAATTGGAGGGGCTCGGTTGTCGGGTCGTGCCGCGGATGAAAGACGGGACGCACTTCGTCACGGAGGCGGCCCACTACATCCTCGACCTGTGGTTCTCGAAGATCGAGGCGCCGGGAGTGCTTGAAATCGAGATGGAGAAGATCCCCGGGGTGGTCTGTACCGGACTCTTCGTCGGGCGGACCGATCTTGTCCTGGTGGCCACGCGGCAGGGCATCCTCACGATCAGTCGCCCGTGAAAGTGATCCGCTTGTCGCCTCAGGCGAAGCTCCCGGTTCGGGCGTCGGAGGGCGCCGCCGGGTATGATCTGTTCGCCAGCGAGCGCACGGTCGTCCCGGCCTCCGTGGCGCGCGACGGGCGCGCCGACATCGGACACGCCCTGGTCCCGACCGGAATCGCCGTGAGCCTTCCGCCGGGCCATGTGGGACGGATCGGCTCGCGGTCCGGGCTCTCGACGCGCAACAACATCGAAGTCGGCGCCGGTTGGATTGACTCGGATTACAGAGGCGAAATCCAGGTCGAACTGAAGAACTTGTCAGGCCTGGATTTTGTCGTGGAGGAAGGCGCGCGGATCGCGCAGTTGATTGTCCTGCCGATCGCCTCGCCTGAGCTGGAGGAAACCGACAGCCTGCCGCCGTCCCCACGCGGAACGGGTGGGTTCGGGTCCACCGGAACGTGATTCGTCAATGAAGCTGCAGGATCTCGCTAAGCAGATCGCCGCGCAGCTCAAACTCGATGTCCCCATCGTAAGAACGGTGCTCTTGGCGCGGGGCTCCCCCCGGGCGGCGGGGAAAACCCTCGCCGAGGCGGGAGTGGACCGCGCTTTACGGGAACGGATCGGCAACGCTGCGCGGACGCTCATCCACGAAGAGCTGCTCCGACTCGACGCCCGCGCGCACCCACCGGCCGGAAAGACGGCTCGGCACCGGCGCGGAGGCCCTCCCCGCCGCCTGCGGAAGGGATGACCTACAGCACGAGGTCCACGGCGGCCTGGCGCTTGGTAACCTTGTCCTCGGGGTTGTAGTTGGCCGTGATCTCTTTCTTGACGTTATTGGCGGAGACGACGATTTTCGTGCCGGTGTCCTCGTTGTGGATGTGGAGGAAAATCTCGTAGTAGCCTTCCTTGTTCGTCTTGCCGCCGTGCCCCTCGCGGCCGGGCTTCAGCGGCTGGGCGTTGACCGGCATGTCCGGCACCGGTTTCCCGGCCTTGTCCCGCACGTACCCGTACACGATGAAGCCATGGTCCACCTTGGTCTTCACGAAGACCGGCTTCGGAGTTTCGACCGCCGGGTTTTTCAGCGTGGCCAGGTAGGCGGCCAGGGCCGTCACCTCTTCATCCGACATCAGTTCCTTGTATTTGTCGGGCATCTGCCCCTTCTTGTGCTCCTTCTCGAAACCCTCGGCGTAAAGATAGGTCGGATCGAAAACCTTTTTCTTGATGTCCTCCTGCGTCAGCAGATTGCCGATGTTGTCCATGACAGGGCCGCGCTTCTTGACCGAACCTTTGCCCCCGATCTTGTGGCAGTTGTAACACTCGTGCAGGTCGTAGACTTCCATGCCGCGGGCGATGATGTCGCCTCCACCGGCGGAAGCCGGCAGTGCCACGGGGGCCCCTCCCGGTGCGCCTTCGGAAGGCGTCGGGGCGAGCTGTTCGAGCTTGGCCGTTAAGGCTTCGGCCTTCGCCTGCAGTTCTTGCGATTTCTTGATCAGTTCTTCCAACTTGGCCCGGCGGGTTTCGGGGGTTTCCATCTTGGGCTTGACGATCTTATCAATCTTTCCCTTCTCGACGGCGGGATCATACTGAGGCAGGAACGAGGCGCCTAGGATGTACACGGCCGAGATCACAACGTACAGGCCCAACAATGCCGCCCCGGCCTTCCATCCGCTCAGCCTGGGAACCGGGGGCGCTTCCAGCAGCAGGAAAACGGTCATCCCCAGGAGGATGTAGATGACGAACATCACCTGGAAGACCCGCGGAAAGTGAATGGCTTCGCTGCCGAACCAGACGATCGGGATCAGCGCCGCGGTGATGATGAGCTTCCGAATCATGGTCGTCTCACAATCTGATGAGGGGCAGGCGTAAGGGTGCTCTCATTATACTCGTCGAACGCATGTCCGTCATTCGCGGAGCGGAGCCGGCAGGCGGCCGGCCATTTTCACCAGCAGGAGGACGGTGATGGGAAGGTGAATCAACATGCCGGTGATCCCGATCAACGGCTCGCCGATCCCGAATGCTACCCCCAGATTGAAGGCGAGCACAAGGTAGTAGAGGGCGCAGCCGGCGAGGAGTTTGTGAGCAATGTTCTCATCGGGAGGGGTGGTGTGGGGGAAGAGGCGGTCAAGCTGTTGGTAGAGGCCGAGGGCCACAAGTCCCACCACGGCCCACCCGAGGTAATTCGCGATGGGCACGCCGAAGTGAATACCCGGCTCGGGATAGTAGTAGATCTTGCCGAGGAACCAGCGATCCCCGCGGAGCGCCACCGGGTCAATGACCACGTCCATGAGCACGAGGAACAGAGTGGAAAGGACGAGAACGCTCCCCGAGGTGCGGACAGCCGGATCGTCGAACATGAGGATCCGAAAGCGGCGGCCGGCGGCCGACAGGGTGAAGAAGAGAGCCAAACAGTAGCTGGTGAAGAGCAGAAAGGTAAAAGACAGGGAATCTATGAACGGCACGTTGCTGAGATACAGTTCCTGTCCCCGGGTCGCGCCGGTGTAAACATACCACCCGAAGGGGAAACCGATTCTGGTGGACGTGTACTCGCAGGTGAACGCCGTTGCCCAGGTGATGAGGAAAAAGAGGGCGGTCCGCAGGGGGCCCAGCAACCGTCGGGCCGCCAGAAGCGCGATGGCCAGAAAGATGAAGACATACGGCCTGAGCAGGAGCGTCTTGCCGAGGAGGGTCAGGACTTCCATGCGCTACGCATACTTGTGATCCCTGAACCAGCGCACCGCTTTTTCCAACGCGACTTCGACGGGGGTTTGCGGCAACGCCAACTCGCGGAGCGCCTTGGAGCAATCGTAGTGCATGACGTACTTGGCCATCTTCACCCCCTCCAGCGGGATCCGGGGCGGTTGGTGGGTGATATGGTCGGCGATCCATTGGTTAACGTAGGCCAACGGCAAGATGCTCAAGCGCGGGAGCTTGATGGAGGGGGCGGGCACTCCCGTCAGGCGACTGAGGATCGTGAACACCTCGTAGAGAGAGAGGTTCCGGTTGCCCAGGATATACCGTTCCCCCCGCCGGCCCCGTTCCATCGCTCTGAGATGTCCGAGGGCCACGTCCTCCACATCCACCAAATTCATCCCCGTTTCGATGTAGGCCAGCATCCTCCCCTTCATGAAATCCACGATCACCTGCCCCGTCGGCGTGGGTTTGATGTCGCGGTGTCCGACCGGGGCGCTCGGGTTGACGATGACGACCGGAAGACCCTCCCGGGCCAGCTTGAGGACTTCCTGTTCGGCCAGGAACTTGGACCGCTTGTAGTGGCCCACCATCTGGTCCAGCGAGACCGGGGTATCTTCGGTCCCCGGTCCGCCTTCCGGGGGCAGGCCGATCGCGCCGATGGTGCTGGTATAGACGATGCGTTCCACTCCCGCGTCCCTCGCCGCCTCCATGAGAGTGCGGGTGCCGGTGACGTTGATGTCGTAGAAGACCTGGGGATCTTGGGCCCAGAGGGCATAATGCGCGGCGACGTGATAGAGATGGCGGCAGCCGGTCAAAGCATGTCGCAGGGTCTCCCGGTCTCGCAGATCGCCGTAAAACCGTTCGACCTTGAGGCCGGCGAGGTTCCCGAGGTCGCTGTCGCGGCGAACGAGCGCGCGGACTTCTACGCCGTGATCCAACAGGCAGCGCGTCACCGCCGCGCCGATGAAACCGGTGGACCCCGTCACGAGCGCTTTCATTTGCACCCGCCCGCCCCAGGCGCGCCAAGACGCGCCCCTTCCCGTGGGTCCTTGATCAATTTTTTCTACTGGTAATGTAAAGAGCCAGCCCGCGGAGCGGATCGGCCTTCGCGTCGAAGTCCTTCAGGTGCAGCAGGGCCGACGCCGCGCGCTCCTCGGCCAGCTTGCGGGCGCCGTCCACGCCGAAGAAGGTCGGGTAGGTTTTCTTTCCGCGCGAGGCGTCGGTGTTGGCGTCCTTGCCGAGCTCCTCCCGCGAGCCCACGACGTTCAGCACGTCGTCCGCGATCTGGAAGGCGAGGCCGATGTCCTCGGCATAGCCCGTCAACGCGTCCAATTGCGCGATGCCGGCGTCTCCCACGATGGCGCCGATGCGGACCGACGCCCGGATGAGCTTGCCCGTCTTCCAGCGGTGAACGCCTTCCAGCGTGGACAGGTCAATATCCTTGCCCTCCGCCTCGATGTCGGTCACCTGGCCGCCCACCATCCCCACGTCGCCGGAGCCGGCGGCGAGTTCCTGGATCACTCGGACCTGCGCGCGCGGATCGAGGCCGTCCACCAGTTCGGGCCGGCTGACCAGATCAAAGGCCATCGTGAGCAGGGCGTCGCCGGCCAGGATGGCCATGGCCTCCCCGAAGACCTTGTGGTTGGTCGGTTTCCCGCGCCGGTAGTCGTCGTTGTCCATGGCGGGGAGGTCGTCGTGGATCAACGAATAGGTGTGGATGAGCTCCAGGGCCGAGGCAAACGGGAGGATGGACGGCGCGGCCGGAGAGGGGCACCCGGTCGCCTCGAACGCGGCGATGGCCAGGATGGGCCGCACGCGTTTCCCTCCGGCAAACAAGCTATAACGCATGGCCTTGTGAAGCGTCGCCGGCGGGGCATTCTCGCCCGGCACGACCGAGTCGAGGAAACGGTCCACATTCTGTCGTTTTTGCTCCAGATAACTCTTGATGTCCATGTGAGGCGGAGCTTAGCAAAGCCCTGTAAAGGGTGTCAACGCGACGCGAGGTCATTGAAAAGCCGCGAAGTCGAGGTCGAACGAGAGTCAGCCGAGTAGCTTGTCATACTCCGCATGGCTTCCGATCCAAAACCAGACAAGTCCGTCGGGAGCCTCGACTGCGAGTGCGCGGTAATGGTCACCCACTCGGGTTGACCAATAGCGGCCAATCTTCTTCAAGTGAAGCGACGGGTGACGCGGATCGCGTGTGAGGAGTTCGTAAGCGCGATCTGGGATCTGCTGAACCTCGGCCGGCAAAGAGTGGTAGCAGGCCCAGAAGTCAAGCGAGGCGTGGTGATTCAAAACTTGGTGGATTTCCCTGCCGAGTGATCGCGCAGAGCTTTTTCCGCGAGTGCATCGAGCTTGCCGGCCTTGACATCTTGCTCAAGTCGGCGGTCCCACGCCGCCCAATCGTAAGCAAGAAACCAACTGCGGAATGCCGCGAGTTCCTCGGGGGAAAAATCTTTCACCTGGCGTTCGAGATTCTCGACATTGCCCATGACGGCACCTCTTAATCGGCTGCAAGCAGTATAGCACGTTGAGAGAAAGGAGGGGAAAACAGGAGTCATGGGATGGAGGCAAAGTCCAGATCGAAGGAGATTTCGCCGCCGCCGCGCGGAAAGACGGAGACCTGCGTTTTCGCGTGCGGATCAAAGTCGCCGTAGGGGAAGGAGGCGACGACCTTGGCACGATAGGCCGGCGACTTCGGCCAGGCGGACGTGCGGTCGGCCGTGGCGTCCGACCGCACGTGCACCGGCATGATTTTCCGGTCGCCTTGCGTGAGCATGACGAACGTGCTCGCCGCGAAATCCCGCCGATCGCCGTACAGCGTGATGCTGATCTGGAGGTTCTGGTCGTCCAAAATCCTGCGAAGCTCCTGGTCCGACGGGCGCTCGGACCGGAGCGCGAAGTGGGCCGACATGACGGCCACCCCCGCCAGCTTCGTCATCAAGAATCCACGTGGCCTAAATTCGTTCGCTGGCTCGTTCGACGGGCCGAACCAGGCGTACAACTCGACCGGGGGGAGCTTGACCGTTGCTGCGACTCGGCCCTGTTCCAACGCGGCGTTGATCTGCGCGGGGGTCGGTTGAACCTCGATCGCCCACACGGCCGGGCTCAAGGCCGCCAGTGCAAGAATGAGCAAGCCTCCCCGTGCGACTGTGAGCCTGCTCGCGGGGCTGCGACGCACCACCTTACCTGATTGCGGGTTCTTTGTCCCACGCCGTGGACGGCCCGTGGAGCATCGAGCGAAGCCCGAAGAACCGACACCCCAGCGCGCCCAAGCCGATCCAGAAGAGATGCACGCCGCCGGCGAAGGACCACGCTAAGCCTCGCCAGGCCAGGCCGCCTTCAACCATCGTCACCATCAGGTAGAGCAGCAAGAAAACGTACAACGGTTCGCGGGACGTGAGGGTATTCATGATGCGGAAGAGAGCCTGTCGCCGCGGGTCCGGCAGGGGAGTGGCTGCTCGTAGCGATTCCAGCCTCCACTCTACGAGAAAGCACAACGGGATCCCGGCGGCGATCGTCCATCCGATGAAGCTCGGATAATCCGGCGGAAGATGATGCGCGATGGTCCAGCTCATCCCGGCCACCACCGCCAGGCCCACGAGGCCGTCCGAGACGTTATCCAGGAAATGACCCAGGGCTGACTCTGTAGAGGTCGCGCGAGCCAACTCTCCGTCCGAATGGTCCAGGACGGCCGAGAGGCAGAAGAGCGCAAGCCCCCCCAGGCCGGCGAGTGACGTGCCCAGGCTCAAGCACCACCCGGCCGCCAACCCTGTGACGAGACTGAGGAGGGTGACTTGCGTGGCGGTCACGGGCGTGCGCAGAAGAGCACGGGTCAGCCGGTTCGAGAGCGGCCGATGGAGGCGCCGGTCAATCCAGCTATCAACGGTACCCGATCCGGCGGCGGCAGGGTTCTCCATGGAGCACGGTTTGTACCCCGAGGGCATGGTTCTGTCAAGGAGGGCTCATCCGACAGGTGCCTGTGTGCTTGCGCGAGCAGGTCGAGTTCTCTATACTCGGTGTCCGTATGGGATGGCGACGACTCGAGCAAGGGATCGAGACCCAGACCTTGGAAATCCAACCGACCACCTGCCCGGTGTGCCGGAAGGGCCTCTACCGGAACGTCACGTTCCTGACCGGGGGATGGGCACGGTGCACAGCCTGTAACGAGGTGGTCCACTACGCCTGCCTCAGCGGCGGGAAGTTCCTGAAGGACCGTCCTCGAGTGTGTGTGGATTGCAAAGCCGGCCGGGTGCGGGCCGGTCAGCAGATGCCGTCACCGCCTCCCCAGCCGGCGAAGGCTGCTGAGGAAGCAGTTCCGCCTCCCGCTCCCGCGACATGAGCGGACCCACCGCTGTCGAGAGCACGGCCTGGTGGCGACGCCTGGGCGGGATCTTTCAGGTCGTCGTGATTCCGACCTACCATGCGGTCGGAGGATTCTTTATCCTCGATTTCGTGCTCAGCGGGCAGTACACGTGGGGGCGGACCCTGCGCACCTTCGTCCTCTTCCTGAGCAATCTGATCCTCGCCTTTGAATTCGTGTATCGCGACCAGCAGTCCCGGCATCCGGAGTGGCCGGGCAGCCGGCTCATGAAGAGCGTGATGACCTATTCGGTAGCCCCGTTTGCGAGTGGGATGGCGGCGCTGCTGGTGTTGCAAGCGGTGATGCGCCTGGCGAAGTGAATCAGGAAACTGAGAATTTCGAAGTGTGTTGGAAGATACACTTCGGGCAGATGTAGTGCAGGAATTTGCCGTTTCCCACCAGCTTTTTGGTCATCGGCACCTGACACCAGGTGCAATTCCGGTTGGGTGTGTCGCAGGCCATGCAGAGATTGGTGGTCGTCCCGTCGCGGACGAGGGGAACGGTCGGCCCTCCGCACTTCAGACAAGTCATGGATTCTCCACGTTGATTTCTTTTCGCACAGCAGAAAAGGGCTTGTCAAATGGACCCTGCGACCGTGCGTGAGTTCTTTGATGCGCTCCCCTCCCGTTTTTGCGCCGAAGCGGCCGAAGGCGTGACGGCCGTCTATCAGTTCGATCTCTCCGGGGAGGACGGAGGGCAGTATCAGCTCCATATCGCCGACCGCTCATGCCGGGTCACCCCCGGCATCCACCCGACGCCCGATGTCACGCTCTCGATGGCGGGTGAGGATTGCCTTGCCGTTCTGGAGGGGAGGCTGAACGGGGTGTCGGCCTTTCTCAGCGGCCGCTTGCGGGTGGATGGGGATCTCGGTCTTGCGATGCGGCTGGCGTCGCTTTTCCCGGACCTGCGGCCGAAATGAACACGGCGAAGCCGGTCGGCGAGCTCGCCGCCGACCTGGGTCTCCTCGACGACGAACTGGTTCCCTACGGCCGCTTCAAGGGCAAAATCTCGCTGGCTGCGCTCGCTCGACTTCAAAGCAGGCCTTTGGGCCGGTACGTTCTGGTCACGGCCATCAACCCCACGCCGTTGGGAGAGGGGAAAACAGTCACGGCCATCGGCCTGGCCATGGGCTTATGTCGGCTCGGCCGCCGCGCGGTGGTCACGCTGCGTCAGCCCAGCCTCGGTCCGGTGTTCGGCATCAAGGGCGGGGCATCCGGCGGGGGACGCGCGCAGGTGGTCCCGCCGGACGAGATCAATCTGCACCTGACCGGCGACGCGCACGCCGTGGGCGCCGCCCACAACCTCCTGGCGGCCTTCATTGACAACCATGTGTCCCACGGCAACCCGCTGAACATCAATTCGGACCGGGTCACCTGGCCGCGGGTTCTGGGATTGAGCGACCGAGACCTCCGGCAGGTCACGTTGCAGAGCGGCCGGCGAGGTCAGTTCGTGATTACCGAGGCCTCCGAGGTCATGGCGATCCTCGCGCTGGCGACCGACCTGAAAGACCTGCGACGGCGCCTTGATCACATTTTGGTGGGGATGACGAAGGACGGCCGCCCGGTGCGGGCCGAGGAGCTTCGCTGCGCCGGGGCCATGGCCGTCCTGCTCAAAGAGGCGCTCTGTCCCAACCTGCTCCAGACCGTGGAAGGGACGCCGGCCATCATCCATACGGGTCCGTTCGGCAACATCGCCCATGGGAACTCTTCGGTTGTGGCCGACGCCATCGCGCTCCGCTCGGCTGAGTACGTGATCACCGAGGCGGGCTTCGGCAGCGAACTGGGCGCCGAGAAGTTTTTCAATATCAAGTGCAGGGTCTCCGGATTCCGGCCGGCGGCCGCGGTCGTCGTGGCCTCCCTGCGCGCGCTCAAGCTCCACGGGGGCGGCGGAGCAGTCAGACCCGGCCGGCCGCTCCCTTCCACCTTGACCGGTCCCAATCGGGAGGCCCTCGCTCGAGGCGTTGCGAACCTGGACCAGCACATCGCGAATGTTTGCGCGTTCGGCGTGCCGGCCGTCGTGGCGGTCAATGCATTTCCGGATGATCCCAAGGATGAGTTGGAATATGTGAAGGTGAGAGCAATCGAGAGCGGCGCCGTCGCCGCTGCCGTTTCGACCGCCTTTACGGACGGAGGAGCCGGGGCTGAGGAACTGGCAAACGAAGTGGTGAAGGCTTGCGAGCAGCCATCAGCATTCAAGCTGTTGTACGAGGATGCGGCCGCGATCGAGCGGAAGATTGAAACGATCGCCCGCCGCATGTACGGCGCCGACGGCGTGAAGTATGAGCCGGAAGCCTCGGTTCAGATCGAGCTTGCGACTCGCCTGGGCTATGGCCGGTTCCCGATCTGCATGGCCAAAACGCCGCTGTCGCTGTCGCATGACCCGGCGCTGAAAGGCCGCCCCACGGGGTTCACCCTTCCCGTGCGCAAGCTGCGGATTCTCGCCGGCGCGGAGTTCCTGACCGCGGTGTGCTCCGGGATCCAACTGATGCCGGGCTTGCCGAGCCGCCCGGCCGGCGAGAAGATTGACCTCGACACAGAGACAGGGCGGATCGTCGGGTTGTTCTAACTAGAATCCAGACGGGTCCTGCCGCCGGTTACCCCCGCCCCATTTCGACTCGAAGACTCGTCTGTATGTGCCGGGGGACCCCCAACCGGCGTCACCCGTCTGAAAAACCGCACTACACCGTCCCGACTTATTTTTTGAGTTCGGCCCAGGCCTGTTGGTAGTCCTCGAAGGTGTCCACCTCCATCCATCCTTTATAGATGGTAACGCAGGAGACGGGATGGCCTTGGTCAACCAGGTCCTGGAGCATGTCGGTGAGGGAAGCCTTGGCTAGGGAGGGGGCTTCGTGGAAGGGGGCGTTTGGCGTGGCCGCCGCTTTCTTGTATGCGGACTTGAGAAGAGCGGTGCCGCGTTCTGACAGCATGGCCAGGCCGATGAATTCGCCGTGGGCTTGATCCGGGTCCAGGTGCTGGCCGATCTTGGTGAGCCGGTTGGGACCGTCGGGTGAGACGAATCGGTAGCCGGTTGCAGGCGGATGGTCCAGGCACACGAGGTCCGGTTTGACATGCGGGCGCGGCAACTTGTGCCGGTGGTGGTCCACCCAGGCCTGGTCCACCACGATGGTGATGTCTGCTGAGCTGTTCATGAGCTTGAGGAGGATGCCGGTCTCGAAGATGATGTCCGCGTAGAGCAAAAGACAGCGGCCCTTCAGCTCGTTCTCCGCGCAGATGATGGACGCAAGGTCACCCGTCTCCTCGTACCGGTCGTTGTCGTAATAGCGAAGGTTGGGGATCGCGATCTTGTCTTTCTGGTATCCGCGCACGACGGCAATGTCCTTGATGTTGACCTCGTTCAGCGTCGCCACCTGCCGTTCCAGGATCGTCTTGCCCTTGATGTCCAGCAAGCACTTGGGCTTGTCCTGGATGAGCGGTAAGAGTTGTTTCTCGAACCCGGCAGCCGGGATGATGGCCGTGATCTTCTCGCCCCCCACCGGGAGGAACTTCCGTTCGTCCTCCTCCATCTTGGTCACGCCGACAAGGTCATAGACCTCCTGCAGCGCCACCATCCGGTCCGAGACCGCTTCGGCGCGGTTCTCGCGCTTCAGCACCTCGAGGGTGTCGTGCATGGCCTTGATGGCGGTGCGAATGACCTGGTTCGCGAAGATGACGATCTTGAAGCCGTGCCGCTCCAGTTCCTCCGCCGTGACGGCGCCGAAGATGGTGGGGACCACGACCAAGGGGACGCGGCCGGACCAGCGCTGTGAGACGGCGCGCAACTCGTCGAACGTCGGCGATTTGGAGTGAATCAGGACGGCGTCGGCCCCGGCGGCGGCGTAAGCCTCGGCGCGCTTTAGCGCCTCGTCCTGACCCCAGCCCGCAATGAGCGCCTCGGTCCGCGCGATCACGACGAAGTCCGGGGAAGATTGCGCCGACTTGGCCGCGCGGACTTTGCCGGCGTGCTCGTCAATCGAGACCAGTTCGCGGCGGACGCCGGCATAGAACGAGCACCGCTTGGGGAAGACGTTGTCCTCGATGCAGATGCCCGCGATCCCGGCCTTCTCGTAGTCCTGGACCGTGCGCATGACGTTCAAGGCATTGCCGAAGCCGGTGTCGCAGTCGGCGATGACCGGGATGTCCGCGGTCTCGACGATGTTCTTGGTCACCTCCAACTGCTCGGTCATGGTGAGGAAGCTGCCGTCGGGGATACACTTGAGCGAGGCCGAGATGCCGAACCCGGAGGCCCAGATCGCGTCGAATCCGGCACGTTCGATCAGCTTGGCGCTGAGCGCGTCATGGGCCCCGACCGTCCGGATAATGCCCGGCCGCTTCATCAACTTTCGGAGTTTGGATGCTTGTTTCATGAGTTGGTATAGTGCTAAACACTAGCCCGCAAAGTCAACGGGAAAGTGCCGAATGAAAGATTGTGAGAGGCTGAGAGGAATGATATAAGGTCTTGCTATGGCGAAAGTCGCATTGATCACGGGTGGCGCGAAGGGGATCGGCCGGGCAATCGGCTTGGATCTCGCCGCGGCCGGATGGGACGTGGCCCTCTGCTATCGGACCTCCGAACGCGAAGCCGCCGAGACAGCCTCGCTGATTAAACAAGCCGGGCGGCGCGTGTTGGCCGAGCGGTGTGATGTGTCGGACCCGGCGGCAGCCGAGGCCTTTGTCCGCAAGGTGGAAAAGGAATTCGGCTCGGTGGATGCCCTCCTCAACTGCGCCGGTCCTTACCACCGGATCAATGTCCTGGAAGAAACGCCGGCCGGCTGGACCGAGATGTTCGCGCACAACCTGCACGCCGTCTTCTACATGAGCAAGGCCGTCTCGGGTGGGATGAAGGCGCGCAAATGGGGGCGGATCGTCAGCTTCTCGATGGCCAATGCCGACCAGATGGTGGCCCAGCCCGAGGTGACGGCCCATTACATCGCCAAGGCGGGAGTCCTGATTCTGACCCGCACGCTGGCGCGGACGCTGGCCCCGCACGGCATCACGGTGAACGCCGTCTCGCCGGGCTTCGTCAATTCGGGGAGCGCGCCCGAGGCGGAGCTGGCCGGCATGGTGAAGAAGATCCCGGCGGGCTACGTCGGCGAGTTGCGCGATGCGGTGACGACGGTCCGGTTTCTGCTCTCCGACGAGGCGCGGTACGTCACCGGCGCGAACATCCATCTCAGCGGCGGCTGGGGGATCTGACCCGCCAGATCGGCCGCGAAGTCGTCGGGGGATCTTCGGGCTGCTGAAAAAGAACCTAAAGTGAGAACAGTTGCTCGGTGCTTGTTTTCTGTCTATCATAGTTCCAGTTTTTGAGTCGGATCAGATCGCCGAAGCGCAAGGAGAGCAACGATGCCGAGCCAGGCACAGTTCAAGATCGAGCTGGAACGTGAAGAGGATGGGCGCTGGATTGGAGAGGTTCCGGCCCTCGCGGGAGTGATGGCTTATGGTCAGACCCGTGGGGAAGCCTTGGCCGCAGTGCAAGCGTTGGCGCTGCGAGTCCTTGCCGACCGCTTAGAGCACGGTGAAGCTGTCCCAGAGGAGTTATTGAACGTGTCGTTCGTGGCCGCGTGAGCCGCTGGCCTGCGACACAAGCGTCACGAGTCCTTTCTGCTCTGCTCCGTATAGGTTGGCGTATCAAGCGCGAGTCCGGCTCTCATCGTGTTCTTGAGCGAGAAGGTTGGGCTGACGCCGTCTTTGCTTTCCATGATCGCGAAGAAATCGGTCCTCGCATGCTGTCTCGTCTTGCAAAGGTGACCGGGCTCACACCAGAAGATTTGTAAGGGATCGGCCGCGAAGTCGTCCGCGGGATCTTCGGGTTGCTCAAGAAGAATCTGAAGTAGATGGAAGGGACTGGCTTCTTTTTCCGAAAAGTTGCCTGTCCCCGTTTGCTGCTATAGGTGTGACGCCATGAATGATCAGGCTTTCCAGCAAGAGTTCCTCGAACTTTTCGAACAACTCGACGAAAACGATTCCGATGCGCAGGAAGCCTTCTTTTCCAATGGGCGCTTCTTCCCTGGCAACGTCCCCGAAGGAAAGCATTTGCCTTACGACCGTTTTGAGCTCTACGAAACGCGGCTGAAACTGCTCGTAGAGAAGTTTCCTGAGAAATTCCGTCGGTGCCATAAAGGAACACCCTACTACTTCCTTGCCTGGACAGCTTTCGACTTCCGGGATTACGAACGAGCAGTCTTCTACATGGACGCGGCCATTTCCGAAGACATCAAGGCCTCTACCTCCTCTCCAACAGGCTGGCATAAAACCCCGGCAGCCAAATTTATGTTTCTCCGCAAGGACGACCCAAACCAAGCAGCACAGCGGGTCACGGCAGCAGCCCAGTTACGGGTACGAACTGAAGATGAACCCAGAGTTGCGGGAAAGGTTTTGGGAGTCGATGAGGGAAAGGCAGAACAAGTGGCAGAAGCAGACTTCTGCTCAGGAGCGGCTGGTATGGGAGGGTCTGCTGCTTTCATCATAGGGTGCCTGCTAGCTCAGTAGTGTGCTGAGGGCTAGGACCTCGGGGGCGGCGATGAGGACTCCTTCTTCGCGAGATGGCCAGCGAGGGAGGGGAGTCTGCCGAGCTGCCGGAGAACTGGCGAAGGTGGGGGATCCGAACTCAAGTCCTGTGGTTTCCCCGCGCTGCCAGACAAGCGGGGCGTTGAAAAAGGTTTAAACACCCTGCTGTTTCTTCATCTCCTCGAAAACGGGCCAGGCCACTTCCGGGTAGAACCGATGGCCGTGGGGCCCCGGAACGGCGCGGAGGTTCCGGTCCGCCCCGAAGGCACGGTAGATCGCTGATGCCGAGGAAATGACGGCTTCCGTTTCACGGAACGGATAGATGTGGTCGGTGAGCCCTGAAATCCCCAGGAAGGCTCTGGGCGCACAGAGCGCCACGATGTCGTCGTATTCAAGCCAGTTCAGGATGCCGGGGATGATGGCATCGGGGCAGGCGGCGCGGCGCCCGATCGTCGTCCGGAAAAAGCCGAGACAGCCGCTTGCGATGACCCCCTTTATCCGCGTATCTACGGCGGCCGCGTATACGCTTGTGTCACCCCCTGAGGAGTTGCCCATCGCGTGAACCCGTCCGGAGTCAAGCGCGATCCCGGCAGAATCGGCCTCCAACCAGTCAATGACGGAGGAGACATCGGTCACCCGCTCACCGAGTAGGGTGCGGCCGAGCAGAAGCGCGTGATGAGCCGCGTCGAAACATGCGTGGGGAGATGGATCGGCGATCTCCAGCTCGCGGCGTTCGCCAAAGCAAGCCTGCTCGATGCACACGGCAACATAGCCCCTGCGGACCGCCTGGAGGGCGTAATCCGCCCCGCTTGCGATCTTCAAGGGATCGGCCGGCATGCGTGCTTCTCCCCAGGAGAGGTGGGCGCCGGAGTTGTGGCCTTGGAGGCACAGCATCACCGGCTGCCTGGGCCGGTTGGAGCCGTTCCACACGAGATCAACGGGAATGATCCTCGTTTCGCGGCATTTCAGATAGACGCGACGTCTCCGCAATCCGCCGGGCAAGCTGAAGTCCACTTGCACCGCCACGGCCGGCTTCGTGCGAGAGGTTTCATACCCTAGGAGCTCCGCAAGCTTGGCACGGGCTGCTCTTTGCCACTGAGCCGGGTCGGACATACCGGCTCGGGTCCACGAGAGGCGGAGGGGAGCGGTGTCGTAGGCGGCAAAATGCTCCCAACTGGGGCTGAGCTTGATCCCGTCTGGTGCCGGAGGGTAGGGAGCGAAGGACCCGATCGTGAGAAGAGCCAAACGTCGTTTGAGAGCGAGGTAGCGGCCTCGGATATGGGCCATCAGGAGTGCGCTGCCCATTGGCCGTTCCACCCGCTGAGTGACCCGACCTACCCCTGCTTGGCGGCCGGGCACCACCGCCACGTCCACTTGCTCAAAACCAATCGTGCGGGCTGCTCGCTGGGGGGCGGTTGTGTCGTGTCCTCGCTCGCGGTTTTCGGCGCGAAGGTGACGATGTACTCCACGCACAAATACGGGATCTTCTCGGTTTTGAAAGTCCATACGGAACTGCCGTCCAGATTGTCTACCGTTTGCAGCGGCTTGCCCAGCTTCTCCGTGACGACATTCTGAGTGTCCTCACCGACGCCCGCTCTGAGATGGAAACTGGGAGTGGCGTACTGCAAAAAGATAATCCCGACGACCACGAAAAGGATGATCAGCTTCATTGGAGGAAAGGCCTCGACACCATCTTACGTGGACTCCGACGGCGCGTTGGAGCGCCGGTCCCGGAGTTCTTCGAGGATGGGGTGCAGGTTGAAGGCCACGCTGATGCGCGGGGCGTTGCCGGTGTACGTGCCGACGGCGTGGGACACCCAGCCGGGGAACAGCACGCACCGGCCGTTCACCGGCGTCAGGTTGATGCTTCGCCCCGCATCGTGCAGTTCAGGCATGGCATAACGCAGGTGGGGGGCGAGCATGGTCGGCAAGCATCCCCTCGGGTCGTAGAGTTGCAAATCGCCGCCGCACCCGCCTTGGTCGGTGATATCGCCGACGTCAACGTAGTAGACGCCGGACCAGAAGGTGCCGGGATGCGGGTGAGCCGCGTTGCTCCCGCCTTTACGCTGCACGTTTGCCCAGGTTTCCACCACTTGCCAGCGCGGACGTGAGCCGGTGAGATCGGGAGCCCTGTCCGAGAACTCCGTCGCTTGGGTGGCGACCTCGATCACGGGGGTGAGCAAATCCTTCATGACCGGCCCGGCCCATTCCATCATTGTCATGTCGTGGGGCGACGACCATCCGACCACCTCATGATCCGAATAGGCAGGCGTCGTTTTCTCTCGCTCGAGGATTGCGGAGCGGAGTTCCTTGTTGATCCGCTCATAGTCCGGGATGGTGAACACCAACAAGGGTGTGGCAAAAAGCGGCCGGATATTGATTTCCATTTCCCTGGACATGACGCGGGCTCTTACCCTCTCTACACAATTTCGGGTCGGAGAATATCGCCGGGAAGCGCCGGTGTCAAGGCGATGTCGCTCTTGAGAAGCCTCCCGCGCTTCGTTATAATGCAAGCCCTTATATCCGATGCCGATTCCCTCAAAGGACTTCGTCAGCCTGCTGCAAGAAGTCGGATTTGACTTCTTCACCGGTGTCCCCGATTCGACGCTGGGCGGGATCATCGCCACGCTCATCGAGCAGCGGGCCTATGTTCCGGCGGTTCGGGAGGACGAGGCGGTGGGGATGGCCGCGGGAGCCTTCATGGGCGGCAAGGTCCCGGCCGTGTTGATGCAGAACTCCGGGCTCGGGACGTCCCTGAACGCCTTGATCTCGCTGAACCTGATCTATTTGCAGCCCTGCCTGCTGCTGATCTCCTGGCGAGGCCATGACGGAAAGGACGCCCCCGAACACCTCGTCATGGGACAGGTCATGACGCGGATGCTCGATCTGGTCCGCATCCCTCACCGCACGCTCGGGGCTGAGTCGGCGCGCGAGGATATAGGGTGGGCGGCCCAGGTGTTTATGAAGCAGCGGATCCCGGTGGCCTTGCTGATTAAGAAAGGGATTCTGTCGTGAGGCCGGAGGAGGGCGTTCTGACCAGCCGCGGCCGCGCCATCGGCGCCGTGCTGGCTTTGCTGACCGACGAGCTTGTGGTGGTCTGCAATGGATTCCCTTCTCGCGAGGTGTACGCGTTGCGGGATCGGCCTGAGAACTTTTACATGATCGGATCCATGGGGGTAGCCCCGGCGATCGGGCTTGGCATCGCGCTGGCGCGGCCGGACCGCAAAGTGGTGGTCTTCGACGGCGACGGGAACGTGTTGATGGGCATGGGCACACTGGCCACGGTGGGGGCCCTGAAGCCGAAGAATTTTCTCCACATCGTGTTCGATAATGAAGTCTATGGCAGTACCGGCAACCAGCCTACCATCTCGCAGTCCGTCCGCCTGGAGCAGGCGGCCAAAGCCGCCGGTTATCGCAATGTGGAACGAGTGCGGGAACTGGACGATCTGGTGCATGAAGCAAAGACCATGCTGAAGCAAGAGGGCCCGAGTTTTCTGCTCGTGAAGGTATCGGAAATGGCTGATGATGTAGGGCGTGTCGGGATCGAGCCTGCGGCGATGACCGATCGGTTTCGACAGGCTGCGTTGAGAGGAGTACCGTCGTGATTTTATTAAATCCAGGTCCTGTGAACGTGTCCGAGCGAGTCCGGCAGGCGTTGCAGCGCCCGGACATCTGCCACCGCGAGTCAGACTTCGCCGATCTGATGCAAGGCATCCGCGAAAAGCTGCTTCTCGCGTTCGCTCCCAAGGTGGTGGCGCAGTATGTCGCGCTTCTTGTGACCGGTTCCGGCACGGCGGCGGTGGAGGCGGCGGTCACCTCCTGTATCGCCCCGGGACGGCGCCTCATGGTCATCAAGAACGGCGTGTACTCGCAGCGGATTGCGGCGATCGCGGCCGCGCACAAAATTCAGACCGCGGAGCTCCCCGGCGAGTGGGATCAGCGCTTTAATGTCGAGCCGATCCCCGTGGCCCTGCGGCAGAACAACGCGATCCAGGTGGTGGCGGCGGTCCACCATGAGACGTCCACCGGCATGCTCAATCCGATCAAGGAGATCGGCGCGATCGCCAAGAAAGCCGGTCGGACCCTCCTCGTTGACGGCGTCAGCAGCCTCGCCGGTGAAGAGATTGATTTCACTGCCTGCAACGTCGGCTTGATCGCCGGCTCGTCGGGCAAGTGCATCCAAGGGTTTCCGGGCCTCGGGTTCATCCTCGTTCGCCGGGACATCATGGAGCAGATGGTGAACTACGAGCGGCGGTCGGTGTACTTCCATCTCCCTACCTACTACAAGGAGCAGGAGGAAGGTTCGGTCCCCTTCACGCCGGCGGTCCAGCTCTATTACGCCTTCGACGAGGCCCTGAACGAGCTCTTGGAAGAAGGCGTGGCCAACCGGGTGGCGCGGTACCGCAAAATGGCGCGGATCATCCGGAACTGGATGCGGGCCATCCGCATGAAGTTCTACCTGCGCGAGCCGTTGTGGTCGAGCTCGCTCACGGCTTTTCACCTGCCGGAGGGCGTCTATTACGATCACTTGCACGACCTCCTCCGCGAGCGGGGCTACATCATCTACGCCGGCCAAGCCCAACTCGCTGCGAACATCTTCCGCGTGGCCAATATGGGGGCCCTGACAGAGGCCGATATCAACGGCTTTTTGACGGCGTTCGAGGAGGTGCTGCCGCAAGCGCAGAAACTCGGCGTCGAACGGGCGGACGAGATGGAGCGCCTGCAGAGCGAGCGCAAGGAGAAGGCGGAGCGGGAGAAGGCCGAGGAGGAAGCGGCGAAAGCGGCGGAAGAAGCCGCGGCCCTCGAGGCGAAGGAAAAAGCGCTGGAGGAAGCGGAAGCGAAGAAGGCGGCCGAGGCGAAGGCGGACGCGTGAAAGTCGGGTCCTTATGAAAGCCATCCTCCTCGCGGCGGGTGTCGGCAAGCGGCTTGCGGCGGTGACCAAGGAGCGCCCCAAATGCCTGATTGAGCTGGGGGGACGGTCTCTGTTGACCAGGTATCTGGACGCGTTGCTGGAGATCGGCATCAAGACCGCCGTCCTCGTCGTGGGCCACAAGCAGGCGATGATCCGAGCGGCGGTCGGCGAGAGCTACCGCGGCTTGGCTCTCCAGTACGTGGTCAACGATCAATATCAGCGGGGCAGCCTGTATTCCCTCTGGCTGGCCCGTGTCGCGTTCGACGACGATCTGTTGATTATGGATGCGGATGTCCTGTGCCCCGGTTCGTTCGTGGCGCGGCTGGTCAACTCACCCCATCCCAACGCCATCCTGATTGACGAGACGGTCCGCCAGCACTCGGAGGAGCGGATGGCGGTGGTACGAGACGGACGGGTCGTGGCTTTGACGAAGAGGGTTCCCACCCCCACCCGCCCCTCCCCCCTCGAGGGGGAGGGACTGGGTGGGGGGGACTTCATCGGCGAGGGCGTGGGATTCCTGAAGGTCAGCCGGGAGGATGCCCGCGCGATGCTGGCCGCGATGGAGCCGTTCGTGATGAGAGGCGAGCTGGACCTGGAATATGAGGACACGTGGGAGGCCTTCTTCCGCAACGTCACCGTCGGCTACGAGACGGTGGGCGGGCGGCCCTGGATCGAGATTGATTTCCCGGAGGACGTCGCACGCGCCGAGCGGGAGATAGTGCCGAGACTCAATACCCCTCCTTTGTAAGGAGGGGCGGGGGGAGGGAAAAGTTTGTGAGGAAGATTTGTCGGGGGCCGGTAAGGAGGAGAGATGAGCATTCGCATGGACCAGATTCAGCCGATCATTGACCGCGAGTACGACTACTTGATGTCCGAGCACCCGCACTGGAGCCTGACCAAGGGCGATCAGGACCTGGAGCTGGTGGCGCACGCGCTCCGGGTGCTGCTTCACATGAAGACCACTCCCCAGCATCCGGCTGAGTATCTCGCCCTGGTGGACTGCCAGCACGCGGATGGGGGTTGGGGTAAGCTGTCGTCCGATAAGCAGAGCGCCGCGTGGGTGACGGCCTTCTGCTCCCTCATGCTGATCCGGGGGAATCTTCTGTTAAAGAACCCTCGGATCACCGAAGCGGTCCGCAAGTGCGTCCGCTATTTTCTCGAGACGCAAAAAGAAGACGGGAAATGGTCGGACCCGTCATGGGCCGATCTGGACGCCGTCAGCCACCCGGTCAGCTTCTTCGATGTCCTCATGGCCGTCGGCAAGAACGTCGTGGATGAATCCACGATCGGGCAGGTCAAAGCCGCATGGCGCAAAGGGATGTGCTTCATGCTTGATCGGCAAGCGTCCGACGGCGGCTGGTACGATCCGGAATTCCATCCCACCGGCGTGGAGATCACGGCCCACCTGATCCAGGACTCCATCGTGGCCGACATGGTGCTGACCGAAGAGCTGAACGTTCGGGAGTGCTGTCAGAAGGGTGTGAAGAAGCTGCTGTCGGTGCAGGCGGCCGACGGCTCGTGGGACGGCGAGAACGTGGACCACACGATGGACTGCACCCGCTCGATCATGCTGGTGTGCAGCATTCTGGGGACGCGGGCGCAGTGTGACCGGGCGATCGAGCGCGGACTCGAGTGGATCCTGAAACACAAGTGCGAGAAGGGCTGGCCGGACTTTCCGGGGATGGAGACGAACCTCGAGCGGACGTGCGACGGCCTCGACACGCTGCTCAAGTACAAGGTGTACAGCCAGCCGGTGACGACGGCCGTCGTCAAGCTCTGGGGGTATGCCGCGTGACCTTCTTGGCCAAGGTCTCCGAGATTCCGGCCGGCGAACGCAAGCTCGTCAAGGTGAACGGCGTGGACGTGGCGGTGTTCCACGTCGAGGGCCGCTTTTTCGCCCTGAACAATTCGTGCCCTCATCGCCAGGGACCGCTGATTCGGGGGGCCCTTGAGAACTGGGGCGAGGGGCCGGTCTGCGCGGTCCGCTGCCCCATGCACGGGTGGAAGTTCGACCTTGCAACCGGCGACAGCCATGGCCGTCCGGCGCATGCGACGGTGTATCCGCTGACGCAGCGTGACGACGAGCTCTACATTGAGATCTGAGAGCTGATGGAACATTCCCCGATCGACAGCGCGCTGATTCTCACGACCGCGCGGGTCTTTGACCGACCGGGAGAGCGGCCACCGGTCAGCCCCCTGATGGTCGTCGGCGGGCTCTCCCTGCTTCAGCGGACCATCTTGACCTTGCAGCGCGGGGGCATCACGCGGTGCGTGGTGCTGGGAGGAGCCGAGACGGAAGCCATGCGGCGGCAGCTCCAAGACGATCAACGAGTCCGGATGGACGTGCGATGGCTTCCGGTCCGTGAATTTCCCCCGCAAGATCCTCGGACATGGGAGGTCCTCTCGGGCATGCTGGGGGCGGCGTACCTTGTAGCGGGGACCAACGCCGTCTTTCCCGCAAGCTTGGTGACCCGCGTGCGGGAAGCGGGCGGGAAAGGCGAGCCGGTGGTCGTGGTCCGGGACTCGGTGGTTGACGAGAGGCATTCGTCCTTAAGCGAACAAGTTCTTGCTGTGGAGGGATCACCCCCACCCATCCCTCCCCCCTCGAGGGGGAGGGTGAGGGAGGGGGGAGAGGGCGGAGTCGTTACGGTGGAGGAGACGGCCGCTCTCGCGCTGGACGTTGACCTCGTGGCGATTCCGGAAGGATTTACCTCGCAGGGCGCGTCATCGAGCTGGACGCATCCCCAGGACGGCCCCAACCCTTTGCAGACCGCGCTCGAACGAGGACTCCGGCAAGGCCAGGTCAAGATCTTACCGCTGGAAGCGGACTGGTATCACGAGGTGCGGAGCGGGACGGATGATGAAGTGGCTGCGGCGGAGTGGACCTTGCTCCGGTCGCTCAAAGGCGGCCTCGAAGGCTTCGTGGACCGGCATTTCAACCGCGCGTGCTCGAAGTGGATCACGCTGGGGCTGTTGCGGACACCGATCACTCCCAACGGCGTCACGATTCTCGCCACCGCGGTCGGCTTGCTGGCCGCGACGGCCTTTGCGGTGGGAGGCTACGCCGCCGGTCTTGCGGGCGCGCTCCTGTTCCAGCTCTCAGCCGTGTTGGATTGCTGCGACGGCGAGGTGGCCCGGCTCAAATTTATGGAATCCCCTTTGGGCGAGCGCTTGGATGTGCTCCTCGATAACGTCGTGCATGTCGCCCTCTACGCGGGAATGGCCTGGGCCGCGTACCATGCCGGATGGGGAGCGCTCGCGGTGCTCTTGGGGGGACTGGCGACCGTCGGGAACGTCGCGGCGTTCGTGGTCGTCCAGCAAGCGATCCGGATGAAGGCTGACCTTGCTCCCACACGCCGCCGGCGGGTGGAGGCGATACTCCACCGTCTGGCGAGCCGCGACTTCTCGGTCCTCATTCTGGCGCTTGCCCTCATCGGCCACGTCGAGTGGTTCCTCCTGCTCGCCGCCGTCGGCTCCAACGTCTTCTGGCCCGCGCTGGCCTGGCAGTTGCGAGCGCCGATCGCCGATCGAAAGTAAGATGGGAGCAATCATCCTCCGTACTTCGTCATGGCGTGCCCCCCTCCCTTGCCCTCCCCCTCGAGGGGGGAGGGGAGGGCGGGGGTGATGAAGCGACTCACGTTCGCCCTTCTCCTGCTGGGCGTCGCCGTGCTCTGCGGGCTTGTGATCTACATCGGACCGGCCACGCTGGCTGGGGAAATCCACAAGCTGGGCTTCAACCTCGTTTGGATCATGCTGCCGTCGGTGATCAGTTACATGCTGGACGCCTTCGGCTGGCGTTACACCTTGGGTCGGCACGCGGACCGAATCCGGTATGACCGCCTTTTCATGACCCGCATGGCCGGCGAAGCCGTGAACTTCACCACGCCGGCCGCGTACCTTGGCGGCGAACCGGTGAAGGCCTACATGCTGAGCCGACACAACGTTCCCCTGATAGACGGGCTGGCGTCGGTCGTCACCGCCAAAACCACGATGACGCTCGCCGAGGTCTTGTTCATCGTGATCGGGTTGGGGCTCAGCGCGATCCTCCTGAGCAGACCCGACGACCTGCTTGTGGCAGGCCTTGTCGGACTCGGCGCGATGGGATTCGGGGTCGGCCTGTTCATCGCCGTCCAGCGGCGCGGTCTGTTCATCGGTTCCCTTCGACTGCTCGAACGTCTCGGCTTGAGGGTCCGGTGGCTCAAGGCACGGGAGCACAAACTCCAGATGCTGGATACCGCGATCGGAGATTTCTACAAGCGGGACCGGCGGGGCTTTCTGCTGTCCTTTCTGTCCTTCTTCGCGGGCTGGATGGTGGGGGCCCTGGAAGTGTACCTGATCCTCTACTTTCTCGGTGTGCCGGTGGATGTTCTCAGTGCGATCGCCATCGAGGCGCTGGCCGTGTTCGTCAAGGGCGGGACGGCATTTATCCCCGGCAGCGTCGGCGGCCAGGAGGCGGGCACCGTTCTCTTGCTCGTGGCCTTCGGCTATACCGAGGCGGCCGGAGTCACCTTTGCGATCGTGCGCCGCCTCCGGGAGATCTGCTGGGTCGCGTTCGGGTTGCTGGCCTTGGCCAGAGAGAACCGGCGTGCGGCGTCGCCGGATCCCTGCGACCGCCCCCCGGCGTGAGCATGAACCCCACTCACCATGCGCTCCTAGTTTCCTCCATCTCCAGATAGTCCCTCCCCCCTTGCGGGGGAGGGTGAGGGTGGGGGGAGGTCACCCTCCCTTTCATTCCGCGTCCTTTCGGCTCCACTGTATCGGTTCAGATACAGGGTAATTTCTGTCGGGTGTTTGCCCCGACACCTGTCAGGTTTTCCCTGACAGAGAAAATTTTACATAAGTTTTCTATTGACCGACCCCAAAATCCGGTTTAGTTTTGCGTTCAGAGTAAACTTGTGGAGTTGCGCACCGTGGCCCTATCCAGTGACCTCGACCCGGGGTAACCCGGCCTAGAATTCAGAATCTTTTCTTGTTGTGCAACGCCCATGCGGGAGCCACCCCCTTGGGCGTTTGTGTTTTCAAAGATCCCGAGCGGGCAGGATCAGCGGCCTGCAAGTTGAAGGCGCAGACGGGATGACCTCTCAGAGAGGAGAGGAATTCGGTTGCGCCTTCTATTTTGGCAGCGGACCACCAAGAATAACGCCATGAAAACTTGGAGGTCGAAACATGGACAGACAGACAGACAGACAGACAGACAGACAGATTCCTCACGCACTAATTCCAAGAATCCAGGAAAGATAACTCAGGCTAACAATCCAAGGATTGTCTCAGCGCAACGCCCTTGCGGGAATCTCTCTGCAAGGGCGTTTGTGTTTTTGTGGGGGAAGGCCATGAAGGTTAAATGCCGCTCGCTTGGAATGATCGCTGTCATACCAGTAACAGTGGTTGTGTTTACGATTCTCGCGATAGGAATCTTGCCGTGGGCCGTGCCTTCCGCACTCGCCGATACGCCGGGGACGGCCACCGCCACAGGGGCAATGAGCCAGGACCGTTACCTCTTTACGGCGACACCGTTGCCGAATGGCAAGGTGCTCGTCGTAGGAGGCCAAAACGATACAAACTTCCCGCTTGGCAGTTCGGTTTTCACTTCCTCCGAGTTGTATGACCCCCAGACCGGTGCCTTCACGACCAGCGGCTCCATGGCCCAGGCTAGAACTAGACACACCGCCACGCTCCTGCCCAACGGAAAAGTCCTTATTACAGGTGGCATACTCGGGGTCGCCTTCGGATCGG